>JADHWH010000001.1 GCA_016783555.1 Candidatus Omnitrophota bacterium | reverse complement strand
TTTCCAGCCATTGCCCGCTCGACTTAATTTTACGCCAGTGTCCTCCTTCGCCCATAAAAGAATTTCATAGATGTTTTGGGCTTCGGAGGACTATCCTTCGAAGCTAAATACGTAAGTACTTAGCGAAGTAGGATGCCTTTGAAAGGCATGCGGGGTTATCCTCGCAGGGACGCTCGCTTGCCCCGCCGAGGCAAGCTTCGCTTCGGTTTTTCTGCTCGCTCGCCCTCGCTTCGCTCGGGCACCATGGCCGCTCGCAGAAAAAAGACCCTGCTCGGATAAACCCCGCACGCCTACGGTATCTATGGAGGAAAAAATGAACCCAGCCCCTGCGCGCAGGGGCTGGGTTCATTGTCTCGCAAACAAACCCGAAAAGCAAAAGTACTGTGGTGAGCAAAATTTTTGCGGGTGGCATTTGGCGGGCGCCCAAATTTTGCAGCTGGGGATGGGGGCTGGGAGGCCCCATCTCTATTACATATCTATTGGCATACCCCAGCAAGAAATTTGGGCTGCCAAATGACAGGACCCGCAAAAATTTTATCCCCGCGTGCCCCGCTGCCTTGCAAAAAGGAAGCAGTGGCGGTGCTTGATTTATAGATGTATTTGTGTTATCTTATATGGCGCGTGCGGATGTGGCGGAACTGGCAGACGCGCACGGCTTAGGACCGTGTGCCTTCGGGCTTGAGAGTTCGACTCTCTCCATCCGCACCACCATTGACTATATCTTATTATTTTGATATAATTATAGCTCTGAAATCGAAGAGCCCGCATAGCTCAGTTGGTAGAGCACCTGCCTCTTAAGTAGGCTGTCCCAGGTTCGAGTCCTGGTGCGGGTACCAAATTTGCCAAGTTTTACACGTAGGCAAATTTGCCCTGAGCAAGCGAGCCTCATTCTTGATGTTGGCGAGTGCGTCGAAGGGCAGTTTACATAATTTGCCGAGCTTTACACGTAGGCAAATTTGCCCTGAGCGAGGCCGCCTTCGGCGGCCGAATCGAAGGGCGGTTTAGACGAACTCGCCTCTTCAAATAAAAGGAGAGAGGATGATAGATAAAGTCGCCATAATGAATGAAGCGCGGGAAAGATATAGGCTCGAACATGAGAAGGAGATTAAAAGAGAAGCAGGAGTATCTTTCCGGCGATATAAGAATGAGCCACTATTTATTGCAGGTGTAACACTTTACTGGGGTGAAGGTAAAACAACCCGGCGGGACGTTTGGAATTTAGAATTAAATAACACTGATCCAAATTTATTAAAATTATACTGTAGTTTTCTTCGGAAATATTTAAAGGTAGATGATTCGTTATTTAGAGTCAGATTATTTTTATATACAGATTTGAATGAAGAGAAATGCAAGTCATTTTGGTCGGAATTATTAGGCATATCATTAAGTCAATTTATTAAATCTTACATCAGTGAGAGTCGTAGTTCTGTTACAAAAAATAGATTGCCATACGGTACTTGCAGTGTATACATTTCAAGCAAGGATTTGCGCACAACCATGGCGATCTGGATTGAACAGCTGGTCAATTTATATATCAAAAACTGAAGTTTTAAAGTAGGCGGGTGTAGCTTAGTTGGTAGAGCGTGACCTTGCCAAGGTCAAGGCCGTGGGTTCGAGACCCATCACCCGCTCCATGGTTCGACGCGCAAAAATTTCTTAGAAATTTTTGCTTGCTCACCATGCCCTGAGCAAGCGAGTTATTGTATACATTTGGCGAGCGCGTCGAAGGGCATGTTCTTATTTTAATTTTAATAAAGAAAGGGAAGAAGAAGATATGAAGATTATGGATTTTTTGAACAAGAATGCCATAAATGCCGATTTAAAATCGACCAGAAAAAAAGAGATAATAAAAGAATTGGCCAATCTCCTGGTAAAGGCGGGGGAGATAAAAAAACCCGATGAGCTGGTTAAGATATTGATGGCCAGGGAGACATTGGGCTCTACGGGTATAGGGCAGGGGATAGGCATACCGCACGGCAAGTCTCCCAATGTCAAAAAACTGACCGCCGCTTTTGGTCTGTCAAAAGAGGGCGTTGATTTTGAGTCTTTGGACGGCGAGCCTACGCGTATATTCTTTCTTCTGGTAGCGCCGGAAGAATCAGCAGGCCCGCACCTGAAAGCGCTTGCAAGGATATCGCACCTTCTTAAGGATAAATATTTTCGCGACGTCCTTGTAAAAGCAACGGATGAGAATGAAATAGTCAGGATTATAAAGAGCGAAGATTCGAAAAAAGGTTAAGGATTTAAAGATGCAGCCGTTAAAGTGGTTATTTCCGGGAATGCTGGTTAAGAGGTGGGTATTTTTGGGCGTCATAGGTATTATTATGATATCTATGGGATTTGCCATAATCATATCGGAAGATATACCCGCAAGCAAGACCGGCGCCAGCGTAGTTATCATGATAGGAATCATAATAGTCATTACAAGTGTAAAGAGGATGATAAAATCCCTCCTCACGGTCTTTATGCCTCAACAGAAAGAGAAGAACCTGGTCAATCTGGTATACAAGAAGAGGCAGCTGGAGAGAAACTACAGTATAGTAGCGTTAGGAGGGGGCACAGGCCTCTCTACACTCTTGCACGGCCTTAAGGAATATACCAGCAACATAGCCGCAATAGTTACAGTGGCTGATGACGGCGGTTCTTCCGGCAGGTTGCGAGAGGAATTCGGCATGCTGCCGCCGGGTGATATCAGAAACTGCCTGGTAGCCCTGGCCGATGCCGAACCTTTAATGGGAAAGCTTTTTCAGTTCCGGTTCAAACAGGGCGGAGGGCTTAAGGACCACAACTTTGGAAATCTCTTTATAACGGCTATGTTAAAGGTAACCGGTGATTTCGAAAAGGCCGTCAAGGAGTCGAGCAAGGTTCTCGCTATACGCGGCAGTGTTATACCATCGACCCTGTCAAAAGTAGTGCTGGAGGCGGAATATACAGACGGAAGGCGCGCTATCGGAGAGAGCAAAATACCGCATGCATCGACACCCATAAAGAGACTTTATATAAAACCGGCTGAAGCAAGAGCCACTCGGGATGCTATAGAGGCTATACGAAAGGCGGATATAATATTGCTGGGACCGGGCAGTCTATATACGAGCATAATGCCGAATCTCCTTATATCGGATATATATCGGGAAGTAGCCGCATCCAAGGCGATTAAAGTTTATATATGCAATGTTATGACACAAAACGGAGAGACCGACGGATATAAGGCGAGCGACCACCTGAAGGCTATCATTGCGCATACAAATCCTGACATTGCGACCCACTGTATAGTTAATACGGAAAAGATTCCTGAAGAGATGTTAGATAGATATAGCAAGGAGCGCGCTTATCCCGTAAACCCGGATGTCAACATGATAGAAAAGATGGGATATAAAGTAATAGTGGGCAATGTGATAAACGCGGCGAATTACGTAAGACACGATTCGGCGAAGCTCGCCAGGATTATAAACGATATGGGCAGCGCCAAAAAGAGGCATAACGGAAGAATCAATGGTAACAGAGAAGAAGATAATAATCAGAAATAAGCTGGGACTCCATGCAAGGCCGGCGGCATTGTTTGTACAGATAGCAAATAAGTTTGACTGTGACATCGTTGTAAGGAAGGGTAAAGAGGAGATTAACGGAAAATCTATAATGGGTATTATGATGCTTGCCGCCGGTAAAGGGGATGTTATCTTTATAAAGGCGCAAGGAGACGACGCAGACCAGGCGTTGGGAGAACTGGAAAAACTGCTTTTGGGGGATCTGGATAAAAAGGAAAAAGTTTTATAACTAAAGGAATAAAAATTGAAGAAAGAATCGATAACATTAAACGGCATACCGGCAGCACCCGGCATCACGATCGGCAAGGCATACATGGTAGACAGCGAAGAGATAAATGTCGCCAAGTGCAGGATAAAACAAGAAGATATCCCTAAGGAGATAACTCGTTTCAAAGTAGCGCTCCTCAGGACCAAAAAAGAGATACTCGCCATAAAGGAAAAGATCTCAAAGGAGATGGGCGTTGAGCACGGAGAGATATTTAGCGCGCATCTTTTGGTCTTGGAAGACATTATGCTCATAGATGAAGTGATAGTGCGGCTCAAGAAAGAAAAGGTCTGTGTCGAAGCCGTATTTTTGGACGTGATTAAAAAATATATAAGCGCCTTCCTAAAGATAGATGACGAATACTTAAGGGAGAGGATAAGCGACATAAGCGATGTGGGTAAAAGAATCTTAAAGAACCTCACCGGGGCCAAGAAGAGCACCTTAAGCGGCTTAACGAGGCCCGTCGTTGTGGTGGCATATGACCTTTCTCCATCGGATACAGCTACCATGCACAAGAAGAACGTCATAGGCTTTGTGACCGATATAGGCGGCAGGACATCCCACACCGCTATTATGGCGAAGTCCCTGGAGATACCTGCTGTTGTAGGTTTAGAAGAGATAACGAGGAAGACGAAGAACGGCGATACTTTAATCGTAGACGGAATCCGCGGTGTAGTAATAGTAAATCCCGATAAAGCGACCGTCAGGAAGTATGAAGCCGAAAAGAAGAGATTCCAGAGTTTTGAGAAAGACCTTGCGCCATTAAAGGGCCTGCCTTCCGAGACGAAAGACGGCCATAAGGTAGTATTATCGGCGAATATAGAGCTGCCTGAGGAGATACCATCCCTCAAGCATCACGGGGCTGAGGGCATAGGGTTATACAGGACCGAATATTTCTATATGAACAGGGCCGATCTTCCTTCCGAAGAAGTGCAATACAGATCCTACAAATTCGTAGCGGAAAAGACCAAGCCCCACTTTACCATCATAAGGACACTCGATTTAGGCGGAGATAAATTCCTGTCTCATCTCGAGATGCCCAGAGAGATGAATCCATATCTCGGCTGGAGGGCGATAAGATTCTGCCTGGCGCGGCCCAGTATATTTAAAAATCAGCTGCGCGCTATATTGCGGGCCTCTGCGTACGGGAAACTTAAGATAATGTACCCCATGATTTCAGGCCTGGAAGAGTTGAAACAAGCCAACAGCATTTTAGAAGAGGCAAGACAGGATTTAAGAAAGAATAAAATTCCGTTTGACGAAAAGATGGAAGTAGGAGCGATGATCGAGGTCCCTTCAGCGGCGCTTACATCCGATATCCTGGCAAACGAAGTAGATTTCTTCAGTATCGGCACAAACGACCTTATTCAATATGCCCTCGCGGTCGACAGGGTCAACGAGAAGATAGCCTATCTTTATGAGCCGGCGCATCCCGCGGTCTTGAGGCTCATAAAGAGCGTAATAGACAACGGCCACTCAAAGGGTATATGGGTAGGCATGTGCGGGGAGATGGCCGGCGTGCCGTCACTGGCGCTTATACTTTTGGGGCTGGGTTTGGATGAATTCAGCACCTCCCCAATAGTGCTTCCGGAAATAAAAAGAGTCATAAGGTCGGTAACGCTTGATGAGGCAAAAAAAATAGCTCACAAGGCGCTAACTCTGTCTACGGGAAGAGAAGTACAGGAATATGTAGATTCCAAGTTAAAAGAGCTTGTGCCGGAATTTGCGATAAGAGTTAAATAATTTTTTTAAGAGGAGGGTTTAAGTTTTGAAAGATTTTAGCGCAGAATCGATAAGGTCGATAGATAAATCGAAGATGCTGGATCTTATTCTTGATTTCCCCAGACAGATTAGAGACGCGAAGATAATAGGAGATAAATGCGAATCTTCCTTAAAGAAAGGTTTCAATAAAATCGTCTTTACGGGCCTAGGCGGCTCTGCGATTGGCGCCGACCTTATAAGGGCATATCTCCATGATGAGTGTAAAATTCCCATTATGGTAAACAGGGATTATACTCTTCCCGCATATGTCGACAAAGAGACCCTCCTTATAGTATCCAGTTATTCCGGCAATACGGAAGAGACATTGAGCGCGCATAAAGAAGGCGTAAAAAAAGGCGCAGACGTGATTGCGATAACCACTGACGGCAAACTTAAAAAGAGGGCAGAGAGAGACGGCTTTCCCTGCATATTGATACCTAAGGGGCTTCCTCCGCGCTGCGCGCTCGGATACTCGTCTATACCTATAATTACTCTCTTATCGAAATCAGGCCTGATCGGCAATAAGGATAAAGAGATAGAAGAGGCATCAATGCTTATGGAGAAGCTGCGCGACGAAGTCTTATCCCCGAAAGTAGAGGAAGACAAAAACATAGGAAAGAGAATCGCAAGATCGATACAGAATAAATACGTCATAATATACGCGGCAAATAAACACTTTGACGTTGTCCTGACGCGGTGGAGAGGACAGCTTGCGGAGAATGCAAAGACCATCTCTTCGACGCACGTCTTCCCTGAGATGAACCACAATGAGATAATGGGCTGGAGGCATCCGGCGAACTTGATGAAAGATTTAGCGGTTATAATGATAAGAGATTCCGGCGACCATCCCAGAGTAAAAAAGAGAATGGATATATCAAGATCCATAATACAAAAAGAAGGAGTAGATGTTGTAGAGGTCAGTTGTGAGGGGGGCGGGCTCTTAAGCAGGATATTCTTACTTATCTACATAGGAGATTTCGTTAGTTTATATCTCGCCCTATTGAATAATATCGACCCCACCCCCGTTGACAGCGTGACATATCTAAAGAAGGAATTGGCTAAAGCCTAAAATATGAAAGCACTGATATTGGCAGCAGGTTATGGAACGCGGCTATATCCTCTGACATTAAACAGGCCTAAGCCGCTTTTAAAAGTCGGCTCTAAGACCATAACAGACCGGCTGGCCGAGAAGCTGGAAAAGGCGCATGAGATAGACGAGATTTTTATAGTCACAAATGAGAAGTTCACGCCAAATTTTGAGGAATGGGCGGAGAAGAGCTCATATAAGAAGCCGATATATATTATAAATGATCGCACCCTTACTAATGAGACCCGTCTGGGGGCTATAGGCGATATAGATTTGGTTATAAGAGAGAAGAGTGTTAAAGACGATCTTTTAATATTGGGCGGCGACAACCTCTTTGAATTCAACCTCAGCGATTTTATACTTTTTTTCCGTTCCAAAAAAGGGGCCGCCTTGGCCCTTAGAGACGTCGGAGATTTGAACGAGGCAAAGAAGTACGGCGTCGTCGATATTGATGAAAATGAAAAGGTACTGGAGTTTGCGGAGAAACCCAAAAAGCCCAAATCTACGCTCGCAGCCATGTGCCTCTATCTTTTTCCCAAAGATACATTGCATCTTGTTAAGCGCTATCTCGCAAGCGGCGGAAACAAGGACGCGCCCGGTTATTATCTGAGCTGGTTATCGGAGAATATACCGGTATACGGTTATAAGGTCAAAGGCGAATGGTTCGATATAGGTGATAAAAGATTATTGAAATTGGCGGATGAGTTATATTCAAAAAAGGAGAAGGAGAAAAATGGTTAAGAAAAAAAGATCATCAAAGGCACAGGACTATCTCTTTACTTCGGAAAGCGTAACCGAAGGCCACCCCGATAAAGTATGCGACCAGATATCCGATGCTGTCCTGGACGCTATATACGGTTCAGACCCGCAGGGCAGGGTTGCCTGCGAGACTATGGTCACGACCGGCCTTGCTGTCGTGGCAGGCGAGATAACCACCAGCTGTTATGCAGATATTCCAAAGATAGTAAGGCAGACTATAAAGGATATAGGGTACACGCACGCGATATATGGTTTCGACTATCTTACCTGCGGGGTTATAACCTCAATTCAGGAACAGTCTCCTGATATAGCATTGGGTGTAGATACGGGAGGGGCAGGGGACCAGGGTATGATGTTCGGGTACGCTACGGATGAGACGCCTGAATTGATGCCGCTGCCTATTATGATGGCCCATAAGCTCACAAGGAGGCTTGCCTGCTTGAGAAAAGAGAGGGTACTTGGTTATTTGAGGCCGGACGGCAAGAGTCAGGTTACGGTAGATTATCGCGACGGCAAACCCAAACGCATTGAGGCCGTAGTTATAAGCGTCCACCATGACCACAAGGTAAAGATGAATGATATAGAGGCCGATATGACCAAATATGTGATAAAACATGTCATACCTAAAGGGCTTATGGACAAGAATACCAAGATATTCGTAAACCCTACCGGCAGATTCGAGGTAGGCGGCCCACAGGGTGATACCGGGGTTACAGGCAGAAAGATAATCGTCGATACCTATGGCGGCGTAGGCTCACACGGAGGCGGCTGTTTCTCGGGGAAAGATCCTACCAAGGTAGACAGGTCCGCTTCTTATATGGCAAGGTATGTGGCCAAAAATATCGTCGCGGCCAGACTTGCGAAGCGCTGTGAGATACAAGTCGCTTATGCGATAGGCGTGGTAGAACCAGTATCTCTGATGGTCAATACCCACGGGACCGGCAAGATTTCCGACGATAAACTGAGAAAAGCTGTCCTTAGGACCTTTAACTTGACCCCGCATGGGATCCTGGAACACCTAAAATTAAGGAGACCGATTTATAAACTCACAGCCTGTTACGGACACTTCGGGAGAGAAGAAGAGGGGTTTACATGGGAAGAGATAGACATGGTCGGAGACTTAAAACGTGAGACGAAGAGATTATAATGAAAAATTCGAAATCCGAATATCGAAATCCGAAACAAATTCGAATTACCAAAATCGCGAATGACCGAAACATAAAGTTTTGAACATTTGAAAATTCGGATTTCGAGTTTGTTTCGAATTTCGGATTTCGAGTTTCGTATTTTCAAAAGAGAGGAGAAGTATGAAATATCATATAAAAGACGTAAAGCTGGCAAAGAAGGGAAGACTGAGGATAGAATGGGCAAATGAGTATATGCCTGTTTTGACATTGATAAGGAAGCGTTTTACGAAGGAGAAGCCGTTAAAAAATACCAGGATTGCGGCGTGTCTTCACGTCACTACGGAAACGGCAAACCTGGCTATTACCCTGAAGGCGGGAGGCGCGGATGTAACGCTTTGCGCGTCTAATCCACTGTCGACTCAGGATGATGTGGCGGCATGCCTTGTAAAGGATTATAAGATACCCGTATTTGCAATTAAGGGCGAGGACAATAAGACTTATTACCGCCATATAAGCAATACCTTAGACCAACGGCCTAATATAACTATGGATGACGGAGCGGATCTGGTCTCAACGATACATAAGAAGAGAAGGAATCTGATAAGGGATATATTGGGCGGGACCGAAGAGACGACCACCGGCGTAATAAGGCTGAGGGCCCTTCAGGAGAAGGGAAAGCTTCTCTTTCCTTTGATAGCCGTAAACGATGCCAACACAAAACATCTTTTCGATAATAGATACGGAACGGGGCAGTCCACAGTAGACGGGATAATGCGCTCGACCAACATACTTATGGCAGGCTGCGTCTTTGTGGTGTGCGGCTACGGCTGGTGCGGCAGAGGCGTTGCGAACCGGGCCCGAGGAATGGGCGCGAACGTCACAATCTGCGAGACCGACCCGCTCAAGGCGCTTGAGGCGATCATGGACGGCTATAGCGTGATGTCTCTAAAAGAGGCATCCCGCAAGGGAGATGTCTTTGTTACGCTAACCGGAGATATCAGCGTATTGCGGAAGGAACATTTTATGCTTATGAAAGACGGGGCGATTATCTGTAACTCCGGCCATTTTAACGTCGAGATAGACCTGCGCGCGCTTGGGGAGATGTCAAAGAAGAAGAGGAGGGTCCGCGAGTTCGTTGAGGAATATACGCTGAAAGGCTCAAAGAGGATAAACGTCCTCGGCGAAGGTAGGCTCATAAACCTGGCGGCGGCCGAAGGCCACCCAGCGAGTGTCATGGACATGAGCTTCGCGAACCAGGCCATGGCCTGCGAGTATATTAAAAAAAATGGAGGACGCCTTGAGAATAAGGTATATAAGGTTCCCGAAGATATAGATAGAGAGATAGCCGGCCTTAAGCTGAAGAGTCTCGGGGTTAAGATCGACAGGTTGACTGACAAGCAAAAGATCTATTTAACGAGCTGGGAATCGGGAACATAAATAGTCGCTAGCCGTTAGTCGCTAGTCGTTAGTAATCGTCTACACGAAACTAAAAACTAACGACTAAATACTAACGACTAAAAACTAACGACTAATCACGAATTTTCAGGATACCTATGCGACGAATAGCTATACTTACGAGCGGCGGTGACGCGCCGGGTATGAACGCGGCTATAAGAAGCGCCGTACGCACCGCTATATACAAAAATCTAAGTGTATACGGTGTGATGCGCGGTTATGAAGGTTTGATCGACGACCATATCTCCGAGTTTAACGCGCGAAGCGTAAGCAACATTCTCTCAAGAGGCGGAACGGTTCTCAAGACCTCCCGGTCGATGCGATTCCTTAAGAAAGAGGGAGTGCTGAAAGCCGGCGCGAATTTAAAGAGACGCGGCATAGACGGGCTTATCGTAATAGGAGGAAACGGCTCTTTTAAAGGAGCCGATGAGTTTTCAAAACTTACCGGCATAAAGACCGTCGGTATTCCCGGTACCATCGATAACGATATATGCGGCAGCGATTATGCCGTCGGCGCGCATACGGCGGTAGATACCGCCCTCGATGCCATAGATAAGATAAGAGATACAGTAACCAGCATGGAGCGCATATACGTGATTGAGGTGATGGGCAGGTTTGAGCCGTTTATCGCCATCAGGGTGGGATTGGCAGGCGGCGCAGAAGATGTGATATTTCCAGGAAATGATTATCTTATAGATGATATGTCTAATGATATAAAAGAAGGCAGAAAGAAAGGCAAGGTTAGCTGGATTATAGTGGTCTCAGAAGGCGCTAAGAGGGCCGCGGAAGCCGCCAAATCCATAAAGAAGAATACAGGCTTTGAGGTAAGGGCGATTACGTTAGGCCACATACAGAGGGGCGGTTCACCTTCCGCGTATGACAGGGTTTTGGCGTCAAGGCTTGGCGCTCAAGCTGTAGATGCTTTGATTGAGGATAAAGGAGACGGGATGGTCGGCATAGTCTCGGATAAGCCGTCATTCGTAAGTTTTAAAGCCGCATGTATGCGGGATAAAGGAAAGATAAAGCTGGACAAGGAGATCTATAATCTAACCAAGATATTGGCAATTTAAGGAGGTTTTGATGGCGAAGGACTTTGACAAGATTGCGTTAGAATTGGCGCTTGAGCCCGATTTAGATGAGAAGAGAAGGCGCGCAAAAGAGATTTTAAAGGAGGCTTATGAGAATGGGGTCTATCCTTCCAGCATTAATGATCTTTACATGGCCAGGGCAAAAGACGGGTTTGGAGGATTTACCGTTCCCGCCATAAACTTAAGGACTATGACTTATGACCTTGCCAAGGCGATATTTAGGGCGGCCAAAAAGATCAATGCCGGGGCGTTTATATTTGAGATTGCCAGGTCGGAGATGGGTTATACAGATCAGCCTCCCATAGAATATGCAAGCCTCTGCCTTGCCGCCGCCATAAAGGAGGGATATAAAGGACCTCTCTTTATACAGGGAGACCATTTTCAACTTAACGCCAAAAAATACAAGGAGAACCCCCAGAAAGAGATAGGCGGAATGAAGGACTTGATAGAGCATGCTATCGAAGCGGGGTTCTATAATATTGATATAGACTCTTCTACGTTGGTTGATCTATCCAAACCTACCGTAGAAGGCCAGCAGGAGTCGAACTGCGATGTCTGCGCCGAGCTCACTGATTTTATCCGCAATCTGCAGCCGGAGGGAATTGATATCTCGGTAGGGGGAGAGATAGGCGAGGTCGGAGGCAAGAATTCCACACGGGAAGAGCTGCGAGTATTTATGAATGGCTATACCAAAAGACTAAAAGTGAATCAAAGCGGCATATCAAAGATAAGCATCCAGACGGGGACTTCTCACGGCGGGGTAGTGCTGCCTGACGGATCGGTCGCAAAGGTAAAACTCGACTTTGATACGCTAAGAGATCTTTCCGAGATTGCGAAAAAAGAGTTCGGTATGGCGGGAGCGGTCCAGCACGGGGCCTCAACTCTGCCCCCGGAGGCGTTCGGTAAATTCCCTGAAGTTGAGGCGGCCGAAGTCCACCTTGCTACGGAATTTCAGAATATAATTTATGAAAGTAAGGATTTTCCCGATCAGCTCAGGGCCCGGATATATGATTGGATAGGAAAAAACCTTGCGGGCGAGAAGAAAGAAGGCCAGACAGAAGAGCAATTTATCTACAAGACGAGAAAGAAGGCGCTCGGCCCTTTCAAGAAGGATATCTTGGCTCTCGCGCCGGAAAAAAGGAAAAGAATAGCAGGTGAGGTGGAGACCAAATTTGAATTTCTATTCGATAAATTGAAGATTAAAGAGACAAAAGACCTTGTCTTAAAGTATATTAGATTGAAGAAGGTAAGACCGAAGGCTTCATCCAAAAAGATAGAGATGACCGGAGAGGGCGACGATTAACGGCACTTCTTCATAAAGTAGAGGCCCGCCACAAAGAAGAAGACGTTTGAGAACCATGCCGAGAAGAGGGGAGGCAGGATCCCCGCCTTTCCCATAGCCAGGCTTACGGCGTGGACGCTGTAAAATATAAATCCGATGAGAATACTCATGCCTATTCCTATCAACACTCCTCCGCGCTGAACCATAAAGGCAAATGGGGTTGCGATGAAGATGATGACAAGGCATATGAAAGGCAGAGACGTCTTATAGTAGAGGTCCACAAGCAATTTTGTCTTTGTGGCCGAAGTCTCAGCGGAGAACTTGTCTATATAGGACTTCAGCTGTTTGTAACTCATGAATTCAATGCGCTTGTTTTTTCTAATAAAATCTTTCGGTCTTTCTTCTATCTCCATTATCTTTTTACGAAACCGCGAGGGCGGACCCGTAATATACCCCGATCTGTCGAGTTTATATGAAGTGCCGTTTTCGAATATCCACCTCTCTCCGACCCAGTGTCCTTTTTCGGCAGATAGCTTCATAATGAGATTCTGATGTTCGTCATTCTGGTGTACGATAATGTCTTCAAGCTCATTCTTGTCGATATCAAACTGACGGGCATATATGATACGGTTTCCATCGGCAAATATGGCCACATTTTTTATGACTGTCTTTTTATCTTTTTTCCCAATCTCTCTAATCTTGACTTCTCTTATTTTCGCGGATATGGGCATAAATTCCGGCACGACTTTTTCGTTTACGACAAAGACCGCTATGCTTAGGAGCGCGCTTGCGAACAGAATGGGTTTTGTTATTCTCCATAGGCTTACGCCGCTTACTCTCATCGCCGTGATTTCATTATATTTTTTGAAATTGCTCAAGGTATATATCGTGGCCAGAAGCGCGGCCATGGGGGCTATCTGCACGAATATTGTCGGGATAAAGGTCGCGTAATATATAAAGACTGTTCTTACGGTGAGGTGATTGCGTATCATCTCGTCTATATAATTGAAAAGATCCGCTATAATATATAAAGATATAAATGCGACAATGCAGTAGATTAACGCATGAAAAAACTCCCTTAGTATGTAGCGGTCCATTATATTCACCCCGTTAGACCTCCTATCTATTAGAGCTCGTGAGTTTTACTTCCTGTTAGAGGTCTAACGGGGATCACCCCGTTAGACCTCCTTATTTTTTCCCGTTAGACCTTGTAAGGTCTAACGGGGTTCACGGCATCACCTTTTGGCGGTCCTGTATAATAGGATTATCCCTCCCGCCATAAATATTATATTGCCCAGCCACATGGCAAGCCAGGGAGGAAGAATCTTATTTATAGCGCAGACATTGCCGGTTGCCAGCAGGAGCCAGTATGTTATCAGCACCACGAGGCTGATGCCGAAACCGATAGATTTTTCACTCCGATGGGTGCGTACGGCAAGCGGCAGACCTATAAGTATAAATGCAAGACTTGAAAAAGATATGGCTATCTTTTTATGTATGCGCGTAAGAATGGGGTCTACGTCAAGTATCCCTTCATCTTTAACCTCTTTCATCTCCGTCTTTAATTCGCGGAATGTCATGTCCTTGGTCTTCTTCTTTATATTCCCACTGGTCTTTTTAGGGTCTTCCAGATTTAAGGTCATGTAGTAGGTCCTAAAGTCTAATTTGTAAAAGTTCGCCGGATCATTGGGTACAGGCTCTTCGGTAGTCCCGTCTATCAGCTTCAGCTTGACGATTCTCTTCTCCGGAATAGGGATGAATTCTCCCCTCCGGGCTACGATGGTGCGCGTCGGTTTATCTTTTTGCGGCTCATAGATACGGATATTCTTGAGCCTGTTTCCGTTTATTTCGTATATGAAGATTATGTAATCTTCGAAGCTTCTTATGAATGTACCCGCCTCTATATAGGCTGACGGGCTTTTTAGCCCTATGTCTCTCATTGTCTTACGGGTCTCCAGATGAGCCTTTGGCACGAGCCGGTCGTTCAGATAAAGGGAATATACACTTACTATAAGCCCCACTATCAATACGGGCGTTGCTATTTTGTATAGGCTTAAGCCGCTCGCCTTCATCGCGGTAATTTCATTGTCGCTTGAGAGCTTGCCGAAGACAAGGAGAGTAGCGCATAGAGTGGCCATAGATATGGTGTAGCTTAAAAGGTAGGGAATTAGAAACAAGAGCAGTTTTAATACATAGAAGACCTCGACACCTTTATTTATAATCATGTCCATTATCTTGGCCAGGTTTCCGGCCAGCATGACAAAGGTAAAGACGGCAAGCGATACAATAAACGCCTTTAGGAATTCGGAGAGTATGTAATTACGCAATATCTTCACCCCGTTAGACCTCCTATCTATTAGAGCTCGTGAGTTTTACTTCCTGTTAGAGGTCTAACGGGGATCACCCCGTTAGACCTCCTTATACTATTTTTTAACCCCGTTAGACCTCTTTGTCATCTCTCAAAGGTCTAACGGGGTTCATATTATATGCCCCTCGCCAGAGTCAGCGTCTTTACCTCTAAAGCGCCGGCCCTCTTAAGCGCGTAAGACGCTTTATTTACAGTGGTGCCGGTAGTGTAGACGTCGTCAATTAAAAGGATCTTTTTCCCTTTAAGAGGCCCGGCCTTTTTGACCGAGAAGGCGTTTCTTAAATTTCGCAGCCTTTGATTTCTATTGAGACCGGACTGCGGTTTTGTGTACTTAACCTTTATAAGGTTCGAAATCGATATAGGCACGTTATATCTTCTGGCTATAGGCTGCGCCAAGAGGCGCGCCTGGTTAAATCCCCTCTCCCTCAATTTTACAGGATGAAGGGGCACGGGGATTATCAGATCTATCTTTCTCATATCTATATTTCTGTCTATAAATTCCGCAAAGAGCCGGGAGAATGTATTTATGAGAGAGAAGGCATTCTTGTATTTAAAAAGGCGCAAGGCCTCCTTAATGACCCCTTCATATCTGCAGGCGGCTATGCCGAACGCGTTGGTCTCTATCTTGGAGAGACACCTGTCGCACAGCCCCTTGTTTTCGGCAAGCTTCTCCCCGCATATATAGCACGTTATCGGGTATACGAGGTTTAAAAAAGCCCTTCCCAGGGCCAACGCCGTCTTTCTCATATTGCATATAATATCACTATATATAGAATTTGTCAATCTGAGGGAGTGAGCGAGGGCGGAGGCAACCCCCGCCCTCGCCACAGTGAATAGTATTACCTTGCTTGTAGGGGTTCTATTTGTTAGAATATTGACCTATGAGGAATTTCGTCATACCCATCGGGATCTTTGTAATCAGCCTCGCCATCTTTACCTTCCGATCTGACGTAATAGGCCTGGAATTCAAGGGGGATGAGAACTTCTATTTTCAGAGCTCAAGGCAGATGGTGGAGGAGGGCGATTGGATAACCCCTTACTATTTTAAGAAGCCCCGATTCGAGAAGCCTGTTCTTTATTACTGGATTGTGGCGAGTCTATTTAAATTTTTCGACATGAACTGGAAGATAGCAAGGCTCCCCGCCGCCGCATCGATGGCATTGGTTGTTATTATTACCTATCTCTTCGGACTGAGGTTCTTCAACAGGGGTGTCGGCATATTATCCTCGCTTGTTCTTATAACCAGCATAGCCGTCTTTAGGTATTCCAGGCTGGTCCTGCCAGAGGCGTTTTTTGTGCTGGCTATAAGCCTATCCGTATATCTTATGGTAAAGAAGGATTATACGTTTTCATACGTCGTGATGGGGCTTGCGATGCTGACGAAAGGCCCCATCGGACTTATACTGCCCATCTTTATAATGGCGGGATATAGATACGGAATGGGCGAGAAGGGGTTTTTTAAAGAGGCAAGGCTCTTGCGGGGCGTATTTATCGCGCTTCTTATAAGCCTGCCGTGGTTTATTTTGATGATAAAGACTCACGGAAGGCCCTATATAGACCATATCTTCTTTAGGGAGACCATACAGAGAATAGGGAGCCTCGGGACGACCACCCGCTTATCCATAAAGACGATGCTTAACTATCTCAAGGCCCTCGGATACTTTATCCCCGTCGTCTTCATATTTTATCTTCCGTGGTCGCTTCTATTTATACCCTCCATAAGAGAGGCTTCTCGGCGTATTACCAAGAAAGACCCCTCCCTAAACGGCGCGGTATTCTCTCTTGTATGGTTCTTTGCGATTCTGATATTCTTCACATTCCTGGGCGAGAAGCACAGGCATTATATGCTTGCCGTCGCGGTGCCGTTCGGACTTATGACGGGAAATTATCTTTACAATGCCGTTCTCTTTAAAAAAAGGTTTAAGGGTGTTTTTATATTTGCGGTTTTGTTGGTCTTCTTTTTTGGTTTTGAATCGATAAAGCTTGCGATAAGCGAAGAGGTAGGCGGACTGGGGGCGATGTTTAATAAGATGTCATATACCATAGCCGACGGCGACAATGTCGGAATAGGATCGCATTCGATAATCCCCCAGCAGGTTGAGGTATATGTAAATCACCCCGTTGGGATGAATTGTTACAAATGGCCCTCAAGGGAAGAGAGCGACATCGCGACCATGAGGAACTTAAACAGGGTATTTCTTAAAAAGAACAATTCTTTTTTGATCATTAAAGCGAGAGACTTTGATAAGTACATAACGCCGCATACAAAAAAGAGATTGACATTTTTAGGCAGGGGTTATATATATAATAAAGAGATAGATGCCTACGGGATCCTGGATGCAATACGCCGTATGGATCGGGAGGCCTTCTTGGATCTATTTAGAGAGAAGGTCTACTTTGTAACAACGAAGTCAAATGAGCACATGACTTACGGAGCGCCGTAGGCGCGACGTAAATCATAAGTGCGAATTTGACCCGCCGAAGCCCAAGACTTCTTTGAAATTCTTTTATGGGCGAAGGCGGGAAGGATATCCGCCTTCGCCCATGCATGCAAAGATGAAAGTATGGCTACGGCGGATTTAATGCGTACCTTCACCCAGCCCCTGCACGCAGGGGCTGGGTTCAGAGAAGAGTTTCAGAGGAGATGGTTTTACGAAAAATCTTAGATTTTTCGTAAAACCAGTACTTATTAAAGATGAGAAACCTGTTATGTGTTATATTAGGCGGGGGGCGGGGTACGAGGCTCTATCCCCTTACAAAGTATAGATCAAAACCGGCCGTGCCCTTGGTCGGAAAATACAGATTGATCGATATACCTGTGAGTAATTGCCTTAATTCCGACATCGATAAGATATATATACTCACACAGTTTAATTCAGAGTCTCTCAACAAACATATAACAAGAACTTATAAGCTGGACTATTTCACAAAAGGCTTTATCGAGATAATGGCGGCCGAGCAGTCGATGGATGGTACAGACTGGTTCCAGGGCACTGCCGACGCGGTAAGGCGCTGCCTTAGGCATTTCAACGATCCCGGCATAACCTACGTCCTTATCCTTTCCGGAGACCAGCTTTACAAGATGGATTTGAGAAGGCTTCTGGATTTTCATATCGATAAGAAGTCTGAAATAACGATAGCCTGCAATCCCGTAAGGCCCGAGGATGTATCGCAATACGGCGTTATGGGGATAAAGAGTGACGGGCGGATAGAGGCGTTTATAGAGAAGCCGCAGGATGAGTTTAAGGTGAAAGGCATCTCGGCAAACGTGAACGGCAAAAGATCCTTCCTTGCCTCTATGGGGATCTACCTTTTTAATAAGAGCACCTTAGTCGATCTCCTGACCAATACAAAGAAGGTGGATTTCGGAAAAGAGATAATCCCTGACAATTTCGAGAAGAAGAGATCCTTTGCCTATATCCACGAAGGTTACTGGCAGGATATCGGGACTATAAAGAATTATTATGATACGTGCCTCCGTTTTACGGATATAGTGCCGCCGTTCGATATATATGATGAGGGGTGGCAGGTATTTACAAGACCGCGCTATCTCCCGCCCTCAAAAATAAGAGATTCGAAGATCGATAATTCAATAGTAGGAGAGGGCGCTATTATAGAAGGGGTAACGATTAAGCATTCTATTATAGGATTGAGGAGCCGCATAGAGAGGGGGTCAAAAATAGAGGATTCTATAATCATGGGAAGCGATTTTTATGAAACCATTGAAGAGCTCGAAGGAAACAAGGCCATTAAGGCGCCTGATGTCGGCATAGGCAGAGACTGCCATATTAAAAATGCCATAATTGACAAAAACGCCAGGATCGGCGACAATGTCAGGATAATAAACAAGGATAAACGATCTAACCATCAGGAAGAAAATTTTCACATAAGAGACGGTATTGTTATAATTGAGAAAAACGTCGTTTTAAAACCTAATACAATCATATGAGAATATGAGAAAGGGGGTAGCGATATGGATTTTAAAACACCTGAAGATATACTCAATATCGGAAGGAAGAAATTCGGCAATTTCGGGCCTTTGATCCCGCTTTTAGTAGCAGGGCTTGTGCTCTTAATTGGTTTTGCCGGGGCCATATATTCTATCGGTCCCGACGAAGTCGGCGTAATACAGCGTTTCGGCAAATATGCAAGACTGAGCCAGCCGGGACTCCATGTAAAGATGCCTTTCGGCATAGAGAAGGCGACGCCTGTCAAGGTGAAGAGGATATTTAAGGAGGAATTCGGCTTGAGGACGCTCAGGCCCGGCGTCAAGACAAGATACTCAAGCAAGCAATACCTGGAAGAGTCCTTGATGCTTACAGGCGACCTTAATATGCTGGATGTCAGATGGATTGTTCAGTTCAGGGTTAAGGACCCGGTGAAGCTGTTGTTCAATACCAGGACCCCCCTGGATAACGTCCGTGATATAACGGAGGTGATAATGCGGCGCCTTGTAGGCGATTACCGCGTAGATGAGGTGCTTACGACAAAGAGGGACGAGGTAAACAATCTCGCGCAGCTTCAAATGCAGGAGATACTTGATAACTACCAGACAGGCATACGGATTGTGACTGTAAAGCTGCTTGATGTAAATCCCCCGGATGCCGTAAAGCCCGCTTTCAACGAAGTCAATGAGGCCAAACAGGAGAAGGAACGGCTCATCAACCAGGCATGGGAGGCCTATAACAAGGTAATACCCCTTGCAAAAGGAGAGGCAGAGAGAACGATCCGGGAGGCAGAGGGATACAGCTTGGGTAAGATAAACAGCGCAAAAGGTGACGCGGAAAGATTTGACATTACATGGCGTGAATATAAAAACGCGCCGGATGTAACCAGAAAAAGACTCTACCTTGATACTATGCAGGAAGTCCTGCCGAAGGCAAAAAATAAATATATAATAGATCCGAGTCAATCTTCAATCTTACAGCTTTTGAATATCGGCGAGAAAGGAGGCGGGACACAATGAGAACGATATCCGGAATAATAATAGGCTTGGTGGTCATTGTGATATTGGCGTTTTTGACCGGGGTGATATATGTAGTCGATGAGACACAGCAGGTGGTAATTACGCAGTTCGGCAGGCCCGTGGGAGATGCCGTTACCGCCGCGGGGCTGCATTTGAAGAAACCGCTTATTCAAATGGCGAATTATTTCGACAAGCGCCTGCTTCAGTGGGACGGCGACCCCAACCAGATACCGACAAGGGATAAGAAGTATATCTGGGTAGATACCACAGCGCGCTGGAAGATAACAGACCCGCTCAAATTCCTGCAGTCGGTAAATAATGAGGTAAGCGCTCAGGGCCGCCTCGACGATATCATAAACTCGGCGACCCGGGACGTTATAACGAGCCATCTTCTGGTAGAGACGGTGAGAGATACAAACCGTATCTTGGAAAGCAAAGAAGAGATAGGAGAGGACATTATCATCACCGAAGAGGCCATTGAGCACATAGAGGATGGGCGCAAAGAGCTTGAGGGCATGATTCTAATAAAGGCCAAGAAGCTGGCCCCGCAATATGGCATCGAACTGGTAGACGTGCGCATTAAGAGGATTAGCTATATCGAGGATGTCAGAAAGAAGGTATACGAGCGCATGATCGCAGAAAGGAAGCGCGCCGCGGAGAAATACCGTTCGGAAGGGCAGGGAAAACGCGCCGAGATAGAAGGCCAGAGAGAGAAAGAGCTAAAGCGGATAAGATCAGAGGCCTACAAGACTGCGCAGGGAATCAAAGGAAAGGCGGATGCCCAGACCATAAAGATATACGCCGAGGCCTATAATCAGGATCAGGAGTTTTACACGTTTTTAAAGACGCTCGATACGTATAGGAATACCATTGATGAGAATTCAACGATACTTTTAACCACGGATAGTGATTATTATAAGTATATCAAGAAATTGAAATGACGAAGTCGTAGGGTAGGTTTTCCCGCTGTAGCGTGATCCCGCCAAGGCGGGAAAACCTGCCCTACAGCTACAGTAGAAGTGAAGCTTGCACGCAACTTCCACCCCGTCTTTTTAAAGAGCGTCGCTTTAAATAATGTATTTGGAATTAAGGAAGAGAGACATTTCATATGGAGACAAAGCTTAAGCTTAGCACATTAAGAAAATTATATAGACTGGGACAGAGCCCGTGGTATGACAATATCGACAGGAGGCTTATTAGAAGCGGGACGCTTAAGAGTTATATCGACAGCGGCATAGTCGGTTTGACTTCCAATCCGACGATATTCCAAAAGGCGGTAGAGGCATCTAACATATATGATGAGCAGATAAAGACGCTGTCGAAAGAGGGTAAAGGCGCAAGAGAGATCTATGATGAGATTACGATTTCGGATGTTAGAGACGCGGCGGATCTCTTAAAAGGGATATATCTAACGACGAACGGAATAGACGGTTATGTCAGTATTGAGGTATATCCGGAATATGCCCATGACCCCAAGAAGACAGTCTTATGCGCAGAAGATATTTTTAAAAGGATCGGCAGGGAGAATATAATGATCAAGGTGCCGGGCACGGAGAGGGGTTGCGCAGCCGTAAGGTCTTTGATAAGGGAAGGCATAAATGTGAATGTGACGCTCCTTTTTTCCGTAGGGCATTACGAAAGGGCGGCCAGGGCCTATATCGACGGCCTGGAGGATAGGTTGAAGGACGGCAATTCCATAAAAGGAGTCGCGTCAGTCGCGAGTCTATTCATAAGCAGGATCGATACCTGGATTGATAAGAGACTGAAAAATGTCCAAAACGAATCGCTTAAAGGGAAGGCCGCTTGCGCAAATACCAAGATGATATACCAGAAGTTCAAGGAGATATTTAACGACGAAAATTTCGGCGCGTTAAGGAAGAGGGGCGGGCAGATACAGAGGCCGTTATGGGCCAGCACAAGCACCAAAGACCCCGCGTACAACGACGTAAAATATGTCGAAGAGTTGATAGGTAAGGATACCATAAACACGATGCCGCAGCAGACTATGGATGCCTTCATCGAACACGGAGAGGCAAGGCTGGCTATCGAGGATGATTTAGGCGATGCCGTAGACTCGCTTAAGAAGCTGGGTGAATTAAAGATTGATCTATCCGCCGTCTGCCAGGAGATTCAGGATGAAGGCGTGTCGTTATTCCAGGCCTCCTTCGATAAATTAATAGATACCATAACCAGATGAATCCCGTTAGACCTTTCTGGCGGGATTCTATGAGTAGGTCTAACGGGATGAATATTATATTTGTCTCATCGGAGGTTTCGCCTTTTGCCAAGACAGGAGGTCTGGGTGATGTCTCCGAGGCCCTGCCTCTGGCGTTAAATAAGCTTAAAGCCCATTCCAGCGTTATCATGCCGCTTTATAAGCTGGTGCGGCAAAACGGGTTTGCCCCCAACCTTATTAAGTCCGGCATCCCCGTTAAGATAGGCTTAAGAGATTTGAGCTTCGACCTCTCTTCTCTAAGCTACAAGAATATCAACTTCTATTTTATAGGAAATGACGCTCTTTATGACAGGGACGGCCTGTACGGCACGCCGAAAGGCGACCACGGGGATAACGCGATGCGGTTTGCCTTCTTTTCCAAAGCCGTCCTGGAGTCTATTCCTTATATAGGCAAGCCCGATATCCTGCATTGCAATGACTGGCAGACCGGCCTTATTCCACTCTATCTAAGATATATTTATAAAGAGAGAAAAGATTTTAAAAAGATCAAGGTCTTATTTGCAGTGCACAATATGGCATACCAGGGGCTTTTTGGCAAAGAGGCGGTAGAAGAATTGAAGCTGCCGGAAGGGACCTTTACACAAGACGGCATCGAATTCTACGGGAAGGCAAGTTTTATAAAATCCGGGATAGTATACTCTGAAGCCGTCAGCACCGTAAGCGAAGGCTATGCGAGAGAGGTGCTCACAGCGGAATTCGGATGCGGGCTGGATGGTATTCTGAGGACGAGAAAAGAGTCACTCTACGGCATCTTAAACGGCGCTGATTATTCAACATGGAATCCCGAGACGGATAAGTTTATAGCAGGGAATTTCACAAAAGACGATTTGAGGCCTAAACTTGAGTGCAAGAAGGATTTGTGCGGGGAGTTTGGCCTGGAGTTTGATGAGGATAGGCCGATCATAGGGATGATAACCAGACTTGCCGAACAGAAAGGCGTAGACCTGGTCGTTGAAGGTATGGATGGGCTCTTAGATTTAGGCGCAAGTTTTGTCATACTCGGCACCGGGGATGAGAAATACAATAGTCTCTTTAAGGACTTTGATAGGAGGTATAAAGGCAGGGCAGGCGCAAAGGTGGCGTTTGACAATCCCCTTGCCCACAAGATAGAGGCGGGATGCGATATGTTTCTTATGCCTTCAAGATATGAGCCTTGCGGATTGAATCAGATGTACAGCCTTAGGTATGCCACGATACCGATAGTGAGGGCGACAGGGGGACTCAAGGATACGATAGAGGATTTCGATCCGCATACAAAAAAGGGTAACGGATTTAAATTTAAAGAGGCATCTTGCGACGCCATGTTAAAAGCGATAGGGCGGGCGGTAGGGGTATTCAGGGATAAAAAAACCTGGAGGGCATTACAGAAGAACGGCTTAAGATGCGACTTCTCATGGGATGCCTCTGCTAAGAGATATTTAGAGTTATATAAGAAGATAAAGAGCGGATAAATTATGGAAAGAATAGACTTTGCCATGGTTTTACACTTTCATCAGCCCGTTGGCAACTTCTCTGAGATTTTCGAGAGGGCCTATCAACGTTGTTACAGGCCTTTTCTGGAATTTCTGACCTATTATCCCGATATGCAGATGACGCTGCATATCTCAGGCAGCTTATTAGAGTTTTTTCAAAGAGCGCATCCCGAGATTATAAAGACCATTAAGGATATGGTATCAAAGGGGCAGGTCGAGATAATGGGCGGGCCCTATTATGAACCGATACTTCCGTCTATACCGCCGCGTGATATTAAAGGGCAGGTAGACCTTATGTCAAAGGCCGTAAAGGAAAAGTTTGGCGCAAACCCGCGGGGTGCATGGATCCCCGAACGCGTCTGGAACCCCTCCCTTGTGAAATATCTTCATAGATCCGGAGCGCGTTATTGCGTATTAGATGATACGCACCTTATAAAGGCGGGTAAGAAGAAAGAGGATACATACGGATATCTTCTGACAGGAGGGTTTTTCCGCAGGATAGCCGTATTCTTCTCCGATAAGATGCTCCGCTATACAATACCGTTTAAAGAGCCCCGGGAGACTATCGAATATTTTAAGAAGGCAGGCCAAAACGGGCGCAATCCCCTCTTTTGTTATGCCGATGATGTGGAGAAGTTCGGGGAGTGGCCGGGCACATACGATTGGGTTTACAAAAGCGGATGGCTCAAGAGATTTTTTGATGAGATAAAACGAAATAGTGAATGGATAAGTCCGGTTAAGTTGACGGATTATCTAAGGTCGCACAGGGCGCCCTCAAAGATAGAGATACCGGAGGCATCATATGAGGAGATGATGGAATGGGCCGGCGGTTCATGGTTTAATTTCTTACAAAAGTATCCTGAAACGGGTCATATGTACAGAAAGATGCTCTATGTGAGCGATAAGGTAAGAAGATTATGGAAGGGCTTCCGGAAGCAATCAAGAGAACGCCATCACTGGGCTAATGTGGAGCTATATAGGGGGGAATGTAACTGCGGTTACTGGCACGGGACTTTCGGCGGTTTATATATGTACCATTTAAGAAGCGCAATCTATAATCACTTAATAGCTGCCGAGAATATAATCGACGGCGCAAGGCATAGAAAGAAAGAATGGTCAGATGTAAAAAATCTGGACTTTGATTCTGACGGCAAGGATGAATTTATCATTGAAAACAATCTTTTATCCTTATATCTTGACCCGAAGGACGGCGGGACCTTAGGAGAGCTAGACTATAAGCCGATATGCGCAAATATCATAGACGGCCTCTCGCGAAAAAAGGAGCCCTACCACGATGATGCAAGGAGAGTAGAACCCTCACTTAGCGGGAAGCTTGTATATGATAAATACCAGCGCCACTGCCTGAGGGACTATTTCGTTGAAGAGGACTTAAAGATGGGAGATTTTATTCATGCGAAATTCAATTCACACGGCGGGTTTTCAAACGGAGATTATACCGCAAAAAAGAAGAGAGACGGCCTTATCCTGGAGCGCGCGTCTTCCGTATCCGGAGCAGAGGTAAAATTGACGAAGGATATCAGGATTAAAAAGAGTATTATCCAGATATCATACAAGATAGAAAATATAACGGGTAAAGATTTAAACTGCCTTTTTGGCGCAGATTTTAATCTAACCATGCCGTTTTTAAATTCGGACAGATACCGCTATTTCGCAAATGGGGATATCCTGGGTGTGTTAAACGAAGACGGCATTGTAAAAGACGCAAAGTTCTTTGAGATACGCGATTCTAAAAAGGAGTTGGAACTTAAATTCGAATTTTCTAAAAGCCCCAAAGAGATCTGGTACTTTCCTGTTGAGACCGTATCAAAGTCCCAGATAGCATATAGGTCAAACTTCCAGTGTTCCTGCATATTTTTTCTCTGGAAGCCGGATTTTGATAAAGATGGGACCTGGCGGTTTGGGATAGACTGGCATATCGGTTAGAAAAAAGTATGAAGAAGAGAAAGAGTGTAGGTAAGCCCCATCATGGAGAGCAGATAAAGGCCCTTTCTGAAATAAGCAAGGCCATAGCCTCGGACTTATATCTGGAAGATATCCTGCGTCTCGTAGTAGCGGTTACCGCCCAGGTTATGGGTTCCAATATATGTTCGTTGATGCTTATCGATGAAAAGAAGAAGGAGCTTGTAATTCGCGCCACGCAGAGCGTCAGCGAGGAGTATAATAAGAAGCTTCCTTTGAAGATAGGCGAGGGTATCGCGGGGAAAGTCGCCAGAGAGAATAGACCCATGGCGGTAAAGGATATTACAAAAGAGAGAGAGTACAAGTATCAGAATATAGCAAAGAAGGAGGGTTTAAAGTCTCTTCTATGCATTCCGATGAGCGTAAAAGGAAAGGTAATAGGAGCCTTAAACTGCTATACGCCTAAGACGCATCTCTTTACGGAGACCGAAAAAGATATACTTACCTCTATAGCAAACCAGGCGGCCGTCGCCATAGAGAATACAGAGCTTATGGTAAAGAGCAGAGTGATCCGGGAGGAGCTGGAGGCGCGGAAGAAGATCGAACGCGCCAAGGGCATCCTGATGAAGAATAAGAACCTCAGCGAAGAGGAAGCGTATCTTAAGATCCGGAAGTACGCCATGAACGCGCGTAAGACCATGCGCGAGGTGGCGGAGGCAATAATATTGACTCATGATTTGAAGAGTTAAGTGAAAACCAAAATTATCAGGATTAAACCGGTGTTGAATTTTAACGAATTTTTTTCTTGACATATTATGCAGAATTATATAAAATTGACTTAAACAGAAACGCAATGTTAGCGATGTTTAGGACAAAGACGTTCTCAAGACCGAAAATTGGTGGAGGGGACGTCTCTTTTTTTATAAAAAAAGATGTAAAGTTGAAAGGATAAACAATGCCGAAGAGAGAAGATATACATAAGATCTTAATCATAGGTTCAGGCCCTATTATTATCGGCCAGGCCTGCGAGTTTGATTATTCGGGAACTCAAGCCTGTAAGGCGCTCAGGGAAGAAGGGTATGAGGTTGTGCTGGTCAATTCCAATCCGGCGACGATTATGACCGATCCGGGCACGGCCGACAGGACATACCTTGAACCGCTTACTGTGGAGAGCGTGGAGAAGATTATCGAGAAAGAGAGACCCGACGCACTTCTGCCGAACTTAGGGGGGCAGACAGGCCTTAATCTCGCATCCAGCCTTTTTAAGAAGGGTATATTGAAAAAATACGATGTTGAGATTATCGGTGTTAAAGCCGATGCCATCGAGCGCGGCGAAGACCGCATAGCCTTCAAAGAGACAATGAATAGACTGAAGATTGAAATGCCTAAATCCTCGCCGTGCCATTCCGTGGAAGAGGCCGAAAGAATAGTGGAGAAACTCGGATACCCCGTGGTCTTAAGGCCGGCCTATACATTAGGTGGGACAGGCGGGGGGATCGCTTATAACATAGATGAATTAAGGACGATTGTGGGCCGCGGTCTGGCTGCCAGCCTGGTGCACCAGGTCTTAGTGGAAGAAGCTGTTATCGGCTGGGAAGAGCTGGAGCTGGAGGTCGTTAGGGATCAGAAGGACCAGAAGATCACGGTCTGTTTTATTGAGAATGTAGATGCCATGGGTGTTCATACAGGGGACAGTTTCTGCACAGCGCCCATGCTTACCGTTCCAAAGCCCTTGCAGAAACGGATGCAGGAGCTTTCTTATAAGATCGTAGACGCCATAGGCGTTTTGGGCGGGACCAATATCCAATTCGCCCATAATCTAAAAGATGATAGATTGGTAGTAATTGAGATAAACCCCAGGACATCGCGTTCATCGGCATTGGCGTCTAAGGCGACGGGATTTCCCATCGCCCGTATCTCAACCAAGCTCGCCGTGGGGATAACAATGGATGAGATACCCTATTGGAGAAAGGGGACTCTTGAGAAGTATGAGCCGTGGGGCGATTATGTAGTTATTAAATTCGCGCGATGGGCATTTGAAAAGTTTCCCAAGGCCAAGGATATTATCGGGACCCAGATGAAGGCGGTAGGCGAGGTGATGAGCATAGGAAAGACGTTTAAGGAGGCCTTTCAGAAAGCCATCCGCTCTCTTGAGATAAAGCGATACGGCTTAGGCGGGGCGAAGGATTTTAAGACGCTTTCGCTTGACAGGTTGATGGAGAGATTGGCCGCTCCTTCAAGTGAACGTATCTTTTTGATGTATGAGGCGCTTCGAAAAGGCGCAGCGATTGAGGACCTTTACAAATTGACGCATATCGGCCGCTACTTTATAAACGAGATGAAGGAGCTCGTGGAATATGAAGAGGAACTCCTTACATATACTTGGAAGAAGCTTCCCGATGAGAAACTGGCCAAGGCGAAGGAATGGGGCTTTTCGGACCGCTATCTCGCGGGCCTATTTAATTTAAAAGAGAAAGACGTAAGGACCAAAAGGATATCAATAGGAAAGCGCGGGAGATTTGAGACCGTCCCGGTAAGCGGCGTCAAAGACGCGGCGTATTATTATTCTACCTATATCGCCGAAGATTCCGTCCCTGTATCGCCGAATAAGAAGGTGATGATCCTGGGCGGCGGCCCGAACCGCATAGGGCAGGGGATTGAATTTGATTATACCTGCGTCCATGCCGCCTTTGCCCTGCGCGATGAAGGCCTTGAGTCGATTATGGTTAACTGTAATCCCGAGACGGTATCTACGGATTACGATACCTCAAATAAACTATACTTTGAACCGCTTACGGTTGAAGATGTCCTGACTATTTATGAGAAAGAAAAGCCCGAGGGCGTTATCGTCCAATTCGGCGGACAGACCCCGCTTAATATTGCCCAGGAGTTAAAACAAAACGGCGTTAATATTTTGGGGACGAGCCCTGAGAGCATCCATCTGGCTGAAGATAGAGAGCGTTTCCGCGAGAAGATGATAAGGCTTAAGATCCCCCAGGCAGAAAGCGGCACGGCGCGCTCCTTAGACGAGGCGCTCGAGATAGCCCGGAGGATCGACTTTCCACTCATGGTGCGTCCATCGTATGTCTTGGGCGGCCGCGGTATGGAGATTATTTACGACGAGACTATGCTTTTAAAATATGCCAAAGAGGCTATTGATGTAAGCCCGGAACACCCGATGCTTATCGATAGATTCCTTGAAGACGCTACTGAGATAGAAGTGGATGCCCTTTCCGACGGAGATAATACCTTCGTAGCGGCCATTATGGAGCATATAGAGCTGGCGGGCGTCCATTCGGGGGACTCCGCATGCGCTATCCCTGCCAGGACTATCGAGGAGAAGCATTTAAGAACGATTGAGGAATATACCGCTAAGATTGCCGAAGAGCTAAAGGTTATAGGGCTTATGAATATCCAATACGCTATCTGCAATGACAAGGTCTATATACTCGAGGCCAACCCCAGGGCTTCACGCACGGTTCCGCTTGTCTCTAAAATCACAGGTATTCCTATAGCGCGCATAGCGACTCAAATAATGCTGGGCAAGAGATTAAAAGATTTCCCGGAGCTTAAGAAGTACAAATTGCCCTACGTCGGCGTTAAAGAAGCGGTCTTTCCATTTAATATGTTTCCGGAGGTAGACCCGCTTTTAGGACCTGAGATGAGAGCCACCGGCGAGGTTATGGGCATCGCCGATACATTCGATCTCGCTTTTTACAAGGCGCAGGAGGCGGCAGGGACAAAATTACCCATAGAGGGGAATGTCCTATTAACCGTAGCGGATAAGGACAAAGAGGATTTAGTGCCTATAGCCAGAGACCTTCAAAAGGTGGGCCTGAAGATTTTGGCCACCGAAAATACATCGCGTTTTTTAAGAGAAAATGGTATCGAGAATAGACGGATAAATAAGCTTCATGAGGGCAGGCCGAATATCGAAGACGCCATTAAAAATAAGGAGATAAACCTTATTGTCAATACGCCGATAGGCAGGAGCAGTAAATATGACGACAGCTACATCAGGATGAAGGCTATACAGCATAAGGTCCCTTATCTTACGTCCATGGCAGCCGCGGAGGCCAGCGCAAAAGGCATACTGGCCATAAAGAAATCAAAGATTATACCCAAGCCGCTGCAGGATTATTATAAGGACAGGTAGTTCTGCTTCGCTCGGCTCTTTTCGCGCGCAGCATTGCAGAGATAAAGAAGGTGTTATATGGAGCAAAAAATAGGTTTTGATAATGAGAGATATTTAAAAGAACAGTCCGCCGCGATCTTAAAAAGGGTAAAGAGGTTTAATAATAAACTATATCTGGAATTCGGGGGTAAGATTATCTTTGATTATCACGCCTCTCGCGTACTGCCCGGCTTCGACCCTAATGTCAAGATGAGGCTGCTCCAAAAATTGAAAGACAAGGCCGATATCGTACTCTGCATCTACGCCGGCGATATCGAGAGAAAGAAGATCAGGGCGGATTTCGGAATCACCTATGATGTGGATGCGCTGAAGCTCATAGATGACTTAAGAAGCTGGGACCTCGATATAGCCGCGGTAGTCATAACGCGTTTTCATGACCAGCCCGCTGCCAATATATTTAAGAATAAATTAGAGCGTCGAGGAATAAAGGTATATACGCACCGTTTTACAAAAGGATATCCTACAGATATAGATGTAATCGTAAGCGATGAAGGTTATGGCGCAAATGAATATATAGAGACCAAAAATCCTTTGGTTATAGTTACAGGCCCCGGCCCGGGCAGCGGTAAATTAGCTACCTGCCTTTCTCAACTATATCATGATTATAGAAAAGGGCAAAAGAGCGGATACGCTAAATTTGAGACCTTTCCTATTTGGAATATACCTCTTAAGCATCCGGCAAATGTGGCTTATGAAGCAGCCACAGCCGACCTTAGGGATTTTAACCTTGTCGATCCGTTCCATTTAGAGACTTACAAGAAAGAAGCGATAAATTATAATCGCGACGTAGAGATATTTCCTGTGCTAAAGAGAATATTGGAGAAGATAACGGGAGCCGAGTCTATATATAAATCTCCGACAGATATGGGTGTAAATAAGGCCGGTTTTGGAATCGTTAATGACAAAGCTGTAAGAGAAGCGGCAAAACAGGAAATTATAAGGAGGTTCTTTAGATACTCCTGTGAGTATGCCATGGGTTTTGTGGATAAGGAGACAGTCGAGAGGGTAGAACTTCTTATGGAAGGTCTTAATGTAAATCAAGAACAGAGAAGAGTGATTAAACCGGCGAGAGAGACGGCAGAGGAAGCGGAAGCGGAAGAAAAGGGCAATGAGGGTATTTATTGCGGAGCAGCTATTGAGTTAAAGGACGGTTCAATAGTTACCGGAAAGAACTCCCCATTGATGCATGCCGCATCGAGCCTCATCTTAAATGCGATTAAGAAATTAGCGGAGATCCCTGATAGGATACATCTATTATCGCCTAATATTATAGAGTCGATCGCTAATCTTAAAGAGGATATATTGTCGGGAAAGACGGTAAGTCTCGATTTAGAAGAGACATTTATCGCCCTTAGTATAAGCGCAGCGACAAACCCGACCGCTCGATTGGCGATGGAGAAGCTAAAAGGATTACAGAGTTGCGAGGTACATATGACCCATATCCCTGCCCCCGGCGATGAAACTGGTTTAAGGAGGTTAGGGGTTAACCTTACCAGCGATCCGAATTTCTCCAGCAAGAACTTATTCCAAATATAGAGAGACCCTCCCATTCGGTTAATATAAGTTTACCGTAACAGACCAGTTCTATAAGTAAAGACGACCTTGCACGTGAGGCGCTTTAAATGACCGCGTTCATTTCGAGCGCATTTTTGGACAGACACCTATTTTCTTGACACCATTTCCCCAAGATAATATAATTGATGCATGCCACGAATTGCCAGAGTCGTTGCAGCAGAATACCCGCACCATATAACTCAACGTGGAAATTACAGGCAGAAGATATTTTCTAGTGACGCTGATTATAAGAAGTATATAGCGCTTCTAAGAGACGAGGCTAAACGGTACTACTTAACAGTAGTAGCTTACTGCCTCATGCCAAACCACGTACATCTTATCGGAATTCCCCAGAAAGAAGATTCTATGGGGAAGGTATTTAAATATGTAAATATGAAATATTCGCAGTATTATAACAAGAAGATGCACGTAAGCGGCCATTTATTCCAAGGAAGATTCTTTTCATGCATAATAGATGAACAACACACCATAGCATGTGTACGTTACATAGAAAGGAACCCCGTGCGGGCAAGAATGGTCAACAATCCGTGTCTGTGGGAGTCTTCGAGCGCAAAAGTACACTGTGAAGTAAACAAATATGATGAGTTGGGAGTAAATAAGCTTTTTGACTATATCGAATACAACCAAAAAGACTGGAAGAAATTCATAGAATTATCGGATAATCCCGATGAGATAAAACAAATAAGAGAAAGCACCAGAAAGGGAAGACCGCTGGGCAGCAGTGATTTCATAGAAAAACTTGAAAGGAAGCTTAATAGATTTTTAAGATTAAAACCAAAAGGCAGACCGAAGAAGAAGTATAAATGGTGTCTGTCCCTATTTTAAATGTCCCTATTTTAAACTATTTTAAAAAAGGTTATAAAAAATGTCTACACTACAAAAATCAATCACTCGTTTTATCCCCTTAATTTTATGTCTTATTCTGGTTAATATAGAAGAGGCGGAAGGGCAAGGCGCTTACCATTTGACCGATGTGGGGTGGAGTGACCCGGCGATCGGCACCTGGGACCCGGATACAAGAATAGCCACTTTAACTGCGGATCTCGACCAGGGTGTCCAGATAGATACCGACAACGTGACCTTAGAGGGCAACGGGCATACCATAACCGGAACCGGCTCGGGAAACGGCGTATACCTATGGATGAAGACCGGCGTTACCATCAAGAATCTAAATGTGACGCAATTCTCCAATGGGATTTCTCTTCAGGATTGTAACAGCTGTATCTTAGAGGGGAATAATGTCAGCTCAAATAATGACGGAATTCAGCTTTACCGCTCTCCAAGTAATACCCTCACCAACAATACCCTAAACTCCAATACGGGCAACGGAATCGACCTCACCCAAAACAGCAACGACAACATCCTCTCCGGCAATACCTGCAATTCGAACGGCAACTATGGTATCTACATGGAAAACTGCGGCAACAATACTTTTACCAATAATACCATGTCAGCCAACAGGTATGATTTTTATCTTATCGGCTCCGGGGGGGATTACTACTACCATCATGATATAGACACGTCTAACTTAGTCGGCGGCAAACCCATGTATTACATAGTAGGCGCAACCGGCCAAACTTACGGCGCCTCAATCGACCCCGGTCTGTTGTACTTTATCTCTTGTGACGACATCACCGTGCGAGACTTGGCCATAAGCAATAAATTTTATGGCATCTTCTTCAGGAGCACCCACAATTCGCGGATAGAAAATGTCTTTGTTTCGAATAGCATCAGGGGGGTTTATCTCTACAATTCCAATAATAACGTAGTTACCGATAGTAACGCCACCTCAAATATGTGGGGGTTCTATCTCATCAGTTCCTCCAATAACACTTTGAGCGATAATTACGCGAACTCAAACTTCTACGGAATATACCTCAATGTGAGTTCCCACAACAATATGCTGGAAGGCAATGCCACGAATTCGAACAACCATTTTGGGATCGGTCTGCGTTCTTCTAACGGAAACACCCTTGTTGATAATAGCATTACTAATAGCAGCAAGGGTATAAGCCTCCACAGCGCCGGCAGCAATACCATTACCGAGAATACAGTGGTATTAAACGGCTGGGGGATTTATCTTATTTATTCCAGCGACAATAACAGAATATACCTCAATGATTTTGTAGACAACCTTGCCTACGGAAACGGCTATTCTTTTGACAACACCGGCAACCTCTGGAATTCTCCGGAGCCGGTTGATTACGTATATAACGAAACCGAATATACCAATTATCTTGGTAATCGCTGGAGTGATTACTGGGGCGTCGACACCGATAACGACGGGATAGGGGATACCCCTTATAATTTAGAGTCGGATAACGACCAATACCCGCTGATGCAGCCGTTCTGGCTTTACTTTCAGCCGCCGCCTCCTGCCCTGGAGGAGACAACCTCGAATGCCCAGACGACATTCGAGGTTGTCGTCAGTCAGCATATGACTATGACCACTACGTCAGTTACCGGAGACTTAGAGGCGGATATCGAGCTTACCAATGTCGAAGCGGTCCACATAAGCTCCGGCCCCTTTGAAGACGAAGGTTTCTTCAAGGGCGACTGGTCAGCCACTATCGATGGCAGCTACTATACCGGAGAGTGGCATGGCGTATCGTTCGATAAAGAAGAAGAAGGAAAGGTCTATCTTAAAGGCACCATCTCGGGGGACCTGACCGGCATTATGGATGGTTACGCCGGAGAGTCTGTCCCGGGAAACGGCATTTATGACCATTTTCAGTTTACCTGGACGCTCAATATGAACGGCGCTGAGCCGGCCTGCATAAAGCTGGTCATAGACGGCACCGTAGAGCTCTATGACATTACCGAATATCCGTCCGAAAAGCTGTATCTCCTGCAGAGCGCCCTGGAAGGGAATGCCCGCGGTGATTATGAAGGGTCCTTAAACATCGTCCTCACACACATCAGAATTGATAATGAGGCCAATCCTTATTACGGGGAGGGTTTCTCTATAATCTCCTATACCTCTCGTAATGGTGCGGGAAGCGGGTGGAGCTATGATGTAGTCAACGAGCCGGGCCGGGTAGAACAGAGAGGAATGTTTACCGAACCCCTCCTGGGCACTATCTACGGTATTTTGGATGAGACCGTCCAGCCCCGAAGGTTGCAGCTGGAGATAAAGATGATCTGGTCAGAGTTACCTGCCGCCCCTATTTTGAATCTCGAGCTCTGGGGTCCTCAGAGGATAAGCCCCGGAGAGACGGTAACCTATATCATCGAATATAGAAACGACGGCAGCGCCGACGCCCCTGACGTGGCCGTGATTATGCAGTTATCCCCGTTTGTGAATTTCGTCTCAGGCTCTTCCGGGGTGCAGTACATAGAAGAGACCGCTGAAGTTGCCTGGAACCTCGGTGATCTGCCGGCAGGGACGGTAGATCACCTCGCCGTTCAAGTGGAGGTTATGTGGGGCCTGCCCGGCCATATGAAGTTGCATAATTATGCCAATATAGAGAGTTTCCAGTGGCATTCCGACACAATGGGTGAGGTTCGCAACGGCGTCAGGCTCCCGCCCAATGAATATGTCACAAAACTTATATATGACTATGGCATTATATTCGAAGAGAGCGCCACTTATAAATCCTGGCGCTCGGTCGGCAGCAAATATGACGCTGGTTGGAAGCCGATACTCAATACTGGAGGCGATCCCATCGGCTTAACAGACGCCATGCACGCAGCCTTGGCCTCACCCATATTTGGGGACGGAAACGGCAATCCTGTCCCTACCGAATACAACGACCAGGATGAGGTACGCGAGATATTGAATTACATCATCTGTTACAGCGGAGGAAATCCGGTAACGGATGGGAGGCTTAAGAGAGGAAAGGATATGCTTGGGACCACCGAGGGCGAGGAGTTTACCCTCTATAAAGTCTCTCCGATTTTATTTGATTTTCGGACCCTCCTTCCTATTTATAAAGAGAAAGGGGTTAAGAAGGTAGTCCTCTACCAGTCTAAATACGACGATCTCTTAGACGGATTTAGCGGCACCATCTCTTACAAGAAACAGTTCGGCGGCGATTGGAAATTGGATCTTGAAATTCAAGAAGAAGAGATTAAGGCGCCTCTCTTGGATGAAATCGGAGCCAAGCTTAGCGGAGTAAGCGATGCGATACATATGCTTGAGGAAAGCTTGGGAAAAGAGGTAGAGTACTTCGCGATAAATGCCACATCTAACCCCAATAACGAATATGGCCCTGATCTCTTAGTCTTTCAGGTAGCCGGCGAAGAATACCCCAGATCGTTCTTCCTTCAGGGGAATCCCATGACAGGGGCATTATTTAAAGAAGAGGATTTCGCTGATATAGAGGGGATAGAAGTGGAGATAAGGAATAGAAGCGAATATAAGATTACCCATGGGGGCTGGCAGAACTGGATGCTGCTCGAAGATATATTCACGGGGACCGTGCCACAGGGCCCCGGCGCTCTTTTAGGCAGCTTCGCCGGGATAGGCACCAGCGAGATTGTTACCGCCCGCGACCCTAATGAAAAGTTCGTATTGCCCGAAGGTAAGGTAGATCCCGGATACCGCCTCAACTACACCATAGATTACGAAAACGAAGGCGAAGGTACCGCCTACGGCGTCTATATCACAGATACCTTAGAGGCGGACCTGGATGACTTAACCTTGTTCATCAATAACGACGGCATTTATGACCCGCAGACCCGGGCCATCAGCTGGTTTATCGGGGAGGTAGGGCCTGGCCAGACCGGCTCTGTGACCTTTGGGGTAAACGTGAAGGGGGATATTGAGGATTACTCCGAAGTGATAAATTACGCCACGGTCCATTTCCCCTCCGCAGGCGAGGCCACCCGCACCAATGCCACGGTAAATATCATCAGCTTTGCCCCGACAGATACTATTGCGCCGGTTACTATGGCGTGGACAACTCCTCCTGCCAATGGAGCGGGATGGAACAACACCGATGTGAACGTCAATCTCTCGGCAGTCGATGACGCAGGCGGCTCAGGCGTAATGGAATTGTATTATAAATTGAGCGGCGCCTCGATGGCCGAGGAGCTCGTCTTTGGCCAGACCGCACAGGTAATCTTGAGTGCCGAAGGCGCCACCACCTTTACATATTTGGCTGTCGATAACGCCGCCAATGCCGAGACCCCTAAATCATTGGAGGTTAAGATCGATAAGACCCCGCCGGCGATATCCCTAAGCCTGGATGCCATAGAGAGAAAACATCGCCGGTGCTGTCACCATCATCTTTTTCGGCTTACCTGCAATGCGGAAGATGACCTCTCGGGAGTCAAAAAACTAAAGGTGAGCCTGGTTACCCCCGATATTACCGGCTACAGAATAAAACTCAAGAAGGGAAAATTTCCGAACATAACCATCAACCAGCGAAAAAGGTCCCTCACCATAAAGGGCCCTGATGCTGAGGATATACTGAATCAGTTGAAAAAAGGGCTACTTTTAGTTGATAATGACCAGACCCTACGCTTAAGGCGCAGGCCGAAATGCGGCAAGCGCTGGTCGATTAAAAAGAAGAAGCATTATCTTGTGATAAAGGCACCTTCAATCGATTTTAAGGCGGAAGCCGCAGACTCTGCTGATAATGTCTCTCAAGAGCAATTGCATTATAGGAAGTTATGATAAAATGAATTTGTTAAAAACCATTAAAAAGATATTAGAAACAGAAGGCCTTATAATACTTAAATAGAATTAAGAATAAGATAATAGTTGTAGAACGCGATGAAGGATTGAGAGAATCTCTAAAATTAATTTTAGAATAGGGGGCAAGAGGCAAGTTATAATCCCATATACGGTACAGTGTTATGGAAAATTCAATAGGAGGGGTCAATATATACACTAAAGATAGTGTAATAAGTGGTTGACAATACACAAAAAATAGTGTATACTTTATTATGGATATGACACATAAGAAAGCAATATACTATGAAGATATTAGAGGCAAGAAGCCTGTAAAAGAATTCATAACTAAATTCGACGAAAAGACAAAAGCGAAGATTTTAGCCAGGGTTGAATTCTTAGAAACGCATTGGCATGAAGCAAGACGCCCCTTGGTAGATAAAATTGACAAGGACCTGTATGAACTTAGGGTTGCATTTGCGTGGAATAATGTAAGAGTTATTTACGCATACATGTTTAAAAACTATATCGTCTTATTGCATGGTTTACAGAAAAAGAGAGATAAAATTCCTGAGAACGATAAACTAATGGCGCGTAAAAGAATGATTGATTTCCAGATAAGGTTTAACGAAGGACGTATTAACTTAAGATAGAAGGAGATGATGGAAATGAGAAAAAAAGAGAGAAAGAGAAAAACAATAGTTCCTGAATCCATCAGCCAGCATGTAGAAGAAGAGTACAAAAGAAGCCCTGAATTCAGGAAGGCCTATGACGAAGAAGTCTTAAAGCTTAAGATCGCATATAAGATTATTCAGCTTAGAAAACTAAGGCACTTAAGCCAGGGTGAGCTTGCGAGAAAGATTGGGACAACTCAGCAGAACATATCAAGGCTTGAAGATTCAGCAAATGCGCAAATAACTATACATACCTTGACAAGGTTGGCTAAAGCGCTAAGAGCGAGGCTTATGGTGGATTTAGTCCCTCAGGAGTAGGTATGGGCGTCTATTTTGATCATGAAAGATTCAGTACTCTTTTAAAGTTTCGAGATAAATACGGGGGAGAATATATCGCATGGTCAAAGGAAAAAATCTTTGCACATGCCAAGACACGTCAAGAGCTTTCAGAGAAGCTCGAGAAACAAAACATAGATAAAGACAAGTTGTTCATTTCTCTTATCCCGCCTAAAAAAACATCAAAGCAGCAGCTTTTTTAATGTACGTACTCGGTTATTATAAAGTTGTCCTAAAATAGAGTCTCTTCCGTTGCTTTATTATGCCTCTCGCATTTACACTTGATAATACAGCCTAAGTCGGTTAAATATAAGATATCAGAGATAACAAGGCACATAAAAAGCTCATTCGGCAGGGTATATAATAATCTAACAAGAAAAGATAGTATTATCTGGCAGAGGCGCTTTTTTGATACTATATTAAGAACGGAAGAAGAGTTTTTTACAAGATTAAATTATATATTGCAAAATCCCGTATGGGTTAATATAATAAAAGAGGCAAAGGATTGCCCTTTTTCTTCGGCTAAAGTGTACTTTGAAGGCATAACCTGAGCTACAACTCCTAATCCGCTCTATGAAACACTATGCAGAACAGATAGTGAAAGCATTAGAGAGAAAGATAAAAAAGCTATTGAAAGAAAAAAGGAGAGAGTAGGGTGCAATCATGATAGGAAAAGATATTGAAGAATCTCCCACGCCTGAGGTATGGAAGGCGTTGTACGAGGCGGCAGTAGAATTTAAAGACTTGGCGCCGTGGGGTTGGATGCGGGATTCGGATTTATTTGGGGTGCGTAACCCGCAGGATAACGAGATCGGCTATTGCTGTGTCTTAGGCAAGGCAGGGGAAGTTTTCGGCCTCACTGTCTATTTAGGGACAGAAGGGCTCGAAGAGTATCTTAAAGATTCCCAAGAAGACGAAGATGCAATAGATGACGATGCCCTGCATCGTAAAAATTGTTTGCTTCTTACATTTGAAGATAAAAAATACCTCAAGAAGCCAGATCTCAATGTTATAAAAAACTTAGGATTAGAGTTCAGCGGCAGAAAAGCCTGGCCGCTTTTCAGGAACTACCGGCCGGGGTATTTTCCATGGTATCTAACCGCAAATGAGGCGGAATTCTTAACTGTGTGCTTAAGACAGGCTAATGATGTAGTGAGGCGCTTTAAAGAAAACCCCAATCTCTTTTCTTCGCCAGGTGGAGAAACCCGTTACGTAAGGATACAAGACGTTAATATGGAATGGAAAGACGCATGGCTTAAACCTGCCCCGCTATTACGTAAGATGGTATTAATGGTTAAATCCATAGATGAAGAGAGACTAGAAAATATCAGAAAGGAATGCACAAGACAGAAAGAGACATGGGAGATAGACTATTTTTACGCTCCCATGTATATCGCAGAGAAGAGTAAAAGGCCCTATTTTCCGGTAGCCCTCCTATTCGCGGACAGGTACTCGTATTTTATTCTTAATGCGCATGTCTCTAACCATGACAATTTCAGGACGGAGTTTTTTGAAGAATTGTTTAAGATATTTGAGGAACATAAGACCATTCCTGAAAAGATAGCGGTAAGAAAGGATGAGTTCATTCTTTATCTCAAACCGTTTAGCGAACGGCTAGGCATAAAAGTAAGCATGGCAACAAAGCTTCGTGTGATTGACAGCGCCCGTAAGCATATGTTTGAGCATTTTAAAAAAACTCAAAATGACTGATAGAAAAAATGCACGGGAAGACGTGAATGGAAATTCAAGATAAGACCGTTTTAGCTATTCAGGATAAAACTGTTGAGATATTAGGAGAGGCTGGTATTATTTCCCGGAGGCTGCAAAGTTATGAATTGAGGTCTGAACAACTTCAGATGGCAAAAACGATAGGGGGGGCGATCGAAGATAATAAGCATCTTATAATAGAGGCAGGCACCGGGGTAGGAAAGAGCCTGGCCTATCTAATACCCTTTATAATATACACAACCGAAAATGATAAAAAAGTAATCGTTTCGACCAATACAAAAACTCTTCAACATCAGCTTTATTTAAAAGATATACCTTTTTTAAGGGAATCCTTAAAGGTAGACTTTAATTATGCGTTGTGCCTTGGTTCTGAAAACTACTTGTGTAAAAGAAGACTTAATAATGAATATACATATGAGCTTTTTGATAAGGATATGCACCTTGAGGAGTTAAGAAGAATAGCAGAATGGTCGAAGGAAACCGATACAGGCATTAAGTCAGACTTAAACTTTATTCCCAAGAATGAAGTATGGAGTAATGTATGTAGGGAGCCTGATTTATGTTTAGGCAAGAAATGTCTCTATAGAGATGACTGTTTTTATAGGGAAGCAAAGAAAAAAGAGAAGAAGTCACATATATTAGTAACGAATCACGCCTTATTCTTTACAAACCTTGCCTCAGGCGGGCAGGTCCTTCCGGATTTTGATGCGGTAGTTTTTGACGAGGCCCAAACACTTGAAGATGCGGCCACTAGCTATCTCGGCCTTGAAGCGAGCAATACTAAAATCAAATACTTTTTCGATTCTATATATAATCCGAATACAAAAAAGGGGTTGCTGATTAAATTTAAAATTTTAAGCGCTAAGGCAGGTAAAGAGATAGAGAAGAATTTAGTTGAGGCACGGTATACTTCTGATAGATTCTTTCATGAAATCGGTGACATCTTCGGCCAGGAGAGCGCATCAAAAAGGATAAGGACAAAAAACATTACCTTTAATTACTTAGAAGAACCATTAAAGAGGCTTAGAAGCTCTTTGGCCGAGCTATTGGATTATGTAGATAATAAAGAAGACGAAACCTTAATAAAAAGCTTCCTTAAAAATTGTAACTCTCTGTCTAGCTCGCTTGATTTTATCTTAAAGCAAGAGAGAAACGATTATGTCTATTGGATAGAGGTATCCGCAAGAAAAAGGGGTGTAAAATACTCTCTTTTCGCATCCCCCATAGAGATTGCCGAAGAGTTGGATAAGCAGTTATTTAGCAAGGTAAAGCCTATTATACTTACTTCGGCAACCCTTTCTATAAATAATAGCTTCGACTTTATAAAAGGGCGCCTCGGAATAAAAGGCGCGCGCCAATTACGTGCGGGATCTTCTTTCAACTACAAGGAAAACGTCCTGCTTTATTTTCCCAGGGCAATAAAGGACCCAAATGATGAATTCGAACTATTTAGGCAAAAATCACTGGAGGAGATAAAAAGAATAATAGATATCATGAAAGGGAGAATATTCATCCTCTTTACAAGCTATCATATGTTAAATGCTGTATATCAAGAGCTATCCGCGGCTTACCAAGAGATAAACTTATTACGGCAAGGAGAGAAGCCTCGTTATATACTGCTCGAAGAGTTTAAAAACGACCAGAACTCTGTTTTATTAGGCACCAGTACATTCTGGCAAGGGATAGATGTGCCGGGTAAGCCTTTAGAATGCGTAATTATAACGAAGCTGCCTTTTTCTGTTCCGGATGACCCAATAACAGAGGCCAGAATGGAGCTTATACAACAAAAGGGCAAAAATCCCTTTATAGAATATCAAGTACCGCAGGCCATAATGATGTTTAAACAAGGATTCGGCAGGTTAATAAGGACTAAAAAAGATAGAGGTGTAGTAGCAATTCTTGATCCACGTATTAGAACAAGATACTACGGAAGGTCATTTATGAATTCTATACCCAAGTGTAGGCATACTGTTAATGCTGATGAGATAGATAGATTCTTCAATAAAGCTGTTATTTAAAGATTGGAAAATAATATGGGCAGAGAGTTCATTATCGGCGAAGACGACTCGAAGGTTCCCACTGTAAGTCAAGAAAGGTCAAAAGGCCAAAAGTCGACACTTGACAAATATTTTGTCAAATATTCGCTTTCTAAGATAAAAAGTGTAGAGTGGAGACCTGACCCCTTATTCGACCCCTTATTCCACATGTAGAAAGAGTCTCCCGTTCGGTTAATATAAGTTTGCCTCTGAGCTTATTGCGCTCACCCGCGCTTTTTTAAAGGCATAAGCTGCTTCTCCATAGGTGAATTTTTTTGCTTCTTCCTGATTCATGCCTCTAGCAACTTCATAGCGGTATCCTAATCTCTCTCCGGAATCTTTATCTCCCATATGAATCTTTGTAATCGCAAATTTTTCTGGATTATTAAATACGGGGGTATCATCCTCCAGGCAGAAAGGCTGAAACATGCATGTGTCATATAAGGCCTTATTTTCAATTAAAAAATTAACCGTCTTACGGGCCTCATCAACTGTTTCGGTAGGAAAGCCAAAGATGATGTGAAGACCGACATCTATACCCGCACCCTTAAGATTGGCCAGGATCACTTTAATTTCAGATTCACTCAAATTCTTATGGCACTTATTCATCAGAATTAAGATACGAGGTGAGATGGATTCGAGCCCTATAGAAACCTGGGATAGGCCAGAGCTCTTTAGGGTCTTGCAAAAATCCTGATCGGCAAATTCTTTGCTTAATATTATACTGCTCGCCCATTTTATATTGAGTCTATCTTTTGAAAGAGCGTGGGCCAATCGCTCCATAAATCTTGGTGGTAATGCGTCGTCGACAAAACGATAGTTTGAAACGCCATATACCTTTTTTAACTCCTTTATAATTCCAAGCGTCTTTTCCGCTGAACTTATTGAATACGTGCAATCTTGCATGCCTGCGTAGGTGCAGAAATTGCACTTGGCCCAGAAACACCCTTTTGAGGCCAGCAGCGGTATCTGATTTCTGTGGATATCTAAATCAAAACCTCTAAAATCAGGCGTTAGGAAGTCTTTTGGGGCAAGGCGAAAGGTCACTTTCGATTTTTTATAACTCTCTGCCTCGCCTCGGGGTTTAAAATATAGATTAGGGATATCTGAAAGATCTTTTTCCGGGAATTCTTTTAATAGCTTGATGAGCGGCTCTTCACCGTCGTCGGTGATAAAGAAATCGACAAAATCGTAAGGCCCTTCGCTATTTATGATGTGATCTATATGCTTTGTTATTTGCGTGCCTCCGAGGACTATCTGCACATCTTTGTCAATCCTCATCTTTATCACTTTCGCAATTATAAAGGCATAGAATAGCTGTTGGGGGTAAATACAGGATATGCCTATTAGAGAAAACGCGTCTTTCTTAATGAGGGGATTTAGAATTTGATATATCTTTTTGCTCTCATTTATATATCTATCTCCAAAATCAAACTTTACAATCGATTCCAACGACCACGGTATAGATCTTTTTTTTCTATTCCCCACTTTTCTATAATTGAGCAGTGCGTTTATCTTTCTATTTAAATAACTATAAAAATATAAAATTTTCTTTTTCCAGAATGGGTTATCTTTTTTTATCGTGCCAGGAGACCCCCTTTTTATATCTTTAGTATTTTTATTTTTTATCTTCCCCACAAGGTTATGATATCGTTTGTTTAATAAATATAAGAACCAGAAAAACCTTATTTTTCTTAAATAAGCCGTATTTAAATCAATGACTTCTGTATTATCAATCCCATTATTCTTTAGATAGCTAACAAGAGACGGTATCCCTAACGGCAGATTATGGGCAGTAATAAATGGGGGCCAGGTTAGTAGGCATCTCTTTTTTTTGTCTTCCATGTCTAAATAATACAACATAATCTTCAGGGGGGCAAGCAAATTATCCTTACGTGCCTGTCTAGTTGACAATAAAAGAATTGTGATATAAGATATTGTCCTGCGGAGGCTATAATGTTTTTGAGTCTACCTTTCTGGGGTAAAGGGTTACCCTACAAAGAGGCCGGAGCCGGTGTTGGATTTACCCGTAGAGGCGGTTCAACCTCAAGATGGTATAGGAGTAAGTATAAAGAACCTATTCTTGATATGCTTGGGGCCGCGACTATTTTAAAAAGCGAAGGTCATGATATTCAGGTTTATGATGCTCAATTTTATAAGACTAAAGATTTTGATGATTTTTTTAATCATCTAAAAACGTATGAGAAGCCTGAAATGGCTCTTATTCGGACCTCTCTCCCTACCTTAAATAATGATATAAGGATTGTTGAGCAATTGAAAAGAAGATGGCCTGATACTATTTACGCTGTATTTGGCCCGTGTTTTTATAGCGACTATGTTGTTGATTATGTCAAATACCGTAAGACATTTGATTTAATAATAGTCAGTGAAATAGAGACAGTGATCGGAGATGTATATGAAAAAAAGAGTCATTGTGACGCCCCCGGCGTTTACCGAAAGATCGGAGGGGATTATATAATATCCAATCCAACAAGGCTTATGAGTGATCTCGAAAAGATACCCCCTCTCGATTATTCCTTAATCGATTACCCTAAATTAGAAAGGTTTTTTCTACAGACGAGCAAGGGGTGTCCGGTCTCATGTAAGTTTTGCCCATACTATTTGAGTCAAGGTTCAAAATTTAGAGTAAAATCAATAACCAGGGCTGTCGATGAGGTTAAAACGGTCGTCAGTAATTTTGGCGCTAAAAGGATCTTATTCCGAGACCCTAATTTCGCCTTTTTACACCAGCGGACACATGAATTTTGTAAGGCGCTTTTAAAGCAGCCTATCAAATTTGAGTGGCATTGCGAAACAGACCTACATAGGCTCCGGCCGGATGATTTAGAGCTTATGTCTCAGGCTGGCTGCACCCGAATCGCCTTTGGCGTCGAGTCTGCAAACTTAATGGGTATAAAAAATAAGATGCATGGAAAACCTCCGCAGGTAGATATCCTAAAGGAGGATATTAAGGCATGTAAGGCATTAGGCATAGAGACCAGGGCGATGTACATTCTTGGGATTAAAGGGGATTCTCTCGGAAACATATTAGAGACTATCAAGCTTTCCATGGAGTTAAAGGCTGATATTTCTGCGTTTGGGCTTCCGAACTTTTATCCGGGATCGAATCTCTTTAACGATGCCTTAAAGGCGGGCAGGATTCCTATTCTCAAGCCGTTTAACGAAGAGGCGATCGGATACTTTGATGCGATATCCAATCAGAGCGAGCCCCCGCTGATTTATGTTGAAGGCTTGGAGATCGAAGACTTGAAATTATTGAGGGATCTGGGCTTTTATACAAACCTGGTAAGGATTTCTCGTATGGCAAGTAAGTTGAAAAAAATGGTAAAAAAATACAGGATTAAAAAGAGATTAAAAAAAAGATTATCGTTTCCTATTGATGTTTAAAAAGATTAAAGAGATAAGATGGCCGCTAATATAGAGATCGCTAACAGAAAAAAAGTTATAATAACAGGCGCAGGAGGCAGGGTAGGCAGGGTCTTTGTAAAAAATGCCCTGATAGATGAAAATATTTATCCGGTTATTTTTACATCGCAGACAGAAATTTTTTCTGACATCGGACTTGATAAAGGCCTTGTGGTTGATGTCGACTTAAAAGAACCGGAGAGTATCAAGCAGGCTGTAAATTTAGCGTATCAAAGATTAGGAAGATTGGATGTCCTAATAAATAATGCGGCTTTTATGCAGTCCGGGTTAAAAGATTTTATAAAAGAATCCGTAGATTCCAGCATAGCCGATGTTTTTAAAGTCAATGCAATGGCGCCTATTTATTGTATAAAAAGTTTTTTAGCGGTGGGAGATAACCCAAAACTGGTGATTAATATTCTGGCCGGTAGGGCCTGTGAAGGACACAAATCACATATCGATTATTATGCATCGAAGGCCGCCTTATTGAGCGCAACCCGCTCTTTCTCTTTGGGTTACCCCCAACATAGGTTTCGGGCGTTGATGCTAAGGAAGATTGCCGTTGGCGAACAGACCGGGGATACTCCGGATTCTATATGGGAGGGGATTCAAAAGGATATTCGAGGCATTGATAAATCCCGATATAGAGAAGTATATTATGGTAATAAGGCCTTGGTTTTATTAAAATCTATAAGGCGAGGCTTAAAGATATTAACCAATATCAGATATGATAAAGCCAAAAGAATAGTCTATAGGCCGTTAGAAAAATTAAAGAAGAGATGGTTGGGGAGCTAGGTTTGAAGAAAAAGATCAGAATTTTGTGCGTAGCGCTTATGGTTTTGTTTGTAATCTTTATCCTTGCGCCGTTTCTTATGTTATTAGGCCCCGACCGTTTTCGGGATTATATCCATAGAGAATTAGTATATGAGGTCATAGTATCAAAATTAACGGAAGGAGTGAAGCGAGATAGAGAAAAGGCATTAATACTGATGGATTTCGTAGAGGCCCACGTATTACCTCACCCAGTAGGTTCTCGCGTTATCGATAAACATCCATTAAATGATTTAATCAGAGGGATGGGTTCGTGTGACCAGATGGCAAATACATTGATAACATTAGCGCGAAAAGCTAATATCAAAGGGCGACTTATATTCTTATATGGATATGACTCGGTATCACATCATAGCGTATGCGATCTGTATATTGACGGCAGATTTAGAATTTTCGATCCGTTTATAGGTTCGGTTTTCGTCGATAAGGAAGATAATATGGCCGGTTTCAGAGATATGCAAAATAGAGGCGGAGAATTCTCTCCTATGAGAAACCAAAAGGCGATGGGGGCGCTTAATAGGGTTGAAAAGATCAAGTCCTCATACATAGAATGGAACAAGCTTCCAAAAGAGAAGTCGGCGGATCTCGATATTTTCGAAGATATATACCTTAGATTATACGAACCCGCATATGAGCCTAAGTTTTTCAGAGTAAATTATAAACAAGACAGGAAGAGATTTGCGCTATCAAGGATTATGGATTTATATTATAATACCTTGGGCGATGGATTCTTAATTTTGTTCCAAGAGTTATATTTTAAATTGGATAATACAGATCCTTATACAAAGGCGAGATTCAAGCACCTCTCTTTTAGATACAAAGACGCCATAAGTGAATATAGCGTTAATATAGACGCAATAGAGGATAAGTTTTTAAAGACAGAAGAGATCTTTTTTATGGGACAGGCTTTCTGGGATATGGGCGACTATAAAAAATCAATTTTAGAATATGAGCGACTATTAAAATTTAGAGGATTTCCTGACGCAAGACGACGTCGGGTTATTTTGGCCTATTTAATTGATGCGTGTCTGCGGATCAGGGAATTCGAAAAGACCGAGTTTTATCGTTCCCAAATAGAGGAAAACATATGGTTGTGATTAAGGACGGGAGTAAATATGAGTAGGATTTCGTCTTTGCTTAAAAAGAAGTTGATGATGAGGTTGATAGACTGCAAGGTCCTTAATAAGAAGAGGATAAAGATAAAGGATAGAGGTGTGCTGTTTACCGATATCGCTAAGTCAAATCTTTTAAGGGAGATAGCCTTTGGCGGATACAAGGCCTTTGAGGGCGAGGTAGTTACCCTGGTTGAGAAATACCCCTGGCATATCGACAGATTCATTGACACAGGCGCGAATATAGGATTTTACTCGATCCTGGCCTCGATAACCTTTGAGGGCAGTGTGGAGATTATAGCCGTAGAGCCTTTCCCTGCCAATGTGGAGTATATCAAGAAGATAAAGAAGATTAATAATTTGGATTTTAAATTAATCGGCAAGGCGCTAGACAGAGCCGGGGGCAAGGAAGTTACCATGTACTACCCTACCGCAAGAAATAGCTCTAAGTTCTCTTCATCCGCCTCTCTTATTAATTCATTCAAAGGCACAGGCGGAATTTACAATAATCTGCCGTATAAGACGATGACGGTCGAGACGATTACACTAGAGGACGTAGTCGGAGGCGATAGCAGCAACACCTTGATAAAACTGGACTGCGAAGGAAGCGAATCGGACATCTTAGAGGCTTCACCCTCTGTGTTGAAGAGAAGAAATATCGATTTTATAATGGAGATAACATTAAACGACAAAGAGAAGGGGAAGATTTATAATTTAATGAGAAGATACGGTTATGACGCCTATCTTATAACAAACGCGGGATTCGTCAGAGAAGACAGGCCCCTGACTTTACCGTATCTTGATGAGTCTAACAGATATAGAAACTATACCGGCACTTTATGGAAGAGCCACTTCTTCACAAAGAGAAGGCCCGCGGAGATCGAAAAGGCCTCTTTAACTCTCTATGGCTTCTATATATAACATGGGAATCTCTTTGAAAATTTCGGCTTTAGGTGTATAATATTACAGTCGAAACAGGAGGTAAGGGATGAGCGGAATTTTTGGCGTTGTATCAAAGAATGACTGCGTAGACACGCTTTTTTACGGCACAGATTATCATTCGCATCTCGGGACCGAATTCGGCGGCATAGCGGTTCTCGGCGCGGCCCTCCAGCGCCAGATACACGATATATCACAGACACAGTTTAAATCCAAATTCTACGAGGACTGCAGGCGAATGAAGGGCAATAAAGGAATAGGCGTTATAAGCGCCTTCGATGAGCAGCCTATATATTTAAACTCCAGATTAGGGTCTTTCTCTATAGTTACCAACGGACTTTTAGAGAATACCGAAGAGCTCGCGGAAGAGTTGCGCAAAAAGGGGATATCCTTTAGCGAGGTAAGCAGAGGAAAGACCAATGCGACAGAATTAATAGCCAAATTGATAAGCCAGGGCGACGATCTCATTGACGGCATAGAGAAGATGTTCGATGCCATCGACGGTTCATGTTCACTGCTCTTACTGACCAAGGACGGGATCTATGCCGCAAGAGACAGGTTCGGCTACACCCCTCTTGCTATAGGACAGAGGCCCGATTCTATCGCTATGACCTCTGAGACCTGCGCCTTTCCGAACAGCGACTTTAAGATAATCAAATATCTGGAGCCCGGCGAGATAATATTGGTGAATGAAAAAGGCATGTCGCAAAAAAGACCGGGCGGCGATATAAACCAGATATGCGCGTTCCTCTGGATATACGCGGGTTTTCCCGCATCCACTTACGAAGGCATAAATGTCGAGATGGTAAGAGAGAGATGCGGCAGATCTCTGGCAAGACGCGATAAGGATATAGACGTGGATGTGGTCTCTGGAGTTCCGGATTCAGGGACTGCGCATGCTATCGGTTATGCGATGGAGTCGAAGAAACCTTATAGGCGCCCGCTCGTTAAATACACGCCCGGATACGGCAGGAGTTACACCCCTCCGTCTCAGGAGACACGTGATTTAATAGCCAAGATGAAGTTGGTGCCTATTGAGGATATAATCAAGAATAACAGGATAGTCATATGCGAAGATTCCATAGTAAGGGGGACCCAGCTTAAGAACTTTACTATAAAGAAGCTATGGGATAACGGCGCACAGGAGATTCATATACGGCCGGCCTGCCCGCCTCTTATGTTTCCGTGCAGGTTCAATCTCTCGACACGTTCCATACATGAACTCGCAGCGCGAAGGGCGATCCGTGGTTTAGAGGGGCATGATCTTGATAATGTGGATGAGTATCTTGATAATAATTCAGAGAAATATAAGAAGATGGTTGAGTGGATTGCGAAGGACTTGGAGATTACGAGCCTCCGATATCAAACCGTAGACGATATGGTCAAGGCCATCGGGCTGCCGAAAGAGAGGCTCTGCCTATATTGCTGGACCGGCGAATGTCCGAAGAAGAGAGAGAAGATTGAAAAGAAGGTAGAGTATTCCATTACCTTAGAATAGATGGGGTAATGAGCCAGATGCTTATGGTGCAGCATTCCTACTGCCTCTGAGTCTCTGATTGCCCGCCATTATCATAAAGCATTATCAAAAGCCAGCCTTTTAATCATAATATAATTATTCCTTGACAATGTTCAACCGTTGAGCTAAAATATTGTTCAATGGATGAACATGACTTACTAAAAGAAGATACGCTTAATATAATAAGGGAAGTAGGAGATAACCCTTCCTTAAACCAGCGCGTACTCTCCAAGAAGCTTGATATCTCTCTTGGAAAGACCAATTACCTCCTAAAAGAACTCGCCAAGAAGGGCATCATAAAGATAGCCAGTTTTTCCAAAAACCCGGGAAAGGCCAAAAAGGTAAAGTATCTCTTAACCCAAAAAGGGCTTAGTGAGAAGATGAATCTCACATACCATTTCTTAAAGGTAAAAGAGAGACAATTTGAAGCACTAAAGAGGGAATACGAAAAGATTCAGGAGGCGAATAATGTTGAACAAAAAGACCATTCTGATAACAGGGGGGACAGGCTCCTTCGGGAAGAAGTTCACCGAGATAGCCCTAAAGAATTATAAGCCCGATAAGCTTATAATCTTCAGCCGGGATGAATTTAAACAGCACCAGATGAAGGTGGAATCGTCTAAGATGGATTTCAACATAAGGTTCTTTATAGGCGATATAAGGGATAAGGCGAGGCTCATGAGGGCATTTCAGAACGTCGATTATGTAATACACGCAGCCGCCCTAAAACAGGTCCCCGCCCTTGAATATAACCCAATAGAAGCCGTTAAGACTAATATTTTAGGCGCTAATAACATAGTAGAGGCGGCCCTTGATAGAGGAGTCGAAAAGGTAATAGCGCTCTCAAGCGACAAGGCGGTAAGCCCCATAAATCTATACGGCGCTACAAAGCTTGTGGCGGAGAAGATCTTCATAGACGCAAATGCGTATGGGGGGAATAGGGTTAAATTCTCGGTTGTCCGTTACGGCAATGTGGTCGCATCCAGGGGCAGCGTGATAGAGCACTTCCTCAATCTGAAAGAAAAGAGAATAAAAGAGTTCCCGCTTACAGATGAGAGGATGACGCGTTTCTGGATGACATTGGATGAGAGCGTAGAGCTTGTCATAAAGGCCCTGCGGGAAGCGGAGGGCGGCGAGATATTTGTCCCGCATATACCGTCCATGAAATTGACGGACCTGGCCCGGGCCATTGAACCGGAATGCAAATTTAAGATTATCGGCATAAGGCCGGGCGAGAAGCTGCACGAGAGCCTCATCTCCGAGGATGAAGCGAGAAAGACGAAGTTATTTAACGGGATATATGTGATACTGCCTCAATTTTTCGAAAGGCATGAGATCCATAAAAAATATGAAGGATGTAAACCCGTGCCTGAAGGGTTTATCTATAAGAGCGATAAGAATGACAAATGGTTGACGCAGGAGACGCTGCAGAAGATGGTAGAAAATTTATAGATTGAGGGGCGATGAAGACCGTACCGTATAGCCATCAGTATATTACAGATGATGATGTAAGAGGAGTAGTCAGGGCGCTGAGATCCGACTGGCTTACTCAAGGCCCGAAGATAAGGGAGTTCGAAGAGGCCCTGGCCGAATATACCGGGGCGAGATACGCAGTGGCCGTATCGAGCGGGACGTCGGCGCTTCACCTATCGATGTTGGCGCTTAATGTAACAGAAGGCGACAGAGTTATAACGTCGCCTATTACTTTTTCCGCGAGCGCGAACTGCGCCCTTTACGTAAACGCGAGGCCTTCGTTTGTGGATATAGACGATAAGACTTATCACATGGATACAGAAAGGTTAAAAGATTTCTTAAAAGTTCCCTCGCAGAGAAGAAAGGTAAAGGCGGTTGTCCCTGTTCATTTTATGGGGACCGTAGCCGATATCGTAGAGATAAAAAAGGTATGCGCGGGCTACGGGATAAAGGTTGTGGAGGACGCCGCCCATGCGCTCGGCGCCGAGTATAGGATTAGAGAGAGATGGGCAAAGGTCGGGAGCTCAAGGCACTCGGACATAACTATCTTTAGCTTTCATCCGATAAAGCACATAACGACAGGCGAGGGCGGGGCGATACTGACCAATGACAGGAATATCTATAAATCTGCGCTGAAGCTCAGGCACCACGGCATAGTAAAGAAAGAAAAAGGGTTTTGGTCATATGATATACCGCAGATAGGTTTCAATTACCGCATTACGGATTTTCAAAGCGCGTTAGGGATATCTCAGCTAAAGAAATTGAATAAAATGGTAAGAGAGAGAAGGCGTCTTGTTTCTACGTATAATAATCGTTTGTCCAAGATAGAAGCTATAAGGCTGCCCTCAGAGAGAGATGATACCCGCGCCTCCTACCACCTCTACGTTATACGCGTGCCCCGGAAGAGACGCGACAGGCTTTATAATTACCTTAAAGAAAAAGGGATATCTACCCAGGTAAACTATATACCCGTACACCTGCTTTCATATTATAAAAAGACGTTTGGATATAGATGGAATGATTTCCCTGTCGCGGAGAGATATTTTAAAGAGTGTCTGAGCCTCCCCTTGTATGCAGGATTATCTAAGCCTGATCAGTTGAAAGTCATAAAGGGAATCGAGGAGTTTTTTTAGAATATGAAGAAGAACTTCATAAAAAGATTATGTCTTGGGACGGCCCAGTTCGGCCTGGATTACGGGATAGCCAATAAGAGAGGCAAAATCCCTAAAGATGAGGTATTCAAAATCCTGGAATATGCCGCTAACGCAGGCATAGATATGCTGGATACAGCCTGCCTCTACGGCGACAGCGAAAGATTGATAGGTGAATTTATAAGAGAGACAGACAAGAGTTTTAAAATTGTCTCTAAGACCCCGCACTTTTATAGAGATGTCGGGAAGGTACGAGATAGCTCTTCCGAGACACTTAAGAGGCTCGGGCAGAGTAGTATTTATGGATACCTGGTCCACAATTTTGAGGATATACGCTTGCCCGGAATCAGCTTATGGAGCGGGATGGAGTCATTAAAAGAGGCCGGCATGACAAAGAAGATAGGGGCCTCTCTCTCCTTAATGGAAGAGTTAAAATATTTAATCGACAGTGAAATCGGGATTGATATCATTCAAGTACCCTATAATATCCTTGACCAGAGATTTAAGGACCACTTTTTATATTTAAAAGAGAGAGGCATAGAGATACATGCGCGCTCTGTCTTCTTACAGGGCCTCTTCTTTGAAAGAAAAAATAGAATAGGAAGGGATCTTAACGAGGCAATGGGTTATTTAGATAAAGTTGATAGGATTTCGAAAGAATACAATATCCCGCAGAATGCGCTCTGTCTCTGTTTTGCCATGCTCAATGATTCAATTGACAAGGTGGTTATAGGAGTCGATTCCCTAAAACAGCTTAAAGATAATATAGATTCATTAGATTATTTGGATGATGTGAGAAAGATATACGGTGAACTGGAATCAGACTCGTTCAGGCTTGATGATGAGGAGATAGTATGTCCTGTAAATTGGAAGAAGAGGCTTAAGGCAGGCGTTATTATACAGGCCAGGATGGGCGCGACGAGACTGCCTGGCAAGGTGCTCCTTAAGATACTCGATAAGACCATATTAGAGCACGTCCTCGAGCGCGTCAAGAGATCAGAATCTATAGACGATGTGATAGTCGCCACCACAACTAAGGATGAAGATAAAGAGATAGTCAGTTTAATGGAAAAAAAAGGAGTCAAGGTATTTCGCGGTTCAGAAGAAGACGTATTGGACAGATTCTATCAAGCGGCAAAGGCATATGATATACGCCATATCGTGCGGATAACCGCTGACAGCCCCTTGATCGATCCCTGGATCATAGACGCGGTAGTGAACAGATACTTCAATTCGGGGGCGGATTACTGTTCCAATGTCTGGGAGAGGACCTATCCGGACGGCCAGGATGTAGAGGTCTTTAGCTTCAATACATTAAAAAGGGCATGGGAGAATGCCCGCCTTCAGTCCGAGAGGGAGCACGTCACTCCATACGTGATGAATAATAAAGATGACTTTGAGGTATTTCACTTTAAGCAGGATAAGAACTTGAGTGAGAAGAGATGGTCTTTAGATAGACATGAGGACTTTGAGTTTATGAAGGCTGTATTGGAGGCCTTATACCCTAAGAAGCCGGATTTTCATATGGAAGATATAATCAGGTTTCTTGAGTTAAACCCTGATGTGGAAGAGATTAACAAAGGGTATTTGGTAAACGAAGGCTATTTAAAATCACTAAAGGAAGACAAAATCGTCGATATAAAAAGAGGGGAAGAGTCATAAGATGGGTATATCGCAGGACCTTTACAAAGAGGCAAAGAGGATCATACCGGGCGGGACACAGCTTCTCTCCAAGAGGCCCGAGATGTTCCTGCCGGGTCTGTGGCCGGCTTATTACAGCGGGGCCAAGGGCTGTCTTGTGTGGGACTTAGACAAGAGAAAGTATATCGATACCAGCCATATGGGTGTCGGTTCTTGTATATTGGGCTATGCCGACAGAGATGTGGATAACGCGGTAAAAAGCGCAATCGATAAAGGGACCATGTCTACTTTGAACTGCCCGGAAGAGGTGGAGCTGGCAAAAGAGCTTTGCAGGATTCATCCCTGGGCCCGGATGGTCCGTTTTGCGCGGACCGGCGGCGAGGCGGTGGCGGTAGCGGTAAGGATAGCGAGGGCGAAGACGAAAAAGGATAAAATTTTATTTTGCGGCTATCACGGCTGGCACGATTGGTATCTCGCCGCAAACCTAAAAGACAGAAGGGTATTAAAAGGGCATCTCTTGCCGGGGTTGGAGCCCAGGGGCGTGCCCAGGGGGTTAAGAAAGACGGCTATACCTTTTGAATATAACGATAGAGATAGATTCTTAAGCCTCATAAAGAGGTTCAAGAAGGATATCGCCGCGGTTATCATGGAGCCGATCAGGAATTACTACCCGGCGAAGGGGTTCCTTGAGACCATAAGAGAAGTTACAAAGAAGGAAGGAATAGTCCTTATCTTTGACGAGATTACCTCAGGCTGGCGGTTCAATGTCGGAGGGGCGCACCTGAAATTTAAGGTATATCCGGATATCTCTGTATTCGCCAAGGGCATGAGTAACGGATACCCGATGGCGGCGATTATCGGAAGGAAGGATATCATGGAGATCGCGCAGGATACGTTCATAAGCAGTACCTACTGGACTGAGAGGGTAGGTCCGGTTGCGGCGCTGGCCACCATAAAGAAGTTAAGAGAACACAATGTCCCGGCGCATCTCGCGAAGACGGGAAAGGCGGTTCAGGACGGATGGAAAGAACTTGCCAAGAGGCATAATCTAAATATCTCCGTATCGGGAATATATCCGTTAAGCCACTTTACCTTCAATCATAAAAAGAGCGCGGTCTTAAAGACGCTCTTTACACAAGCCATGCTTGAAAAAGGATTTTTGGCAACGACGGTATTTTACGCTGCATATGCGCATAAACAAAAGACCATAGATAAATATATGGATGCGTTGGACAAGGCCTTCTTCTTCTTATCCAGGGCCATAAAGGATAAGAAAGAAGAGAGACTCTTAAGAGGCCCTGTCTGCCATTCCGGCTTTAAGAGGATTGCTTAGGCGATGAAGGTATGTATCTTAACCGAGGGCGGCAGGGATATCGGATTCGGGCACATCACAAGGTGCCTCTCTCTCTGTCAGGCGTTTGAGGCGAATAAGATATCCGCGAGGTTTATAATAAACGGGGATGAGGCCGTTAAGGATTTATTGAAAGGTAGAGACGTCGAAATCTTCGATTGGCTTAAAGATAGTGAAAGACTGGATGATTTATTAGAGGAGACAGATATAGCCGTCGTAGACTCATATCTTGCGGGATTAGCATTGTATAAGAGGATTCAGGAACGGGCAAAGATGGCTGTGTATATTGACGATAACAAGCGCATAGATTATCCAAAGGGAGTAGTCTTAAACGGGACCGTAAATGCCGATAAAAAAAATTTTTTTAAGGAAGAGGGCATCACACACCTGCTCGGCTCAAGATATACACCCTTGAGGAGGGATTTTTGGGAGGCGCCGGATAAGGAAATAAGGGAGATTGTCAAAAGCGCCGTTATAACTTTCGGCGGCGATGATTCACGTAATATCACCCCTAAGGTCTTGAGCCTCTTAACGAAGAATTACCCGGAGTTGACTAAGAGGGTCATAGTGGGGAAAGGTTTTAAGAGCCTGGATGAGATTAATGAGGCCAAGGATGAGAATACCCGATTGATCTATCATCCCGAAGCGAATCAGATGAAGAAGGTATTGCTCGAATCGGATATAGCGATATCGGCCGGCGGGCAGACTCTATACGAGGCCGCGCGGATAGGTCTACCCGCCATAGCTATAGCGGTAGCAGAGAATCAATTAGATAATGTCAGGGGATGGTTGGAGGCAGGATTTATAGAGTATGCCGGATGGTGGGAAGAGAAGGGCCTCGAGGAGAATCTGCTTAAGGCGATAGAGCGGTTACAGAAAAAAGATGTCAGGCTGAAGATGAGCTCGGTAGGAAGAAAATTTGTTGATGGGAAGGGAAGCCTGAGGGTAGTGGAGGCACTTTTGAATACGGGACATCCGGGCGGCTTAAGATTACGGAACTAATAATATGGCCAAACTTATATTTAAAAAAGCGGCTGAAGGTGATTGTAGAGACCTCTGGACATGGAGGAACCATCCTGAGGTTCGGAAAAATTCATTCGATGATGCCCCAATCTCCTGGAAAGATCATAAGAAGTGGTTTTATTCTAGATTTAGAGACCGCAGCGCAAGGATATACATAGCCCGCGACAGAAAAGAGAAGGTAGGCGTTATAAGATTCGATGTTGAAGAATTCCTCATCAGGGTGAGCGTCAGCCTGAATCCGGACTTCTTCGGCAAAAAACTGGGCAGGGAGCTCATAAGGCTCGGCACAGAGAAGATATTTACCGAGACAAAAAAGAGGCTGTCTGTAATAGCTGAGGTGAAGAAAGATAACATCGCGTCGCAGAAGGCGTTTTTGAAGGCGGGCTATAGACATGCGGGGGAGACCCGTGAAAAGATAGTCTATAAAAAGGAAGCGGATTATGTTTGATTCAAACTCAAAAGACCGGAAGAGAGAGGTCTTTATAGTAGCGGAGATATCCGCTAATCACGGTCGCAGCTTGAAGAGAGCAGTAACTCTTATAAAGAAGGCTAAGGCCTCAGGCGCCGATGCGGTTAAGTTTCAGACATACACGGCCGATACTATTACCATAGACAACAATAGAAGATGCTTTAAGATCAAGCACCCGAAATGGGGAGGCCAGACGCTCTATCAATTATACAAAAGGGCATATACGCCATGGAGCTGGTTTAAAAGGCTGAAAGGTGTAGCGGACGATTTAGATATGGTCTTTTTTTCTACGGCGTTCGACAGGACGGCAGTCGACTTCCTGGAAGAGCTGGATGTCCCTATGCATAAGATCGCGTCTTTTGAATTGGTGGATCTCGATTTAATAGAGTATACGGCAAAGACCGGTAAGCCGCTTATAATGTCTACCGGGATGGCTACCCTCAAGGAGGTAGAAGAGGCCGTAACTGCCGCAAGAAGAGCGGGGGCGAAGGATATAACGTTATTAAAATGCGTAAGCAGCTATCCCGCAAGCCCGGAAGAGATGAATTTAAGAACAATACCGCACATGAAGAAAAAATTTAGCTGTTCCGTAGGCCTCTCTGATCATACGCTGGGAATTGGTGCATCAATACTCGCTGCCTCTTTAGGGGCGGATATGGTCGAGAAGCATTTTACCCTCTCGAGGAAATTCGAAACCCCGGACAGCTTCTTTTCTATAGAACCTCACGAATTGAAATCACTTGTAGAAAACATAAGAATAGCAGAGAAAGCTATTGGGAAGGTAGGTTACTGTATAACGAAAGCCGAAAGTAAAAACAGAATATTCAGGCGTTCTTTGTTTGTAACGAAAGACGTAAAGAAGGGGGAGGTCTTTACGGAACAAAATGTAAGGTCCATAAGGCCTGGACAGGGATTGCCGCCTAAATTTTTGAAGCATGTCCTAGGTAAAAAGGCCAAAAGGCGTATATCCAGAGGAACTCCGTTAACCTTGGATTTTCTAAAGCGTTAAATCTATGAGAAAATTCCCGACAGATATATTTGCGGTAAAAGAGTACGGTATAACAAGGTGGCAGGAGGAATTTTTTCTCCCTGTCTCGGATGAGAAATATTTAGAGATGTACCAAGATGTGGATAGGTGCATTGCGAAAGCCATTAACGGCACACCGGCGGATGTTGCTAATCTTTTAAGCATTGACGCTGTGTACCTGTCCATAGAATACGCTAATGTTCTTCATGCGCTAAAGGTAATAGACGTCGTAGGCAAAAACGGTATAGAATTATTCTGCACAGGTAACTCATTGTGGTATAAGAAGATAACGGATAAGGCTCCTTTAGACAATCACATGTACAATATTTTCCCGACCTATACAAATTTGTCTTCAATGAATATAAAGGCAAGGATAAGCGAACGTCTTAAGTCCTTGGCCAAGACCGTGATATTTAATAGGTTTGATATTTTAAAATACGTTGTATCGCTTTTTGAAAAGGAAAATCTTCGAATTTGCGGTTCAAACAGCCCGCTTATAGATCGCTACATAAAAGAAACAGGGCGATGGTGCTATTTCACGTCATTTTCAGACTGGTTAAAGGGGAATAGTAACGGCAAAATCTCTGACGAACTCGCAGGTTTAATTAAAGATTGCGCAGATGGATTAATTGATAACCTGTCGCAAGTAGCGGCTAAATATGATGTCCCGTTTCCCGATGGTTTTAAATCACATTTGGCAAATTTGACGAAAAACCGTTTTATAAATACAGGTAAAACATTAAACAGAGTTGAGAGGGTGGTTAGGACTTTAAAAAAAAAGACACACTTTCTCTTGTCCGGTACAGGAATACCTTTGAATAGAGTTATAGGCGTAGCCGTGCAGAAACAAGGCGGCAAGATTGCAGTATTTGCGCATGGAGGCGATGTAGGGCTTTTAAATCAACCTTTGTACTCAATCTCCTCTTTTGACGCACCCATTGTGAATGATTTTGTGACTTATACGAACGAGAGTGCTGGGTTGTATGAAATGATAAAGCGCAATCATTTGCACTGCGATAGCAAGTGGAATATGGTTTCTGCCGAAAGCAATGAGTATTTCATGATATGGAAAAGATACAGGAATCTGCCGCCGGCCGACACAATCAAATCTGTAATGGTCATAGGATCCCCGCATTATCACAGGAGGGTAGCAAAGGCAGGCGGTTTATCATTAACTCGATTAGATTATGAACTGCGCTTTATCGATGTGCTTAAGGAGACCGATTATAGGGTAATTTACAAAGCGCATCCGGAGAGGCTGTCTGAAATTGAAGGGATATTCGAAGGCAAGGCGGAGGTCATGAAGGAAAAACTCGAGAAAGACTTTAACTGCGCCGATGCGTTCATATTCCCAAGAATAACTACCAGTACTTTTATGAAAATAGTATGTACCAACAAAAGAATTATTATTCTTGATATAAGTTTCAAGGATTTTAAACCATTCGAGGAGCCGCTTGAACTTCTCGAAAAGAGATGTTCGGTAATAGAGACATGGCGGGATAAGAGGGGCCGCGTGCTTTTCGATAAAAAGCATTTACTGGAAGAATTAACCCGAAAGCCTAAATACCCCAACACCGAATTTATGGAAAAGTATCTTTTTCCGGCGAATATAAAGAGCGTGTTTACGGAACCTAGACGGCTATGATCAAGACTGAAAATAAGATATATTGCATAGGTATGGACGCGATAAAAAACTATGGGATAAATATGTGGGAAAAAGAATTTTTTATGCCGTTTTCTATAAAAAGTTATGAAATTTTTTCTATTCAATTTTATAATATGTATAAGGAAATTTTAAGCTCCGGCCTTTCGGATATTACAAAGGACATTGTATGCATCAGAGTTGATCTTATGAGGAAATATGCACATTTTCTGCACAGCTATATGCTAACCAAATATTTAGCCTCAAAAGGATATAAGGTCATATATTCAGGAGGCAAACCTTATTCAAAATTTAGTAGAGAAAAAATTTATAATTTGTTAAACGACGATTTTTATACGTATTTTAAGCGCACGTCATTTCATTTTATAAGCAAGGCATACGGATTGTTTGGTTTTAGAAAATGTTTAAATGTGGGACCCCCGACAGATAGACTAAAAAGCATCTATGCAAAAAAAAAGAGACTATATCTGCAATTTAAACCTTACAATAAATTAATAAGTTTGAAAGACTCTATACCTACGACACTTTTAACTGAACTTCGATATGTTGTTTCGAGGTTTAATGACACGAGACGCCGCATACTTAATTATTACGGTTTGTATGATAAGGGCATTGACGAAATCAATACGATGCTTTTAGAGGATTTGTCCTTGACTACAAGGCTATATTTAGGCACCAAAGAACGTTTGAAGCTATTAGATTACGATCATATATTAGCAACCTCGCTGGGGAATATTGTAAACAGGACTATCTTCAAAATACTGCTTACCGAGAGAAAAAGGATAACCGGTTTTAACCATGGGAATACCCTTGGTTTGATTTATGATAAGATATTCTTATTGTCCGAATTGCTTCTTGTAACTAACTATGTAGTGCAGACAGGCGCCATAAAGAGTTTTTTTGATAATTTAGTAAGAATAAATTCTGATTTCCCCTTGCCCCAGAAGCCAATAACAGAATCTGTAGAAGACAATTATTTTCCAAGGATGTACCACAGGGAAAAGAAAAAATCCATGCCTAAAAAAAGCAAAAAAGTTATGGTGCTTCAATCAAGTTTTAATGATATCTTTACATTATATTCCACCCCTCTTTATTATAGCATCCAATTAGATTTAAACCTGCGGATTATGAAGGCATTAAAAAAGTATGGATATTACGTAATGATAAAACTGCGGGTAGATAGATTGGAAGAAATTGACGGCGGAAAGATATTTGAGGGGTTTGCAGACGAATGCGTAAAAGGCACATTTGAAAAAGAGTACCAAAAAGCGGATACGATTATTTTTCCTCATGTGCTTACAACTACATTTGGGTTTGCCCTGGCAAGTAATAAAAAGATAATATATTTTTTGTACGAAAAAGAGAAATTTATCCCAGAGATGCTGGGGCTATTAAATAAAAGATGTATACCCATAAATTGCTGGTCTGACGACAGGAATAGGATAATCTTCAATGAAGATGAGTTAATAGATGCCTTAGAGAAAGACCACACAGAAATAAATACGGAATTTATAGAAAGACAGCTTTTTCCACAACCTTATTAAGCTGGGGGGGTAAATGCTTTTAAAGGGATATAGTTCAAATGTTAATAAAACGGGCGTCTTTTACGGCAAATACAGTTTCGGCAATATATACCAAGACCTTACGAATAAAAAAGGAATAGAGGATCATATTGTAAATGTTATCCGTGATGATTTTAAAAAAGCAGGTATCTATGATAGAGCGCATGAATATGATATGATGGATGTTGGCATCGGAAGACAGGCTATTGGCATGTTATTATTAGGCGCGAAATCAGTAACACATTTCGACATTTCTAGACAGAATATAAGACGTTTCAAAAAATTATTGAGGCAGCGTTATAAGGATAGATCAATTACGAATATATGTGCGGATTTGTGCATTACGCCCCCTCCGGAAGAGAATTTTGATTTTGTTTATCTGAACGGTATTGTTCATCATTTCTCAAATACTGCCCAAGGGTTGCGTAATTGCGCAAAGGCAGTGCGCAAAAACAGAAAGATATGGGTCTATTTTTATCGTTCAGGCACTTTTAAGTGGCTTGTTTGTTCAATGATTCGTTCTTTGTTGAGCGCAAGACAGATAAATCGATATTTTCTTTCCTCTGCGCTTATTTATTCAAGCGGAGATATTAATAATGTAGTAACAAGCAGGATAATGGATGATTTTTTTGTTCCGTACATTCATCTATATACCCCTTTCGACTATATAAATTTTATGGAATTGTTGGGCTTCAGATTGGTTAAGGGAATTAATATGAATCCTCTTGTGCAAATCGACCATAACCATCTCCATCATTCAACCACACTTGTTTTTAAGCGTATAAAAAAATTGGATATCGACAAGGTAGACACGAAAAATCTTTTAATACCGTCTTCACACATAGACCAGCTAAGCCTTTCTTTGTATAAAGATGATGTCAGACCAAGGCAGAGCATTAGATTATTCCGCCGATTGCAGACAATGGCAAAATATAATAAAAATCACTCAACGATATTACTGACAACATTTGCTCTACATAAAATAGCAGCCCCCCAATATTACGGAGGGGTTGAATTACCGCCTGATTACGGAAAATTAAATGCGGTATTAAAAACAGCGATTGGATTAGTTAAGAATAAACGGTAAAATGTACACGGTTTTTTTTAAAGGTTCTTCCCTTAACGCTAGAAGAGGAGGATATATGGAATGTCCGTTTATTATCGGTAAAAGGGTATACTTAAGATCGCTTAATCCAGACGACCTTGAAAAGGGGTACTTGGGTTGGATTAACGACCCCGAGACCAATAGGTTCCTTATGAGTGGGATTTTTCCCACATCACGGGATAAACTTTGGGGTTATTATGAGAAGGTTACAAATTCAAATAATGATGTAATCTTCGCTATTATAGTCAAGAAAAACGATAAGTATATCGGAAATATAAAAATCGGGGGGATAGATTGGGTAAACCGAACAGCACATTGCGGGCGCATGATAGGCGATAAGAAATATCGCGGTAAAGGCTATGGAACCGAGGCTCTAAAACTCGTTATAGACTATGCATTCAATACATTGAATTTAAACCGCATATATAATGCGATAGTAGCAGACAATATGGGTGCTATTAAGAGTTGCGGAAAGGTTGGAATGAAGAGAGAGGGTATCTTTTCGCAGGCCCGTTTTGTAGACGGTAAATACAAAGACATCGTTCAAGTATCTATAACGCGAGACCGTTATGAAAGACTTAAGAAGGAAAAATAGACTATGTGTGGAATAGTAGGTTTTTTATCTTTTAATAAAAATAACAATATTTTCGATATAGAAACGGCTACAAAGCTGCTTAGCCATAGAGGGCCCGATAATAGCGGCGCCTATAAGGATGAATGGGTATCTTTGGGCCATACAAGATTAAGCATTATAGATGTAGAGAAGGGATCGCAGCCCATATTCAATGAGGATGGTAACGTGGTTTTGATATTTAACGGTGAGGTCTACAACCATAATGAATTGAGGGAGAACCTGCTTGTAAGAGGACACATATTCCGTTCGCGCTGTGATTCCGAGGTTATAATCCATGCCTACGAGGAATACGGTATTGAGAAAGCTTTATCTCTTTTTAACGGCATGTTTGCATTCTCTATATGGGACAAAAGGGTTAATAAGTTATTTTTAGCAAGAGACAGAATAGGTATCAAGCCTTTGTATTATTCGCTGCAAAGAGGCTTTATGATTTTTGCGTCCGAAATAAAGGCAATGACAACAAACGGCATTATCCCAAAGAGGCTTCGCAAGGAATGTCTCTTTGAATATGTCACAACCAATGGTGTATTCGGTAAGAATACGATGTTTGAAGGTGTTTCAGAGATGGAACCCGCCCATTATCTTAGCGTGGATACCTCCGGCAAAATATCGATAAAGAGATATTGGGATATGGTGTCGCTAGTTGGGACGTCATCTATTATGGATGATGAGGAAGAGATATTATCTTGCCTAGATGAGAAGTTTAAGGAGTCTGTCGACTATAGACTGATAAGCGATGTGCCGATAGGCATTCTCTTAAGCGGCGGTATCGACTCTTCGCTTGTTTCGTATTATGTTGCAAAGAGTACCCATGCAAATGCTAAAAAAGTTAAGTTTTTTAATGCCAAGAACGTAACGAGCGAAATCGACGAATCACCATATGCAGAAATGCAAGTTGAGTTTCTGAATAAAAAGTTCGGCAGAAAGATAGATTTTGAATCGGCGCTTTTAGACAGCACGAGATTCTTGGAATACTTTTCTTACCTTACGTATATTTACGACGAACCGCTCCAATTCCACTCTTCGGGATTTATTTACGATATGTGCCGCCATGCCGGAGAGGAGGGCATGAAGGTGCTTTTGATAGGCGACGGGAGTGACGAGCTATTCTTCGGATATGAACGCTTTGAGAGAACGCTGTGCGATTTGGAGATGGGAAGTTTCGACGGTTTTTCTGAAAATGATATGATCTATTTTGGAGGCGGAATAAATAATTTATCTATTGCCCAACGCCTGACCGGAATAGACAAAAGGCGGGTAAAAGAGATTGAATCTTATAAGTGGCTTGAATTTCACAATGACCTGGAGCTAAAAATGCGCATGATGTTCCACAGCATAAGATTCAGACTACAATCAGTCTTGATGCGAATGGATCGCATGTCCATGGCTTGCGGAGTGGAAGTAAGGGTGCCTTTTTTAGATCACAATATAATTGAGTTTGCAAACAGAATAGATAGCGGCATAAAATATAAGGATAATATCCCAAAGTATATTATAAAAAGATTGTCAAAGGACAAAGTCCATGACCAAATTATAGAGAGAAAAAAACTGGGTTCTCCTTCCGATATAGCTTATTGGATTAACACAAGCGAAGCCCAAGAGCTTATTAATGACCTCACAAGTTCTACGTCTTCCATCTCTAAGTCAGAATTGAATTATTCCGTTGTTAAGGAGATCATTAATTTGCACTATAGCGGCAAAAAGAAATATTCAACGCTTATCTGGATGCTCCTTTCGTTAGAAATATGGAATAAGGCGGTGCTCAAAGAAGGCATGAATGTTTTGAAGGCAAGTGTAAATGGATAGAAGCAGCTTGATTGATAAAAAGATAGAGCTTAATAACGCCGTATGGGATGACTATTACAGGGGATATCAGAAGGCGAGCGATATGCCGGGTGTCAGGTACCCTAATGAGCACTTAGTGAGATTTATAAACAGGATTTCCAAGAAAGGCAGCAAGAAAAGAAAAAGAATATTGGAACTCGGTTTCGGCACAATTGCGAATATGCTCATGATGCAAGACTGCGGATATAAAGTATTGGGGCTTGAGGTATCACAGGATGCAGTAGAGAGGGCAAGAGGCGCTATAAAGAAAAAGAATCTGGAAAGCAGTTTAAGTGTGGATGTATTCAGCGGAAATAGGCTCCCTGTAGAAGATGAATCTTTTGACATAATCGTGGGGCTCCAATGCGTCTATTACAACATAGACCAGGAAGTCTTTGCAAAGGAGTGCCAGAGGGTTTTGAAGCTTGGGGGGTGGATATTTTTCTCTTTTTTCTCACCGCGCCATGGATATATGAATTATATAGACGACCAACCTGGTTCAGTAGTGAAGTTTAAAGAGGACCACCCTAATCCGAGGCTTAAAGGACTTGAACTTTTCTTGTTTAAATCGAAAGTGCAGTTTGAGGATATATACGGAAGATATTTCGATATTGAAGTAGGATTGGAGGAATTTGACCTTGAGCCTATATTTATGTCCTGGCAGTATCTTATAGGTAAAAAGAGGCCCTTTACAAAGCCCCGAATTAATTTTACAACGGCTCCTTTTTTGCAAAAGCCCTTAAGGGCAAAGGAGAGTAATATCAACAAAGAAGTTGCCCAAGATAAGAATAGAGAATTATGGGACAGAAAATATAGACTTATGTATAAAGATGGAGTTATGCCGGGAAATAAATATCCAAATGAACACCTCATACGATTTCTGGCAACGAGAAGAAGACCTACAAACAGTTTTTATGTAAATATCGGAAAGGAAAACGAAATAAGCGGAGATGGCCAAAAAGTCCTTGAAATCATGCCGCTTAATATTACGAATTTAATGATGGCTTTGGACATGGATTATATCCCCTATGGCGTTTCAGGTTCTAACATTGTTATAGAAGAAACGAAAAAGGCAGCCGAAAGATTGGCTAAAGCGGAAAGCATGCATCTTGATAGATTTGAAAAGGGCCGTTTTCCGTATAAGGATAAGACGTTCGACGTTATTATAAGCGAGAAGGCAGGAAGCTACATGCCGAATCAGAGAGATTTTATAGATGAAACCAAAAGAGTCCTAAAGAGCAGAGGAGAGATCTTTATCGGATACCTATCTCCCAGGCATGGATACTTACAATGGGCAAGACCTTTAGGCAGCTCTTACTATGAGATTACGCCGCTACATCCGGATCCCACGATGCGTGGGATAATGATATATGTGCCGGAAAAAAATATATTAGAGGAGTTATGGGGGAAATATTTCGATGTTGAAATAAAATTTGCTCAATACGACCTCTATAAATTCTTTTCATCATTCTATTTTGTTAAGGCAAGGAGAAAAGATGCAGATGCGAAATAAGAGGGTATTAGTGACGGGGGCGGACGGTTTTATAGGAAGCCATCTCGTCGAGAGGTTAATAAGATGCGGATGTAAGGTGAAGGCCTTTACATATTACAACGCATTCAATTCCTGGGGCTGGCTTGACAGCTTCGACCGGAAGAAGACAAGGAAGATCGAGATATTTTCAGGCGATGTGCGGGATCCGAACAGCGTAAGGAAGGCGATGAAGGGCATGGATATGGTCTTTCACCTGGCCGCGTTAATCGGCATACCCTTCTCTTATCACGCGCCGGACTCCTATGTTGATACCAATATAAAGGGCACGTTGAATATTATGCAGGCCGGGATGGAGCTTAAATTAAAGAGGATATTGGTAACATCTACATCCGAGGTCTATGGTACGGCAAAGAGAATACCTATAGAAGAGAACCATCCCCTGCAGGGCCAGTCTCCCTATAGCGCATCGAAGATAGGCGCGGATAAGATTGCCGAGTCTTTCTTTAAATCTTTTGACGTGCCTGTTACCATAGTAAGGCCCTTTAATACATACGGACCAAGACAGTCGGCAAGGGCCATAATCCCTGCGATAATAATCCAGCTTTTAAGCGGAAAGAAGGATGTAATGCTGGGATCGTTAACGCCCACAAGGGATTTAAATTATGTGAAGGATGTATGCGACGGTTTCTTGTCTATCGCCTCTTCCGACAGGACCATAGGCGAGGAGATAAATATAGCAAGCAAGAGAGAGGTAAGCATAGGTGAGCTTGCCGATAGAATCATAAAAAAGATAAATCCCAAGGCCCGCGTAGTCTTAGACAAAAAAAGGGTCAGGCCGGAGAATTCAGAGGTGATGCAGCTTTTGGGGGAGAATAAAAAGATAAGGGAGCTTACAGGCTGGTCTCCTAGATATTCACTGGATAAGGGCCTGGATGAAACCATAAATTGGTTTAAAAGAAAAAGAGGATTTAAATTATACAAGGCGGATATTTACAATGTGTAAAAAGATGCATTTAGACGCGCCGAATCTCGGTGATCTGGAAAAGGGCTATTTAAACAGAGCCATAGACGCTAACTTTGTATCCACAGTCGGCCCTTTTGTAACCGAGTTTGAAAAGAGGTTCGCCGGGTATCTGGGCATAAGAGACGCCGCCTCGACACAGAGCGGGACCGCGGCTATACACATAGCCCTGCATGAACTCGGCATAGGCGCCGGAGACGAGGTAATAGTCCCCGCGCTTACCTTTATCGCAACCGTAAATCCCGTAATATATGAAGGCGCTACTCCTGTATTCGTAGACGTAGATCCCCTGACGTGGAATATAGACGTTAAAGAGATAGAGAGGAATATCACAAAAAAGACAAAGGCGGTGATACCGGTCCATATATACGGCAACCCCTGCGATATGGAAGGCATTATGAAGGTGGCAAGGGACCATAATATATACGTAATAGAGGACGCAACAGAGAGCCTGGGCGCAAGATATGGCTCAAGACATACGGGCACTATCGGCAACTTCGGATGTTTCAGCTTTAATGGAAATAAGATTATCACTACGGGCGGCGGTGGTATGGTGGTAGGGAAAAATGTGGATAGCTTAAATCACATAAAGTTTCTGGTGAATCAAGCGAGGGATAACTCTAAAGAGTATTATCATCCCGAGATAGGTTTTAACGACAGGATGACGAATATAGAGGCCGCCCTGGGTCTTGCTCAGTTAGAAAGGCTGGATGAATTTTTAAACAAGAAGAAGCTTTTTAATGAGATATACCGCCAGGAACTAAAGAGTATAGAGTCTATACGTTTTCAAGAGGTTCATGAGAATGCAGAGAGCGCATACTGGCTTAATTCTATTCTATTTGAAAAGGATATGGATATAGCGGTCTTGCAGAAAAGACTTGTGGATAGAGGCATACCTACGAGAAGGATATTTACTCCGGTAATCGAATTTCCGCCTTATAAGAGTTACAAAAAAAGAGATTATAAAAACTCATTTGATATTTACAATAGGGGCCTTTCCCTGCCGAGCTCTACTCTCAACACGCCAGATGATATAGATTACATATGCAAGGCCTTAAAGGAGGTAATGTAAGGATGCAGAAGAAGAGGTTGCTGCTTATAGGAGGGGGCGGGCACGCGAAGGTGGTTATAGACGCAATCCGAGAAGCGGGGGTATATAAGATTTACGGCGTAGTAGATCCCGGGCTAAAGAGAGGTTCGCGTATCTCCGGAGTTAAAATCTTAGGCACGGATAAGATGCTGCCGGAAATATTCAAAAAGGGCATAAGGCACGCCTTTATAGGAGTCGGTTCCATAGGTGATTTCCATAGACGAGAGAATATCTACAGGCGTATTAAGGCGATCGGGTTTAGGCTCCCTATTATAATTCACCCTAAGAGCGTCGTGGCAAAAGACGTCTCTATAGGCGAGGGGACGTTTATCGCGGCGAGGGCGGTTGTCAATACAGGCACATGGATAGGAGAAAACGTTATTATAAATACGTCTTCATCGGTGGATCACGATTGCAGGATAGAGGGATTTACACATGTGGCGCCCGGAGTGGTGCTGAGCGGCGGCGTCAGGGTGGGATATGGAACGCATATAGGCACGGGCGCTAAGGTCATACAGAATGTAACGATAGAAAGAGAGTCTATGATAGGTTCAGGTGAGGTAATACGCCGGCGAGTGGAGAAGAATGCCAGATACATAACTCCTTATGCAAGGAAGAGAAGGGTCTTTATAATCGCAGAGGCGGGGGTAAACCATAACGGTTCTGTAAGAGTTGCAAAGAAGATGGTCGATGCGGCGAAGACTGCCGGCGCGGACGCCGTAAAATTCCAGACGTTCAGCGCGGAGGGCCTTGTAAGCAGAGATGCCCCCAAGGCCGAATATCAGAAAGAGAGACGAAAAGAATCACAGCTTAGTATGCTAAAAAAGCTGGAGCTGGATAAGAGGGCCCACAAAAAAATTATAAATTATTGCAAAAAAAGAGAGATAAAATTCCTCTCCAGCCCCTTCGATTTAAAGAGCATAGATCTCTTGAAGAGTTACGGGCTCGATATGTATAAGATACCTTCGGGCCAGATAACGGACCTCCCTTTTTTAAAGAGAATAGGGGCACTCAAGAAGAAGGTCATATTATCAAGCGGCATGTCCAGCTTAAGGGATGTGGAGGGGGCAGTCCGCATACTGGTTAAGGCGGGGACACGCAGGAAGGATATAACGGTCTTACATTGCAACACGGAGTATCCGACGCCGTACAGGGATGTGAATCTGTCAGCCATGCTTGCTATAAGAAAGAGATTAAGAGTAAAGGCGGGATATTCCGATCACACGCCGGGAATAGAGGTCCCTGTGGCGGCCGCATCTTTGGGCGCGGAGGTTATAGAGAAACATTTTACGCTCAATAAGAAGATGCCGGGGCCGGATCATAAGGCCTCTTTAGATCCCGAGGAGCTTAAGAATATGGTAAAGGCCGTTAGGAATATAGAAGAGGTATTGGGGGACGGAATAAAGAGGACTACACCGTCTGAGTTTAAGAATAGAGATGTGGTGCGTAAGAGCATCGTCGCATCGAGCCGTATAAAGACCGGCGAGATCTTTACCGAAGAGAACCTGACTACAAAGAGGCCCGCAAAAGGGATAAGCCCGATGGAGTGGGATGCGGTAGTCGGAAGACCCGCAAAAAGAAATTTTAAGAAAGATGAGCTGATAGAGATATGAACCCCGTTAGACCTCATGAGAGGTCAACGGGGTGAGGAGGTCTAACGGGGTGAAGAAAAAGAAGGTTTGTATCATAACAGGGAGCAGGGCAGAATGGGGCTTGTTATATCCGCTGGCAAGCCAGATAAAGAAGGATAGAAGATTAGACCTTAAATTGGTAGCAACGGCAGGACACCTGATGCCTGAGTCCGGTTTAACCTATAAGGAGATAGAAGATGACGGTTTCGAGATAGACGCAAAAATTGCCATGCCCCTTGAGGAAGATAGAGAGGAGGCTATAGCAAAGACGGTAGGCATCGGGGTCACAAGGCTTACGGACGTCTTGAATATATTAAGGCCAGAGCTTCTATTTTTATTGGGGGATAGGTTCGAGACATTCACGGCTGCGCAAGCGGCATTCTTTCTTAAAGTTCCCATCGCCCATATACATGGCGGGGAGCTTACGGAGGGCTCAATGGATGACTCTCTTAGGCATGCCATAACAAAGATATCACACCTCCATTTTGTATCGACTGATATATATAGAAAGAGGGTTATACAGATGGGCGAAGAGCCCAAGAGAGTATTCAATGTAGGCGCGCTGGGGCTCGACAACATAAAGAGAATAAAACCTTTAAAGAAGAATGAACTTGAAAAAAGGATAGATTTTAGATTAGGTAAGAATAATATAATGGTGACATATAATCCGTCTACGCAAGAGAGCAGAGATAAGACGGTAAGCGAATTTAAAGGCCTCTTAGACGCCTTGGCTCTATTGAAAGACGCGAAGGTTATATTTACGAAACCGAACGTAGATATCTACTACGACACGATTGAAAAGATGATAGATATGTACATTTATAATAATAGAGAGAGCGCCAAATCTTTTTCATCGATGGGCCGCCAGCTCTATCTAAACACACTCTTTCATATGGACGTGGTAGCAGGCAATTCATCGAGCGGCATAATCGAGGCGCCGTCATTTGGGATACCCACGATAAATATCGGCGATAGACAGAGAGGCAGGGTCAGAGCCGACACTGTCATTGATGTGAAGGAAGGACGAGGGTCTTTGAAGAGGGCATTTAGAAAGGCCCTCTCCAGCGATTTTAGAAAGACCTGTAAAGAAATAATAAACCCTTATGGAGACGGGAGTACGTCGAGGAAGATTGTTGGCATAGTAAGAGGGCTTGACAACATTACCTCAAAGAAGAGGTTCCTTGATTTGGATTTTGAATTACCCGTAAAGAATAGGAGGAGAGGCAAAAGGATATGAGAAAGTACAGAGTGGGAATAATCGGTTGCGGCAGAATGGGTTGGTTATTCAACGAGGACAGGCTGGCAGACCAGCCTGTTAGCCACGCTGAGGCTTATCTTCTCAATAAAAAGACCGAGTTTAGTGCGGTATGCGATCTTGATAGAGAGAAGCTTAAGGGCATATCGAAGAAGTATGATATAAAAAATATCTATACGGATTACAGGAAGATGTTGAAAAAGGTAGATCTTGATATCGTCAGCATCGCTACCCCCACCACATTGCATAAAGAGGTCTGTGGAGCCGCAAGCGCGGCCGGCGTCCGAGCCATATTCTGCGAGAAACCTATAGCTGCATCGCTTGAAGAGGCCGACGAGATGATAAGAGTCTGCAAGAGAAACAAGACCGTACTTATGGTTAACCATACAAGGAGATGGGACAGATCATTTAATGACGTAAAGGGCATGCTGGATAAAGGCGATATAGGAAAGGTGGATCTAATAATCGCCTTTGCTGCGGCTGGGCTTATGAATAGCGGCACACATCTATTCGATATCCTGCGGTATTACTTCGGTGATGTGCTCTCTGTCTCCGGGGCGCTCATTCCGGATGGAAGCACTGATCCTGGCGGAAGGGGGACTGTAAGGTTTAAGAACGATATCCTGACTTTCTTCTACTCGGGCTTCAGGGAGTATGTCTTATTCGGCGCAAATATATACGGCCAGAAGGGTATGATAGATTTAGGCGGTCAGATTAGAAGAGACGATGCATACAGACTCTTAAAGGCGCAGGCGAGCCGCAAGGAGAGCGGCATAAAAGAGTTGAGAAGAGCAAACTTAAAGAGCTCAAGGTGGACTCCGCCTATGCTCAATGCGGTCAGAAATATAGTAAATGTTTTAGACAATAAAGAACCTCCTTTATGCACGGGCGAAGATGGGATGGCAACGGTTGAGGTAGCCATGGCATTTCACGAATCGGATAGAGAGAAGACCAAAAAGATTACCTTACCCCTTAAGGATAGGAGCTTAAGACTGATTCCGCGAGAGACATCTTTTACAAAAAACGGAAGGTTAGAATGAACCCCGTTAGACCTCATAAGAGGCTGATGGGGAAAATAGATAGGGAGGTCTAACGGGGTGAAAGAGAGATTATTTATTCATGGCGGCAAAAAGACCCGGGAGAAAAGGTTTGATTATTCCGCGCCAATCGGAGATGAAGAGATAGCTTCTGTAAATAAGGTTCTAAGAAAGAAGAGTCTATCTGGATTTTATAAGGATTTCCTCGGCGGTGAGATGGTACAGAAGTTTGAAAAAGATTTTGCAAAATATATAGGAACCCGATATGCGATAGTATTCAATTCTGGCACATCGGCGCTCCACGCGGCCCTCGCCGCTTGCAATATCGGCCCCGGAGACGAAGTGATAGTGCCGCCGTTTACCTTTACCGCTACTGCTTCTTCAGTGTTGATGGTAGGTGCGGCTACCGTCTTTGCGGATATTGAACCGGATACATTTTGTATAGATCCTAAGAAGATTAAAGCGGCCATAACCAAAAAGACCAAGGCAATAGTCCCGGTCCATATCTACGGCAAGGTATGCAATATGGACGAGATTTTGGCTATAGCAAAAGAAGATAGCCTTAAGGTAATAGAAGACGCGTGCCAGTCGCCCGGTTGTAAGCACGAAGGCCGCATGGTCGGCTCGATAGGCGACGCTGGGGTATTCAGCTTTGTCGAGACAAAGAATATGGTTATAGGCGAAGGCGGGATGGTGACGACGAATTCGGATGAGATTGCCGATAGGTGCCGCCTTATACGAAATCACGGTGAGGTCTGGACCAAGGGGAGGCCGAGAGAGTATATCTCAAATATATTAGGGTATAACTTCAGGATGACCGAGATACACGCGGCGCTCGGCATAGAACAGTTAAAGAAGCTCGACTCATTAAACGAGATAAGAAGAAAGAACGTCTCTTACCTCCAGAAAGAATTGGGTAGATTCAGCGGGCTTGAGGTTATGAGATACAAAGAAGGTGAGATTTCTCATCTATATCCCATTTTATATAATGAGAGAGAGATAGGCGTCGCGAAGGATAGATTTATAGAGCTTATGGAATCCGAAGGGATAACGCTCTCACGCGGATACCCTCAACCTCTATATAAGACACCCATATTCAAGGAGAAATTAAAAGAAGCCGGCTTTGGAGGTATTAAATGCAGAGTTGCTGAAGATGTCTGCCGCAGGTTGATATGTATAACGGCCATGCACTACCCATATAATATAGAAGACATGAAGGATATCGTAAGCGCAGTTAAAAAAATATTTGACAATATAGGTGAAATAAGGCCATGATTTACGCGACTGTAAAGGAGCGTAAATCATACGGCCGAATTTCATTGCGAGCCCCGAAGGGGCGAAGCAATCTTAAGAGATTGCTTCGCGAACGCAGCCTGTTGCGAGCCCGTCCCAGATTGCTTCGCCAGCCTTCGGCTGGCTCGCAATGACGGGCGAAGCAATCGCTCGCAATGACGAGAGGAGCAAAGATAAGATGATTGGGAAGTTAAAGGTTGTTGCAGTGATACCCGCAAGGGGAGGATCGAAGGGCCTGCCGGGTAAAAATATTATAGATCTCTGCGGGAGACCGCTTATAGCATATACGATAGAGGCGGCATTAAAGAGCGCCTATACCGACAGGGTTATAGTGACTACCGATAACGAAGAGATCGCGAAAGTCTCTGAAGAACACGGCGCTGAAGTGCCTTTTATGAGGCCGAAACACCTTGCGCAAGACTCTACCCATACCCCCCCGGTAATAGAACATGCGGTAAATTTTATTGAAAAGAGAGGCTACGGGATAGATCTTATTGTGACCTTGCAGCCCACATCCCCGTTAAGGACGAAAGACCATATAGATAAAGCGATAGAGATCCTAAAGAGATCGGGGTGCGGTTCCCTGATGAGTGTTATGGAGACGGCATATCCCCCCTATTGGGTAGTGCACGTAAAGAAGAACCGGGCCTTCCCTCTTGTTAATGACGGGACAGATTATTTCAGGAAGGAGAGCCAGCAGCTTCCAAAGACATACCAGCCTAACGGCGCTATATATGTTACGAAGAGAGAGACACTCTTTAACGAAAAGGCTATTATATCGAAAGATTGCGGGGTGCTGGTTATGAATAGAAAGATATCCATGGATGTCGATACTATCGAGGACCTGGAGAAGATCAAATCTCTTATATCCAAGAGATAAGGGAGGTATAGAATGTCAGACAGAGATAAGAATATAACGCCCTATTTTTACAGAGGAGATAAGATAACCTTGCGCCCGATAGAGAGAGAAGACTACACCGAGAGGATGCATAAATGGGCCAACGACCCGGAGTTTAATAAGTATCTGAGCCACGGTATAAGACCGACAACAAGAGAGGCTATGGAGAGGCTGTATGAGGATTTAAGCAAAAAAGATAATGTCATCTTTGCGATCGTAGATAGGGAGACAGAAAAATCCATAGGTATTATAGGCCTGCACCACTTAAGCTGGCAGATACGCTCTGCCGAATATACTATACATATCGGCGAGAAGGCATTTTGGGGTAAAGGCCTTGCGGAAGAGGCAACGGAATTTATGTTAAGGTTCGCCTTTGGTGTCTTAAATCTAAATAAAGTCTGGCTTGGGGTGGCGGCGCCTAATACAAAGGCCGTAAGATTTTATGAGAAGATGGGATTCATAAGAGAGGGCGAACTTAAAGATGAGATATATAGAGAAGGGAGATATTTCAGCTCCATAAGGATGGCCATGTTAAAGGAGGAATATAAGAGAAGATGAAAGATATTATATCAAAGATTAAAGTAAAAGAAGACCTGTCGATAAAAGAGGCGCTCAAATTAATTGATGAAACGGGGCGAAGGATACTATTTATCTGTAATGGCGACGGTTCATTATTGGGTTCGCTTACAGACGGTGATATCAGGAGAAGAGTGTTAAAGACGGGCGATCTCAAGGAGAAGATCACGACATGCTTTAACCGCACGCCTATCTTTATCCTGGATGGCAACAACAATACCGAAGAGGCAAAGAGGATTATGCTTGAGAAATCTATCGATATAATACCTGTTGTCGATAAAAAGAAGAATATCCTTGAGGTCTTTTTTTACAGCGACATCTTCGGCAAAGAAAACTCATATTACACAAAGACAGACGTGCCCGTGGTGATAATGGCGGGCGGCAAGGGCGATAGGCTCGATCCGTTTACAAAGATACTGCCGAAGCCCCTTATACCGATCGGCGAGAAACCTATTATAGAGATAATAATAGAAAAATTCAGGCGCCAGGGGGTAGAGCGTTTCTATGTCACGCTGAATTACAAAGGAGAGATGGTAAAGAACTACTTCGACAGTATAGAAAAAGATTACACGATAGAATACACCTGGGAAGAGGAGTTTTTAGGCACGGCCGGAAGCCTCAAGCTTCTACCGCAGACCATCAAAGATACTTTTATAGTGTCGAATTGCGATATCATAGTGGACGCCGATTACGCCGACCTTGTGAAGTTCCACAAAAAGAACAATAATCTATTGACGGTTGTGGGCTCGATACAGCACCATAAGATGCCTTACGGGATTATACATTATAAAGAAGAGGGAAAGATAAGCCAAATTCATGAAAAACCGGAATTCGACTTTACGGTGAATACCGGAGCGTACGTCTTATCAAAAGACGCGATTAGCCACATGCCCGAGGAGAAACATTTTGATATGACGGATTTTATAAACGTGCTCCTTGAGAAGAAGGAGAATGTCGGGGTCTATCCCGTAAGCCAGAGGTCCTACGTAGATATAGGCCAATGGGAAGAATATAAGAAGTATACAGACAAATTAATATAATATGAAAAGAGAAATTAGCGACTATTTTCAGGTTGTCAGCTCGAATACTGAAATTGCGGATAGAGAGTATAAGGAATTCCGCAAGATGTGGGACTCATGCGCCAGAAGTCTCTATCTAACCGAGGCCCCCCTTCATGTGGACATAGAAGTGACCAACGCCTGCAACCTAAAGTGCTCCATGTGCGAGAGGAATATGATGACCCGCAAAATAGGATATATGGACTACGGCCTCTTTTGTAGGATAATCGACCAATGCGCCGAATATCGAATAACCTCCGTAAAATTGAACCTATGGGGCGAATCGATACTCCATAAAGAGATCTTTAATATGGTAAGATACGCCAAAAAAAATCGAATCCATACCCAATTTAATACAAACGCAACACTTGTGACAGAGGAGAATGCCCGCAGGCTTGTTGAGTGCGGCCTCGATAGGATTACATTTTCGGTAGAGAGCATGGTTAAAGACGATTATGAGAACAAAAGAAGAGGCGCGAAATTTGAGACTACCATAAAGAATATAGAAGACTTTATCAAGATAAAACCCATTGGCAAGAAACCCCTGCTTACGCTCCAATTCATTCGCATGAAGAGTAACTGTAATGATATCCCTCTCTTTGTGGATAAGTTCAAAGACGCCGTAGATTTTATCTCAGTGACTAATATCACATCTGTAGACGGGAATCCCGAGATACTTAAGGAATCGATGGTAGATTATAAGAAGCTTTCCAAGAGACCATGCCCCCAATTATGGCTGCGCCTGTCGGTCTTCTGGAACGGCGATGTAACTGTCTGTTGTCAGGATTATAACGGCGTTTTGGTTATAGGGAATATACGGGATAGGTCATTAAAGGAACTTTGGCAGTCAAAGGAGCTAAACGCATTAAGAGAGAGGCATAAGAGGCTTAATTTTTCTAAGACCCTGTGTGAACCGTGCACGGCAAATCATAAGCATTAGAGGCGATAATGGACCCCGTTAGACCTCATGAGAGGTCAATGGGGTGAGGAGGTCTAACGGGGTGGAAAACGTAGTTGTATGGGGATTTGCGGTATATTATTGGCTCCATATACCATTTTTAAAAGAGCTTAAGGCGAGAGAGAATGTTAAGATCCATTTTATATGCAGCAGCCCCCAGAGCGTGGAATATTGGAGAGGCCTAGATCGTGAAGGTGTGATAGATACATATGTGACAATAAACCATTTTTTCAACGAGTATGACAGATGCCAGGAAGCGGCTCAAGATATTTATGATAAGGCTCGATATTACGAGGATAGGTATAACGTATATGCAGTCGATGCCCTCCAGACCGATAGGCACTTAGGGCGTGGTTTTTCCGCCGCTGGAACAGGCCACCCAAGGTCGCATTTAAGCGATAAGGCAAGCTATATAAAATCGGTAAATATATTCAACAAGATATTTAAATTTTGGGAGGATTATCTGGATAAGACTAAACCCGACTTAGTGATAGGTTTGCAGGTAGGAATAATAGGCAAGATATTTATGGCCGTTGCAAGGCATAGAAGCATCCCCGTGCGCATATTTAACGGCGCTAAATACAGATCGCGCCATTATTGGGTTGTCGATGAATACTATTCCTCCCCAGAGGTAAAGAAGAATTTCGCGGATATTAAAAATATAGATGAATTCGTCGACGAAGAGGACCTCAATGGTCCGATAGAGGAGTCGTATATCAAGGGTGTTTACCAAAGGTTTTTAAAGAAGTCTTCCAAGGTTACATTGTTGAAAGAAATAATACTCCAGATAAGATCATACCTGTATAAGAGATATAAGAAGGTCGTCAGCATGGGCGGCTATCGGTTATCTGAGAATATAAAGTATCTCTACAGGGCCCATAAAGGATCTAAGGTTATGAAGAACTTAAAGACCGCAAGCTTAGATGAGCTATCTGACAAACCGTATATCTTCTATCCATTGCATACGGAACCGGAGATGGCCGTAGGTACATTTAGTCCCGAGTTCAATGAGCAGCTGGCAGCCATAGAATTTATGGCCAAGAACCTTCCTGCCGGCGCGTTACTCGCTGTCAAAGAACATCTCCTGGCCATTGGAAGAAGACCGGGGGATTTTTACAAGACTATTCAGGATATACCTAATGTAGTTATGGTGTCGCCCTTAGAGAATGCCCTGAGAATAGCAAAGTCATCACGCGGCGTCGCGGTAATCACAAGTACCTTAGGCGTAGAGGCCGCTATATCGGGCATACCGGTTATCTCATTCGGCGCCCATAATGTCTTTAATTTTCTTCCCCATGTGCATGTGGTCAGTTCATGGAGAGAATTGCGCCCGCTTTTACACAGATTGTGTGCAGGGGATGGTAGAGCGGAGGCCAAAAATAGACGTACGCAAGAGGGCTTAAGGTTTCTTGCCGCAATAAAAGCTTCGTCGGTAGATTTTGATCAGAAAGAGATAGGTTCTAAAGAGAGAGAGGCAGATATATTATATCCGTCTTTAATAGAAAGCCTGCATAAAAGATAAGGAGAGATGGTGAAAAATACTTATAATATTATAGGCATAATATCCGCGAGAGGCGGTTCTAAGAGAGTACCTTTAAAGAATCTTAAGGGTTTGAACGGAAGGCCTCTCATAGCTTATGTTATAAAAGCCGCACAGATGAGTAGGTACTTAAGAAGGATAATAATTTCAACAGACCATCCAGAGATAAAAAAGGTCTCATTAAGATATGGCGCAGAGGTCCCCTTTAAACGCCCTAAGGAGATATCGGGCAGTTGTTCTTCCACGCTGGTTATTCAACATGCAGTGAGATTCCTCGAGTCAAGAGAGAAGAGGAGGATAGATATAGCCGTTACGCTTCAGCCGACTTCCCCGCTGGCAAACTCTGAAGATATCGATAGATGCATAGAGATGTTGATAAGGGATAAGGGCATTCAATCAGCCTTTTCGGCAAAAGCGACAGAGGTGCCGCCAGAATGGATGTTTAGACTGAAGAAAGATAGAAGGGCCGAGTTATGTTTTTCCGGTACATTGAGAGGCAAGAGGACGCTGAGGAGGTATCTAGAGGATATCTATGTGCCGAACGGCGCTATATATGCAACCAGAAGAGAGGCGCTATTCGGCGAAAATACGATTATATCCAAAAAGACGGCTATATATGTAATGCCTAAAGAAAGGTCTATTGATATAGATGACGAAACCGATTTTAAATTTGCAGAATTTTTAATGAGAAAGGACCAACGCCGAAAGATATGCTGAAATAATATGAAGGCCTTAAACGAAAGAGAATTTAAATTTGGTACAAAGGCAGAGACGCTTGAGTTCCTAGCGCCGCTGCTTTCATTATCGTCTATTCCGAAATTTTATTACTTTAATGTAGATAGGTGGCAGGCGTACGCCGAGGCTATTTTGGATGAGACAAGTTCCCTTTTTGGCAGAGAGAAGATTATCATACGTTCCAGCGCTGCCTGCGAAGACACCGAGGTCTCATCTATGGCGGGTTTTCATGATTCGGTTCCGGATGTATTTGCATATGAGAGGGATATACTTTGTAAAGGAATAGACCGCGTCATCCATAGTTATAATAGAGAGCCCTTTTACGCCGATAATACGGCAAATCATGTATTGATTCAACTGATGGTCGATAAGGTCTCGATGAGCGGCGTTCTCTTTACCCAGGATTTAAACACCGGAGCGCCGTATTACGTTATAACATATGATGATCAGACAGGGCGTACCGATACAGTGACTGCAGGAAGAGAGAATAGCAATAGGACTCTACTCGTCCATCGTGATGCAGCAAGCGACCTAAGGTCAGAACGTTTTAAGGCATTGCTTGGATCGGTTCAGGAGATAGAGAAGATAACTGGAAGCGATTCGCTCGATATAGAATTTGCCGTGGATGAAAAGAATACAGTTCATATATTTCAAGTGCGGAAGATAGCCACGCAGCCTAACTGGAAGACCGGAGTTAAGATCAAGGTCGATAATGCAATTAAATCTATGAAGTCGTTTTTTAACGATTACAATAAAAAAGAAGAGACCCTCTACGGCAAGAGGACCATCTTAGGTAAGATGCCGGATTGGAACCCCGCCGAGATGATAGGGACTTCTCCGCGGCCGCTCGCCCTTTCTCTCTACCGTTATCTTATTACGGATTACGCATGGCGCCAGGCAAGGAGAGAGATGGGGTATAACGAACCCAAAGAGATATCTCTTATGGTCTCTTTATCCGGCAAGCCATATATTGATGTGCGCCTGAGCCTTAATTCCTTTTTGCCCGAAGGCCTGCGTCCGGATATCTGCGACAAGTTAGTGGATAGCTGGTTGGAGCGCCTGTCGAGTAATAAATCGCTCCACGATAAAATAGAATTTGACGTAGCCATAACCGCCTTAGCGTTCGATTTCGATAGTTCTGTGGATGAACAGATTCCTAATGTATTGACCCATGATGAAAAGAGGGCTTTCAGAAAGGCCCTATTTAATCTTACGAATAATCTCCTAACCGGAAAGGCCGCCTCTTTAAGCGGCGAGTTGAAGAAGATTGAAGAGCTTCGAGTGAGAAGGGATGGTTTGCTCAAACGTGATGATAGGGCCGCCTTGGCATGCGTCAGAAGCCTGCTCGATGATTGCATAAAGCTGGGAACGATCCCGTTTGCCAAATTGGCGAGACACGCATTTATAGCAAAGAGTTTTATGCGCTCTTTAATCAGGCGCGGAGTCCTTGACGTTTCGGAAGCGGCGCGCTTTGAAAGGTCTATAAAGACGGTTGCAAGCAGTCTGGTGTTTGATATAGATAATTTAGTAAAGAAGAAGATAGATATGCGGTCCTTTATGTCAAGATACGGCCACCTCCGGCCGGGGACATATAATATCTTATCCAAAAGATACGATCAGCATGAAGACCTATTGAAGAAGACCCTGCGGCCGCCGGTTGAATTAGATACCGATAATGAATTTTGCTTCTCATCAAGCAAGTTAAAAAAGATAGAATCGTTTTTAGAAGAGTTCAAATATGACATCGACCCCGAACGTTTCTTAAGCTACATAAGAGATGCAATAAGCGCGCGGGAATATGCTAAATTTGTATTTACCAGGAATATAAGCGACGCCCTTGAGATTATCGCATCATGGGGCAAGGCGTTAGGATTCCAGAGAGAGGAGCTTTCATATTTAGATATAGAAGATATCCTAAATGCCGCCAGGCTGCCGCAGGGTGAAGATTTAAAGAAGAATTTACGCGATCTTATTTTGCGCGGGCAGGAGAACCACGAAACTACGTTATCGATACGCCTGCCGTACATTATAGAGAGACCTGAAGATATATCGATCGTTCCGCTCTTCTTGAATAAACCGAACTTTATTACGCAGAAGATAGTGAGGGCCCCTTACGTATTTATCGAAGGAAAAGACGATAACGTGCCGGATATCGAAGAGCGGATTGTTTTGATAGAGAATGCCGATCCTGGTTTTGACTGGATATTTTCGCGCCCCATATCGGGGCTCGTTACTAAATTCGGAGGAGCAAATTCTCATATGGCAATCCGCTGCGCTGAATTTGGTCTGCCCGCTGCCATAGGCTGCGGCGAGCAGATATTCGACAATATACTGCGTTCGGGGGCCATTGAACTTAATTGTTCCGAAAGAAGAATAGAACCGATAGAGATGTAGATTATGAACCCCGTTAGACCTCATGAGGGGTCAACGGGTCGAAGGATGATGGAGAGGTCTAACGGGGTGAATAAACGAATAGGAATTACGATGAGGGTTATCCGGAATGAAGGTTATTCCGAAGAGAGGGATGCCCTGAGCAAGGACTGGGAAGAGTATATAAGAGAGATTCTACCAGACGCCATCTTAGTTCCTCTCGTCAACGAGCCCGATTCGGTCATCGATACGTTGAAGGGTCTAAAGATAGGCGGCGTTATCCTTTCAAATGGAAGCGACTGGGGCGAATTCCCGAGGCGCGATAAGACTGAAGAGCGAATCGTCAAATATTCACTGGGGTGTAATCTACCTATCCTGGGCGTATGCCGCGGCATGCAGATATTGAATATTCTATTCGGCGGGACCCTGAAGAGAGGCATCCGCAAGGCAAGGAAAGAGAATCATGTGCGCGCTATCCATAAGCTGGATTTAGCAGAAGATACGCCGTTTAAGAGACTGATAAAGACGGACAAGATGAAGGTTAACAGTTTCCATAATCACGGAATTCTTCAGGAATCGGTTTCAAATCAATTTAAGGTCTTCGCCACGAGTCCCAAAGGCGTAGTCGAAGGGTTCTATCATCCCAAAAAGCCTATTGTCGGTATTCAGTGGCATCCGGAACGGAGATCTCCTTCAAGGCCTTTTGATAAAGAGCTTATAGCCAACCTTTTATATAAGGGGCGATTATGAACCCAGCCCCTGCGCGCAGGGGCTGGGTGAACCCAGCCCTTCCTAAGAGAGAGCAGAAGAAATGGAAGGGCGGGTTGAAAAAGAAAGGAAGGGCTGGGTGAAGGCGATTATCTTGGCAGCAGGGCGAGGCAGTCGTTTGAGCAAGTTCACGCAGGATAAGCCTAAATGTCTAAATTCTATAGGTAGAAAATCTATACTAGAGCGGCAGATAGAGACCTTAAAGTCCTCCGGAGTCGATGAGATTGTAGCGGTGAGCGGTTACCGCGCCCAGATGCTGGAGGGATACGGCATAAGGACGGTGCATAATCCGGAATGGGAGAAGACCAATATGGTAAAGAGTCTTCTCTGCGCTGGGAATGAGTTTAATGAGCCGGTAATCGTAAGCTACTCAGATATAATCTACGACAGAGATATCGTGAGTAATTTAGTAAGAAAGAAGAGAGACGCTGTCGTCGTATATGATTTAGAGTGGAAGAGACTTTGGGAGGCGCGCTTCGGAGACCCTTTAAAAGACGCCGAGAGTTTCAAGATTGACCAAGATGGATTGATTAAAGATATCGGACGAAAGGTCGATAATATAGAAGATATTGAGGGCCAATATATAGGCCTTATGCGCTTCAGCGCCAAGGCCCTCTCTTGGATAGTAAGATTAGCTCAAAAGGCGGGCAGAAAGGTTTTAAATAAGATGTATATGACCACCCTTTTGCACCGCCTTATTAGAGAAGGCTATCCGATTTATGGTATGCCCATTGAGGGCGGATGGTGCGAGGTGGATACGGAAAGGGACCTTGAGTTGGCTAATCAGCTTTATAATGACGGTCTATTAATCGGGGCAAGATAGATGGAGGATGCATGGTTATATGGTTGATAGGGCTTTCTAAATCAGGAAAGACGACTCTGACAAGACTCCTTTATGATAGATTGAAGCCGATGATACCCAATCTTGTTCGGTTGGACGGGGATCTTATCAGAGAGCTCTTCGGCCACGATGTAGATCATACTGTTGGGGGAAGGCGCAAGAATGCAGAACGCCTCTCTCATCTTTCAAAGTTCTTATCCGATCAGAATATTCATGTCATAGCGGCCGTCTTATCTATCTTTCCGGAATGGAGAAGATGGAATCGTGCCAATATCCCCGGGTATGCAGAGGTCTATTTGAAGACGTCATTAGAGACCGTAAAGAGAAGAGACAGTGATAATTTATATATTCATGCCCTTCAGGGTAAGATAAAGAATGTCGTAGGGGTGGATATCCCGTTTCCTGAACCCGAAGGCTCAGATCTTATAATAGATAATGATGCCCAAAGGGATGATTTTGAGGAATTAATTTCTCAAATTGTATCTCTCCCTGTTATTCAGAAAATGATCGAGGGTAATAGATGATCTTACTATACATAATCTTTGCAATTGCCGTTTTTGAGATCGGTCTTATATTGACGATCAGGCACTTTCGTAAAGAGTTTCAATGGCTCATTACGCAGGCCGATGAATGCCCGAGATTGCACGAGAAAGAATTGAAGAAATTCTTTAAACACGGTTATGATGCCCGGTTGGGCTGGGTAAGGAAACCTAATACAAAAGGAAGAGAGAAAGGACGCTACGGCGGGACGACGTACGCTATCGACTCAAAAGGCGCCCGCTTTAATCCCGCCTCCAGAAACTTAAAAAGCGTTATCGCGACATTCGGCGATTCTTATACATTTTGCCGGCAGGTAAATGATGATGAGACATGGCAGGTCTTCTTGACTCAAAAGTTAAAAAGAGATGTCCTCAATTACGGTGTCGGAAACTACGGGGCGGATCAGGCGCTTTTACGCTACGAAGAGACCGAGCTGCCGCCTTCGGTTAAGATTGCAATCTTAGAATTTGTACCTGAGACTATCTGCCGCATCAATTCGTATTGGAAACATTATCTGGAATTTGGCAATACCTTTGCCTTTAAACCGAGATTTGTCTTGAAGGACCAGGGATTGACATATCTACCTAATGTAATGCAGACCGAAGACGATTTTTTGCACTTGAGCGAGAAGCTGCGTCGCCTGCAGAAAGACGACTATTTTTACAGGGGTAAATTCAAATCTCTGCAATTTCGTTCTCCTTATATTGTGAGCTTTTTGCGGCATCCGATGAGAAACACGCAGTTGTTAAAGAGCCTTTTGATTTCAAAGATTGCTCGAGGGTTAAATAGGAGCACTTCACAGATTGCGAATAGGCCATTTGGCCTTGTAATGTCGTACAACATTAAACAGGCCCATAAGATGTACTCAAAAAGACTACCTAGTGAATTGTTAAGATCGATTCTCTTGCGTTTTAAAGATACGGCATCAAAGAGAGGGCATAAGCCGCTTGTAATGGTTATGCCTCAACTTATCGATCTAAAGATCGGGAAGGATAAGAAGCTCGCTTACCATGATTTTTTCGAGCGCCTGAATCGCGAAATACCGGTCTTAGATCTTAGCGGTTTTATACTCCGGCACAGACCGGAGGAGCTCTACACGGAAGATCTTTATGGGGGCCATTTTTCTAAAGACGGCAATAGATTCATAGCTGACTACCTTTTTGAAAAATTGACAGAACTCTTTCCCTCTGAAATCATAACTGAAAATAATTTAGTGAGGCATAGATGAGAATCACCTGTCGTCACGCAGATAATAAAGAGTACTGGACCAAAAGGTGGACAGATATACCCGCAGACTACCCGATGGAGAATAGAGACGTATATCCGCTCAAATATGCCGAACTCACTGTCGAGGAGAGAAATGGAAAGATACTGGAGGCAGGCTGCGGGGCCGGCCGAATCTTACGATATTATAAAGATAGGGGATATGATGTTGTGGGCATAGATTTTATATCTGAGGCCATAGAGAAGTTAAAAGATATAGATCCGAAATTGAAGGTCGAAGTCGGCGATATAACCAATCTTAAGTTTGCCGATAGGTCCTTTAGGTATATATTGGCTTTCGGGCTATATCATAATCTGGAGGATAACTTAGACCGTGCCGTAGATGAGACTTACAGGGTGCTGGAAGAAGGGGGAAGGGTCTGCGCCTCATTCAGAGCGGATAACATCCAGACATGGCTTACCGATTATTTGACGGAGATTAGAGTCCGGAGGAAGACCAAGACCCCCACTACTAAATTTCATAAGAGAAATTTAAAGAGACACGAGTTTGTGGGATTATTTGAGCGCGCAGGATTTAGGATAGAATCTGTCTATACCGTTGAAAATATGCCCATTCTTTATAAATTTGCGTTCTTCCGATCCAAAGACCATAAGACCTTCAATGAAAACCGAGCCAGAAAGGAAGGATATAGATTGTCGCCTTTGGGTAGAAGAATCCAGGGATTTCTTATGCGGCATTTTCCGGAGCGTTTCTGCAACATCTTTGTTCTGATTGCAGAGAAACCTCGATAAAGGAGATCTTGTTATGAATCCCGCCCCTCCTGATAGGGGGAAGCGGGATAATAAAAGGAGGGGCGGGATGAAATACAGTTTTAAGCAGGTTAAGGAGTCATTTAATGTTAAGGCAGATATCGCCTCCTTTTCATTTTGTTTCTTTTTACGTCCACTGTCATTCTATGTGACTGCATTTATGTTGATATTTAACCTCAGGCCAAATCAGGCAAGTATAATCTCTCTATTCTTAGGTGTAATCAGCATGGCCTTCTTTTGCGTTGGTCAGCATGGTTTTTTTATATTAGGCGTACTCTTCTATTTTCTATACGTTATATTTGACTGCGTTGACGGAAATATAGCCCGGGTTACAGACTCGGCTACGTATTATGGAAAGTTTTTAGACGGCGCGATAGGGGCGCTTATCGAGTCCGTATTGCCATTTTTTGTGGCCGCAGGGTTCTATTTTGCCGGTCACGGTTTATCCTTTTTATTTATCGGCATCGGAGTATCGATCTCAATGCAATTCGCGCTTATGGTTATTAACCGCATCGCTTTTTTGAACCGCTGGATAAAGCTGGAGGAAGATGACAAAAGAGATTCGAGTGTTTTAAATCCGCTCAAGTCAAGCAGATTCCCCATTAAGAAAGTAGGTAATGTTTTAAGAGATGTAAAAAATGTCTCGCTTTTTGTTGCGGCAATCATAGGGATGAATACGGTTTTGTTGACGGGTTTTTTAGCATCAATATTGATATGGGCACTTGTCTTGATTGTCACAACAACATCAGATGCGGCGCGTTATCTTAATGTGCATAGGAGAAGTAGATGGGATACACGAAGAATATAGTTATATGGGGTCTTTCGACCTATAATTGGTTGTGGGTTCCTCTTGCCGAGAAGTTAAAGAGCCAGCTCGGTTCAAGAATACACTTTGTCTCCGGCAAGCCGCAGGTTATCGAATATCTAAAAGGGCAGGATAGATCAGGGGTAATCGATACCCTTACGGATTTGAGCCGTTTTTATTTTGAGTACGATAAAATAAGCGATTCTTACGAGGATATAACAAAGACCGCGAGGGCTTATGAGGATAAGTATGAGACTCTCGTCGTTGATGTTCTACAGACAGATAGACACTTGGGCCGGGGATTTTTCTCAGGAGGCACAAATCATCCAAAATCGGAATTGTCCAATAAGGCGGCTTATCTAAAATCGTTAAACATCTTTAACAAAATAATAAAATTTTGGGAAGGGTATTTCGATAGACACAAGCCCGACCTGATAATAGGGGTGGCTGCGGGAATCGTAGGAAAGAGCTGCTCGATTGTTGCGAGAAGGCGCGGTATCCCTGTCCGGTCAGCCATCCAGGCGAAGTACCAATCGTATTTTTGCTGGGTTTCGGGTGAATACTATTTGATACCGGATTTAGAGAGACGATTCAAGCTGATCGAGGATTATAAGGAGTATATAGATCCCCAGGAGCTTTCAAAGATGAAGCGCCTTCCGCTGGCCGAACAGGTCTTTAAGAAATATTTTGGATACCGCTCTACTCTTGTATTGGTAAGGAAGATCATTGGCAGATTAAAGTCACATATATATTATAAGTATAAAAGGATTACAACGATGGGTAATTATAAATTATTCGATGACATTAAATATATCTACAGAGTGTACAGAGATATGAGGAGATTGGATAGGCTTAAGATAAAAGAGGCTAAAGGGTTAGCTGGTAAATCCTATATATTTTATCCCTTGCACACAGAGCCGGAGTCGGCCCTCGGCATGTTGAGCCCGGAATTCAATGAACAGCTGGCCCTCATAGAGCTATTGGCTAAGAACCTTCCCGCGGGGACTTTCCTTGTGATAAAGGAACATCTAAGTGCTATAGGTAGAAGGCCCAGAGACTTTTATTCAACGATCTTAGAGATACCCAATGTAATAATGGTTCACCCATATTCATACGCGCTGGATATGGCAAGAGAGGCAAAGGCTGTCGTGGTAATCACAAGTTCTCTCGGTTCCGAAGCCGCGATATTGGGGATACCCGCTATATCGCTTGGTCTGCACAATAATTATAATTTTCTGCCGCATGTGCATCTTGTCGAGTCGTGGGCAGAGATCAGGCCGCTCTTAGGCAGATTGTGCAAAGAGGATACTGAGGAGGAAAAAAAGATACGAAGAGAAGACGGCATGAGATACCTGGCAGCCCTCAAGTCTTCATCGGTAGATATGGGCTTTAGCAATTACGGTTCAAAAAAGAGAGAACCGGCGACCGAGAAGGAAGTAGAGGTATTATATTCGCACCTTCAAAAGAGTCTCGGTTTGGTTCAAAGAGAGACGTTAAAGATAGGGTAGGTATATGAACCCCGTTAGACCTTGGAAAGATGACGAAGAGGTCTAACGGGGTGAACCCCGTTAGACCTTAGAAAGACGACAAAAAGGTCTAATGGGGGAATGACAAGGAGGTCTAACGGGGTGAAGATAAGATTAGCTAGAAGGGATGATAGGGCCGAATGGGACAACTACGTGGATAGACTTCCCCTCCAGCCGCCGCTGAACCGCTATGGCTGGAAGAATGTATTGGAGAAGAGCTATGGTATAAAGACGCTCTTTTTTATAGCCTCAGATGAGAGGGACAACATATGCGGGGTCTTGCCGACATATATAATAAGAGACTTCAGGGGTAAGAAGAGGCTCTATTCGTTAAGATTTGGTCTAAGCGGGAATAACGATACCGTAAGAAATGAGTTCTTTTTATATCTAAAATCTTTCTGCAAAAAGAATAACTTCATTTCGAATTCCGTGACTTCCGGATATTGCAGGGTCGATACGGAATTCAGGTGTTTTATAAAAAAGACAATAATGATGGAGATCGCCGATAATGAGGAGGCCACATGGGGGTCTTTTCGGGCTAAGACGAGGAATATGATAAGAAAGGCCCTCAGGTCTAATCTTACATCAGAAAAGGGCTTCCACAACCTGAAGGAATTCTACAATATATATATGATTAATATGCTGGCCAAGGGTATACCCGTTCATTCCTACAGATTTTTTAGAAACCTGGTAAGCGAAATAAGAGATGCCGAGCTTATTGTTGCAAAGATGGATGGCAGGATAATAGCGGGGATTTTGATCCTATTTTCCAAAGATATAGCTATATACCCCTTTCAGGCGTCGCTTATGCATTTTCATAAGTTCGCCCCTAATAACTTTTTGATCTGGGAGGCGATAAAATCTTGTCTTAAAAGAGGCATTCATAGATTGGATATGGGGGAGTCAACGGAGGGAGGGGATGTCTATATATTCAAGACTAATCTTGGAGGCAGTCCCCGCGATATCTATTATTACAGCGCCTTCGGCCCTAAGAGAGTAGTAGTAGACGAGATTGACGGAGAGACGATGACATTGCCCCTGACCAATAAGATCCTGCTCAATACGCCGTTTTGGCTGAAAAAGAGAATGGGCCTCTGGATAAAGAAGAGAGAGAGGATAATTTAATGATACCCAGGTATTTCGCACAATATAAAGAGAAGAAGGGTCTCTTTTTTGAATGTAATATAGACAAGGGTTCCCTTGTGGGCGATATGGACTTTCGCGAATACTCATTTAACGAGGTGCCGGCCGAGGCCTTCGGTAGAGATGAGATATTTGATGAAAAAGAGAGGTTTCGAAGATTTCTTGACTATTCTAAATCCGGCCATCGATGCTTCGCATTTTTCACAAGTACCGGCTCCATAGCATCGTATCTGTGGCTTTCTGTCTTTGACAGAGAGGTGCAAATACCGTGGGAGCTTAATCTAAAACTGCTCCTTAAGCCCGGATCCGCCTATATATGGAACTGCGTTACAAAAGAAGAACACAGGAGAAAGGGTCTCTATAAGAACGGATTAAAGAATGCAAGGTCTATATGCTTTAGGAAGGGAATCAAAAAGGTCTATATATGCTCTATTGAGGATAGAGACCCTTCTAAAGGATTTTCTAAAAAAGGGATAATATCCGCCGGTTTTAGAGAGAAATTTAGTTTTTCAGTATCAAAGATAGGACCTTTACGCTTAATAAAGAAATCGGATAGCCCCATAAAAATAAAAAAGAAAGGGAGCGTTTACGATGTTATCGCGCCTTAAAGAGATTGCGAAGAGGTTTTTTATGCACAGTGCACAAAGAGCGAATTATAAATTTATATTAAAGGACTGGACAGAGATCAGGGATTTAAGCGCCCTTTCGAAGACCTTAGAGACGAAACGATTCTCTCAGAACCTTAAACCCGTCGTTATCTCAAGGCCTGCGGCAAAGAGTGTCTTGGTAATAGCGCCCCATCCCGATGACGATATCTTCTCTTCGGCCGGGACGCTTCTTAAGCTTAAACGAGGCGGCTCAAGATTAAAGGTCGTATATCTGGCGTCGGGAAGCGCCGATACTTACAGGGATGAGAAGAATAGGATCTTAAGCGATTCAGTTATAAAGATAGAAGAGGAGGCAAGGGAGGCGTCAAGGTCTCTGGGGAGTGATATAGAATTTTGGCGTTATCCTAACAGGGCCATTAAGATCAGCGCGGAGAGCATGACTAGATTAAAAGATATTTACGACCAGTTAAAGCCGGATATCATATTTGTCCCTTTCATAGCCGACGATCATTCCGACCACAGGCAGGGCGCGCAGCTTTTTTATGAGGCATTCAGGGATTCCGGCGACTTAAGCTCGGAGGTCTGGGCCTACCAGGTATACTCTACCGTTATACCTAATGTGGTTGTGGATATCACTGACGAGATGGATGAGAAGATAAGACTGGTTAATCTTTGGCAGACACGAAAGAAGAGCAGAAATTGGGCGCATTACATTCGCGGCTTAAACGCTATAAACAGCCGTTTTTTAAATACGAACGAGCCCCGATACGCGGAGGCCTTCTTCGTAGTTCCGGCGAAAGAGTATGTAGAATTGTGCGGCATCTATTTCGGGAACAACAGGTGATGATATCAACCGCGCTTCGCCACCTCCGAGGAGTCAGTGCCCAGCATGTTAGCGATATCGGCACTGACACCTCGGAGGTGCAAGAGACAGGTATGCTATGAAGGTATTTATAAGAAGGATGTTAAAAGAGATATATAGGGTGAGCTTCAAACCGTTTTTTAAAAACGGTATCGATATCGATATAGGCGGCGCGGGCAGGTATCGTTTTGATTATATGTTCGCCTTCAGCAGGTTTGAAGATTTCGGCTCCAAGCATAATGCGGGTTTTGAAAGATGGGTAGAGATATGTAAGGGGAAGAAGACTGTCTTTGACGTGGGCGCCCATATAGGGCTCTACTCTATTCCGGCAAGCAGGGTTTTGGATAAAGAGGGTTTCGTCTATGCGTTCGAGCCGTCTTTGGCAAACTGCGCTTATCTGGAAAGACATAAACGTTTCAACAATATCGATAATGTAAAGGTCTTCTCCTGTTTAGTCGGAGACGGGCCATTGGATGACGTAACATTTTATGAGAATAAAGATGTCGACGCGATGAATTCGATACTCGCGAAGAGAGACCCCCGTCTATATAGAAAGGCCTTAAGGAAACAGGTCTCATTGGATGATTTTTGCGCCGCTCATAAACTTAACCCTGAGGTCCTGAAGATAGACGTAGAGGGTTCGGAATTGAATGTCTTGAAAGGGGCGAAGAGCGTTTTTAAAAACTATAGACCCGTTGTCTTTTTGAGCGTACATCCCAGGTTGTTAGCGCTTCTTAATCAATCTGCCGACAGCGTACTAAGAGAGGCGGACGGCTTGGGTTATGATATATATAATGCGCAGGGAGAAAACACAGAACCAAACAGGCACAATGAATATATCCTGATACATAAGGAGAGAAAATTCCATGAAATTTTTTAAGAAGGGATGCGATTACGTTCGTTATCACGGCTTTATGTCTGTCTTTTATCTGTTTAAGTTCGTCTCTTTTTATCTTCGCAGGTTTTCAGGCCGCGGGAGCCATGTCGTTAAAAGGATAAACAGAAGATACAATATGTACCTCGATCCCAGAGACAGGGGCATCTCAAGGGCGCTTTGCATGTACGGCACAAGAGAGAGAGACCAGGTATCAATTGCGCAAGAGACGCTTATAGAAGGTATGAGGGTATTGGATATAGGCGCCAATGTAGGGTATTACGCTTTATTAGAGGCACAGCTCGTTGGGAGAAGCGGCAGGGTCTACGCCTATGAGCCGCATCCGGGTAATTTCAGGATGCTAAGAAAGAATGTCGAGCTTAATAATCTACTGGATAGGGTTGAGTTGCACCAGAAGGGGGTTTCCGACAGGGGTGGATCTTTAGAATTCTTTCTCTCGCCCAGATCGAATCTCCATACCCTAAATCCAAAGCGATTTAAAGACGATACAAAAATAGAGAGATTCGATGATTCTATAGAGATAGATGTCGTTGATATAGCTAAGGTCATAGAAGATAAAGGGGACGTGGATTTTATAAGGATGGATATAGAAGGACACGAAGTCGAAGTGCTTAACGGCCTCTTTAGGGGGATAGAGAAGGGCTTGGATCTACTTCCGTCGATTCTGCTCGAGACGCATTTTCCAAAATATGACGAAAAGAACCACAATATGAAGCAGGCCATACTTAACCTGCTCTCCAGAGGTTATGACATCGAGACAATAGTCTCCAATAACGAATTCGAAAGCCCCCTTAGGATGCTTGGGTATAAGCCCAAAAAGACCATCAAGACAGATCAGGTTTACAGGGGAATATATAAAGGCGTCGATAATATGGACGCGATTTACTGCGCATGCGATATAGGCGGGATACGCGCTATGCTCTTAACGCCGAAAGAATTTTAGGAGATCGACAAGATATATGGAGATAATGACTAAGTCAGGCAGATCGAGAGGGGCCGCTTTTAACCTGGAGATTGGTAATATCTCTTTGGCGCTTTCCGGCATTCACCCGCCTTTAAAGAGTTGTGAGAATGAAAAAAGGAAAGTCTTTGTGCTGGGCAGCCCTATTTATAACGATAGGATAGATTATGAAAGAGTAAAGGAAGCGCTCCTTAACAAAGAGGTAGAAGAGTTTATCAGGGATGTAAACGGCTCATTTTTATTTTTGATATATCAAAAATTTGATAAGACCCTAACCGTAGCGAATGACCGTTTCGCATCGATGCAGTTTTTCTATAGAATGGATGGCAGGAGATTATTCGGCGCTACAAACTACAGCGATATATGGAAGAGATTCCGCGGTACCCCCGGCTTTAGGATAAACGAAGAGGCGTTTTACGAATTTATCTATATGAGGCGGATTTTCGGAAATAAGACCTATGACCGCGATACCAGATTCCTGGATTCAGCCTCAATACTCAAGTTTAAAGGGAATACAGGGGAGTTAAAGACCGACAGATACTGGCGCCCCAATTGCGATATTAACGGCTTGACCGAGAATGAGAACGCGCACAAATTGGCCTTTTTGATAGAACAGTCTTTGAAGAGGGTTACCTCTGACGAAAAGAGAGTCGGGCTTCTCTTGAGCGGGGGGCTCGATTCCCGGGCTATCATCGCTGCGTCGGATAGGCCTATGAGTTGTTTTACGACATGTGAATATAGAAATAATGAAGTTCGGGTAGCAAGTGAACTAAGCCGCGTAAAAAATTACGAACACCACTTTATTGAAAAACCCGGGAATTATTACTCAGATATTATCGATAAGGCCGTCTACATAAGCGGGGCGATGAGTATTTATGTAAATGCGCATCTCTTTAACATCGAGAAGGCGGTAAGAGATAAAGTAGACGTTTTGCTTAGCGGGTACGGTTTCGATTTCTTATTCAGAGGCAAATATCTGCCGGCGACGCTTCCTCAAAGATTGAAGACCCTTACCTACTGGAGAAGGCTTATGCGCATAGGGGCAAGCGAAAAGGATGTAGCGGAGGAATTCATAGATAATTTAAGCTTCAGGTTAAAGAGCGTGGATCCAGCCTCGATACTGAACGTTATGTCCAGAAAGAAGATGATGGATTCGTTGTATCATCAGGTCAAAGATATAACCGACGAAGCGAGGGGCTTCTCCGGCGACCCATATAAATGGTGGGACTATTGCTGTTTCCGCAATATCTCGCGCCACTATTCCTGGCCCAATCTCTTGAGCATAAGCTGTTTTATGGAGGAGCGCACAGTCGCGCTAGATAACGACCTCTTTGATTTTTTCTGGTCTCTTGATACCGCAAGCCGCCATAACGGGAAGATATTCAAAGAGGTAATAAAGATTTTGGACCCGGCGGTATTTAAGGTAAGGTACGCGAATACGAACTTAAGCCTGGGGGATCCGCTCTTTGTAACGACTGCGAAGATTATTTTAAACAAGGTATTGAAAGATACTAAATTAAACAGGATATTCACCAAATCGGTTCCGCCCCCTTCGGCGAAAGAGAGGTCCTGGCCTATCGACGCTGATTTAGTCAGGGATAATACCCTTATAAGGAGCATGGCGTCAGGGCTTTGCGATTCAGGCAGCCTTGAGGCCCTTGGTTTTCTCAACATGGATACAGTCTCTTCATGCGTAAAAGAGCATCTGGAGCGCAAAAAGAGTCACACGAATCTGATTTTAAGTTTGATTACATTGGATAGATTTTTGAAGCTTGGAAAGTAGAAAAAGTGTACCGGTTAGTGTTGTAACTATTATGATTAAAGGAGTAAAGAGAAGGTGAAACGTCCCCTGGTGGTAAGCAGTAAGTTTCCTCCGGAATATGCGGGGTCAGGGCTGCGCGCACACAGGACCTATAGACGCTTGGCCGCTAAATACGGCATAAGATATAAGGTCTTGTGCAGCTCCGTAGCCTTTAATAAGACCGGGTATTATGATTTTGAGGACGTATCCGTATACAGGATAGCATGCAAGATGTTTAAGGATATCGAATACGCGGAGAATATAACGAGGGAGCCGTTCTTAAAAAGAATGGTAAGAAAATTTAAAAACGGGGTCAATTACACGGCCGAGGCCGCGCTTACATGGCTCTATCTTATGAGACACAAATCCGAGTTTGATCTTATCCATATATTCGGGAACAATTATGTTACAGCGGCGGTCCTGACATACGCCAAGATAAGGGATATACCTGTTATTTTAGAGATATGCAATGTCTCAAAAAGATATATTCAGTATGAACCCGGCATTGTAGGGATGATATTCGGCAGGGGGCTCCCTCGCCGCCTAAAGGCGGTCTGTATCTCCAAGAGGATAAGAGACGTATTCAAAGAGAGCGGCTACAGTCAAGAGACGTGGTGCCGCCCTAACCCCATAGATACATCCAGATTTTTCGCGGATAGCCGAAAGAAGCATGATGTTAGAAAGAGGCTCGGGCTCTTTGCCGATAATGATATCGTCCTGATCAACGTGGGAAAGATGTGTCCTTTAAAGAATCAGCTCTTTTTATTGGATGTCTTAAGGGGTCTGCCTGAAAGGTATAAGCTCTTTATCGGCGGCCCTCTTGTTGATTCGGGCCCTTATACAAAAGAGGATAACGACTACTTTGATTCTATCAAAAAGATGACTAGAGATCACGGCTTAGACGGCAGGGTAAAGATAGAGAAGAGCTTTATCAGCAACACGGACGAATATATGAAGGCCTCTGATGTCTATCTTCTGCCAAGCAGAATTGAGGCCTGCGCGACACCCATACTCGAGGCCATCGCATGCGGGGTTCCGGTCGTGGCCCACCGCATAGAAGGCGTTACCACCGAATGGATAGAAGAAGGGCAGAATGGATATCTGTCGGAACTCGATGCTCAATTATTCGGCAGGAAGATCGAGATGGCCGCGTCTTTGAATAAAGAAAGACTGGAGTCAAGCGGCGACAGGATAAGAGAGACGGCATCTACCGACTCTATAGATAGAAGATATATCGAAATGATTGAGGAGTTGTTGGTCGACCGCGCTTCGCCACCTCCGAGGAGTCAGTGCCCAGCATCTTAGCGGTATCGGCACTGACACCTCGGAGGTGTCAGTAGTGGTCAGGGAGTTTGTATGTGCGGGATAATCGCTTGTATTTCAAGAAAGAATAAAAGAATCGATAAGGAGACCCTCCTTAAAGCGGGCAGGAAGATGGCGCACAGGGGGCCTGATGCCCAAGGCCTCTTTACAAACGACTGGGTAGGGCTTCTACATAATAGATTGTCTATAATAGACTTATCGAAAGAGGCTAATCAGCCTATCTTCTCAAGCGACAAGAGATACGCGATAGCATACAACGGAGAGATATACAATTATAAGGATTTAAGGGAAGAATTGATAAAGGAAGGCTTCAGATTCAAGACACATTCCGATACAGAGGTGCTCTTAAACTCGTATATAAGATATTCCAAGGATTGCCTTAATAGATTAAGGGGGATGTTCGCCTTTGTGATAGTAGACCTGCATAATAGGGAGATCTTTGCCGCGCGCGACTGCCTCGGCATAAAACCGCTCTATATACATAGATCCGATGATTATATACTCCTTTCGAGCGAGATAAAGGCCATGTCGGAATTCATCGGGCTTGAGCCGAACTACAAGGCATATTATGAGCAGATAATGTTCAGGGATACCTCCGGCGAAAAGACGTGTTTCAAGGATATATACAGATTAAGCCCCGGCAGTTTTTGTAATTATAAAAGAAGAGATGATATATTTGAAAAAAAGAGCTACTACAATCTTGAGGAGACCTTCCTGAAGAAGAATGATATTACAAGCGCAGAAGAGCTTATTGATAAAACAGAAGACGTCTTGACCGAGAGTTTCAAGATCCATACTTACAGCGATGTCGGTTACAACCTGCAGCTCTCAGGCGGGGTCGATTCAAGCCTGATCGCGGCTATACTCGCAAAGAAGCTTAATTATTCCAACCTGGAGAGCTTCTCGATCTCTTTTAAGGATGACGAATATGATGAGTCGCCCTATCAGGATATCGTCTCAGACCGTTTTGGGCTCAAGAACCACAAGATTGAGATAACGAACGAGATCTTTACGGATAATCTGGAAAGAGCGACTTATTTTATGGAGAAGCCGATATTTCATCTGGGAAGCGTCTGCCTGTTTTATCTCACAAAACACTCCGTCCTTAACTCTAAAGTAATCCTTACGGGAGAAGGCGCAGATGAGACATTCGGGGGATACGAGAGATACAATGTCCCTTTTAGATTGAGGCTCTTGAGGATTCTTCACAATCTATGGCTTCACAAGGCCATCTATCCCTTTAAGGATTCTTCGGATATCTTTAATAAATTATATTTGAAGATAAGCGAAAATCAGCTTATGGAGCATTCATCAAGCTTTGCGTGGCATGAATTGGAGAAGCTGATTTATAAGGAGTACCTCATAGAGAGAGATCTTTCTTACAGGGAGTCGGCGTTAAGAAGCAAGGTCAAGAATGATTTGCGAAGCAGACTGCTTTATTATAACCAGCGCACACATTTGATTACGCTGCTTGAGAGGCAGGATAAGATGTCCATGGCAAATTCAGTCGAAGCGCGCGTCCCCTATGCGGACCGCGTAGTATATGAATTTGTAAATTCAACACCGGTTCGCCTCAAGTTTAAAAACGGCCAGCTTAAGTATATACTAAAAAAGATCGCCGAAAGGTATCTGCCCAAAGAGCTTATTTACAGGAGAAAGAACGGCCTTAGCCTGCCGTTTAATAGATGGTTTAAGGATAAGAGATTCCTGGGCAGGTATGTTGATATCTTGCTCGACGAAAAGGCGCGTAAACGCAATATATATGACACAAAATACATTGAGCAGATGATAAAGATGCAGGAAGAAGGGAAGGGGGATTTTTCCAAAAAGATCACGTCCCTTATCATGTTTGAACTATGGCATAGAGTATTTTTTAAATGAGGCCATGACTTACGGAGCGTAAGCGACGTAAGTCATATGGCCGAATTTATCCTCCGAAGCCCAAGACTTCTATGAAATTCTTTTATGGGCGAAGGAGGACAATTGAGGATAAGATAAGTGAAATACGGAGATTACGAAATAAAAAGATACAAACCAAAATTTGTCCCGCAGATCGCCAATCTGGAAAGGCACCTGTGGAGCAAGGACATCCCGAGGAATATATCGTATTTCAGGTGGAAATACGAAGAGAACCCCTTTGCGAAAGAACCCGTGGGCGTCATAGCGCTTTATAAGGGGAGGGTCGTCGGGTTTAGAGGATGTTTTGTATCGAAATGGAAGGCCGGCGATAATGAAAGCCAGACACTTCTCTTATCGCCTGCGGACATATGCGTGCACCCGGATCATAGAAGAAGAGGCCTCTTTACAATCATGACCGAAAGCATAATAGCCGAATTCGGAGATAGGGAGTATAACGCATTCATAAATTTGAGCTCAAACAAGCTTTCTATCCCCGGATATCTAAAGATGGGGTGGATCCCCGTAGCTGATAAGTCGTTCATAAGAAGAGATAGCCTGAAGGCGGTCCTTAGCTCTATCTTCATGAAGAAGATAAAATTTAGTCTGTACAGGGGGCCGGTAGAGTACGGCAGATTCGGCGATATAGAGGTTTCCCGGAACCCCAAGGCCGATGAGATGGATTCTATTGTAAGAAAGCAAAAGATCTTATCTGATAACGGGATGAGGTTATTTAAGAATCTGGATTTTTTCAGGTGGAGATTTCAGAATAATAGAAGAAAATACGTATTCTATTATTATTGGCGGAATGGTGCCGTCTCTGGATATGTTACGCTGAGGGCATCAGGCGATAACGAGATAGGCCGCATTATAGATTACGGAGAGTCCTCCGATAACGCGATTGAAAAGATATTGAGGTTCATTATAAGAAATAGACAGTACGATATCCTTAACATTTGGAATATTAACCTGGGAGAAGAGATTACTCGCGCCTTGCGAAATCTGCGCTTTGATATGAGAGATTTCGGCAAAAGGACCAAAGGCTCGGAGGGCAGGCTCCCTATACTGATAAGGCCGCTAAAGAAGGAATACAGGGAAGCCAACTGGTTTATTAACGAAGTAGATATTAGAAATATCGCAAACTGGAAGATAGACGAAATCTGTTCGGACGCGTGCTGACATATGAAACGAATAAATATATTAACGGTTAATAATAATCCTAATTCTCTAAGTTTTGTCTTTCCCTTTCTTGTAAACAAAGTTGGGCTCAAAGAGAGAGGCATTAAGGCGAGGTTTTTCTACGGGATTAAGGACGATCTTTATGATTGCGATGCCGTCTTTATAGATAATAAGTTCTTTACGCCCAATTGGCATAGGGTGGGGGAGGGTTTTCAGCATCTCCAAAAGAAGAAAGAGGAGGATATCTTTATAACTCTAAAGAAGGCAAGAGAAAGGACAGGGGCGGTTCTCTGGTTTGACAATTCGGATTCAACAGGCACGCCGCAGTTTGAGGTATTGCCTTATGTTGACGGGTATTATAAGAGCGCGGTCTTAAAGGATAGAAGTCTTTATTGCAAAAACTTCTATCGAGACAGGATCTTTTTCGATTATTATCACAAAAAGTTCGGCATAAACGACGATTTTGCGACCGCCCGGGAGTATCTGCCCGATGCGGCGCACCTAAAGAAGATACATCTATCCTGGAATCCGGCGCTTAATAACCACAGTATCCTGGGCAATACCTACTCAAGATTCGGCAAATTGGTTTCTCGGATGCGAAGATTCCTGCCTGTTAACTTTAGATATACGGCGAGATTTGCAAGAGTCGGAAGGTTAAGAAGGATAGATATTGCGGCAAGGATCGGCCTTACCCATCCGAGAAAATTTGTGCATTTTCACAGGCGGATGCTTACAGAAAGACTTGCGAGGTTCAAGATCGATACCAGGTTTGCAAGCCATACTCTCTATTATAAAGAGCTTCAGAATGCCAAGCTAAGCATAAGCCCTTTCGGCCTGGGTGAGATAAGTTATAGAGATTTTGAGTCTATAATCTGCGGCGCGCTTTTAATCAAGCCTGATATGGATCACCTTAGGACCTGGCCGGATCTATACAGAGACGGTGAGACTTACGTAAAATGCTCATGGGACTTTTCGGACATAGGGGATAAGATAGACCATCTCTTCTCGAATCCGAAGAGGGTGGCTGAGATTGCCAAAGAGGCGCAGAGAAACTACCGGTACTATCTATTCGGAGGGGGAAGAGACGACTTTTGCGACAGAATAGATGAGATAACAAAGAGACACAAAAGTTCGTCATTGCGAGCCCCGCGAAGCGGGGCGAAGCAATCTGGGATGGTATCCGAGATTGCTTCGTCGCCCGACGTAGCATCTCGGGCTCCTCGCAAAGACGGTTAATAGGAGAATATATATGCGGTATCTTATAGAGTATTTCATAAGGTTCAGGCAGTTTGTGGGACGAACGATCTATTATCTGCTTTTTCTTATCATGCTGGTGGGCTTCCTCGAGGGTGTAGGGGTAACGCTATTCCTCCCGATCCTGCAGGGCGGCTTTGGTGATGACAAATTATCACACATACTGAAATTTATCTTTGGGTTCCTGCATATCGAATATTCTTTTGTCCTCATACTTATATTTATATTGGTATTTTTTATCCTGAGGGCCGTGGCACTTATTTTATATACGCGATATTTCGGCAAGGTCTCTTCCAATCTGGTCGTTACCCTGAGGCGCGATATCTTCAGCAAGGTCTTCAATACCGATTATCTCTATGTCCTTAAGAAAGAAGTGGGGTTTATCAACAATGCAATAATGCGCGAGATAGAGTTCGTTGTGGACGCCTTCAGGACATTCTCATATATCTTAAACTACGCCCTGTATGGTTTGGTATACCTTGCATTGGCCATGTTATTGAATTTTAAGACAGCGCTTGCCATAACGGCGCTGGGGCCGTTTTTAGTTATTATTACAAGAAGGTTGAATCACCTTACGAATAAGATCTCAATAGATACCAGCCTTTCGCACGGCAGGTTCCATTCCATGCTTATTCAGGCCTTAAGCAAGATTAAATACTTAAA
>JADHWH010000045.1 GCA_016783555.1 Candidatus Omnitrophota bacterium | reverse complement strand
GAGGTATTATAGTGGGATATTTCGTAATTGGGTATATCATCGCGGGTTATCTCAACAGTTGCTCCTTCATTCTCAAGGTCGGGTGCTCTTATTTTTACGCTCTCTTCCAGTAATTCCTGTATTACCCTCCTATATGCGTTACCTATAAAGAATGCCGTGATGCCCCTCTTTATGGCAAATCCCAATGGCAGCCCTGTTAATATGCCTAGTGTAACCGGTATTACTATCCCGCCTGTCAGGAATGCGGTACCTATCGCACCCATAGCCATTGCCGCAGCTACGCCTAATCCTGCTCCTGAAAGAATCCACAATGGCGCACTCTTGATCGGCTGGACAAGGGCTCTCTCTCTGGCTGGGACAGTGTATGGTCTCCCCGCGTTTTTGAGGGAGTTTCTATCGGGGATAAAACGTATCTTCGGGCTGCGCATAGGGCCTGTTAGGGTGACGAAACCTTGCGTGTGGAGGCGCACTAATTCATCATAAAGAGCATCACGCGCGATATTATCACCCCAGAATAGATCCGGTTTTTTACTGGATGCGGCTAGGGCCGGCCTGTAGGTATAGCTTCTCTTTATCCCGGTTATGAGCCTGACAAATAAGTATAGGATGCCGTCTTTCCTTGAAGCGTCAAAACGTATTCCATGCGGTCGATCCAGGCTTCTTAAGATTTCAACTATATTCCTTCTGTCCCTTAGCGGGCTGCCAGAGGAGCTACGCCTCCCTTCTCGATATAATTCCTTTTCGCCCCTTCCCTGTTCGTGAGGTGCCGCATGAAATTTTAAGACCTTGTACCGGCCTTCCGCGCGCAGCTGGTAGAGCAGCGCATCCAATGCGCGCCTTGCCTTATTGCGTTCATTAGAATAAATGACCCAGCGTAGGAATTCAAAAAGGAGCGGTATTAAGAGGGTCATGAAAAAGTCTCCGCTTAAAACGAGAAGACCGGCAGCTAAGAATAGATACGGCGCCCGCAGGCATACCCATTTAAGATTATCCCATATTGCCCTTGCAGGCCCATAGATAAACGCTCCGTAAAATAGGTCGTAAGCAGCCTGGCGCCGCGAAGGGTCGATTATCATCCAGAGTATAAGAATAGGTATAGTCCAAAAGAGATGTAGTTGCATTATTACCATTACACCCAAGGCTAATAGCGTATAGTAATCGAGGCCTTGAGTTATATTAAAACAGCGTGTCTGCGTAGTCGGTAAAAGCCCCAATTGGATTGCGGCTCTAAAGAGACCGAATCCTAAAAGGAAAACACTCCCGGCATAGAGCCCCACCCAGACTAATACAATTGTCCCAATGTATGGCATACAGAGTAGCAGGAATTTATCGAGTATCTCTGTGGTTGTTGCATTCTTGTAGAAATACGCCCAGTCCTCAGGCAGTTTATGCAGCCTTTTTGGATTTAATATGAATCCGGCTCCGAGGGTTGCGAACCAGAAACCGTAATAAGGTATAGCGCCTACGAGAAGTTCCATAGGATGCGATGTTGCCAAGAAAAGAAGCGCAGGCCAGACTATGACCGCAGACCTTATACCGAAGGAGTATGCTTGGTAGACTTCATCTAAAGTGTAACGCGGCACGATACCCTGACCCGGCGCCGGTCGTATGGTCTGGGTAAAGGAATGGCGGAACCATAAACACTTATCAAGGAATCCGAAGACGTAAGTGCAGACTATCCAACCTACTGAAAATATAAAAAGCCCTGGGCGTCTCGTCAGCGCATATAAAAGTTTAATACTACCGCGAGGATATCCCATCTTTTGATTAAGATAGAGCTGTGTATCGGCGATTATCGCCAGGGCGCTGATATACGCTATAGGCAGAAAGACAATAGGATAGAGCAGCCCATACGCAGGATCTAAAGACCAGAGTAGCACTATTATAACGAATGAATTCTGCTGGATGAATATAAGGAGCTTAAAGCCCCAAAAACAGATCATATTATATATATGCGCAATCTTACCGTCCGCCAGTGCCTCGTCGCTCCAATAATATTCTATTGCGAGCGTCTCTAATAGCATCTCCAGATGGTCAGCTATATATTTTATGTCGGTTCCCATACCCATAATTTGCGCCCAGGACTTAGCAGCCCCTTTCTTTATCCACGGGAAGAAGACAAATTTAAGACCTCTCCTTGTCTGCTTAAATGCCTCAGCTAAGTCTTCGGCCGCCTTTGATAGGGGGCTCTCGGCGTAGAGTTCATACATCTCTGTAGGCTCATCATACTTGCCCCACTTGCCCCCTGTTCCCATTATGCACATAAAGAGCTGCTTGAGCCCTGTCCAGATGCGTTCATTAATATCATATACCCCTACACCTTGCGAATAGTTGCCTGCTACTGCATACATTGGAGCGGATGACCCGCCGTAGTTATACTTTGCTATACTTAAACGGTCCATACCCAGCGCTAATCCATAAGCAAGCTCGGGCCTGTATTCCTGGATAGTATCCGAACGAATCGTTATCTCGCCTTCTGTGATGGCTGACGCCGGAGGTATCGCGGGCGCCTTCCACGGATTTAAACTATATACAATACCTTCATCATCCGGCACGGTATCTTTGCCGAGGATATACCATGTCGTAAAATGGTATATCTCGGGCCTCAAATAATATTCGCGCGCCGTGTCTTCCTTGTTAATAGCCGGGTACTTTACGATATTCATCTGGTATTTCTCCTGCACTAATTCGTCATAGAAGAGATCCGTCTTAAGATATGCCTTTTCGTATTCTTGTAACGACGGGCTGGATATAATCGCCTCACGCTCGGCATCCGTCAAAAGGTTCAGATTAAGCCATCCCGTACGTTCGATTACACCTAAAAGCACATCGCGCCTGCTCGTTCTTCTTAGCACATCGCCCATTTCAAAGACAGGGTTTGTATTGATAATATCTCTTAACTTTTGCACAAGCATCTCTCTTCTATGAGGGTACCTCTCAAAAAAGGTCTTGGTATTGTGATAGAGGTCATCGTGAAATTCAGTTTCGGCGAGCATCCTTATGACCTCCCGGATAAAGGTAAGCCCGTGATATGTATGATATGCATTACCTGTGCGCATTCGTGCCCAGTGGACTATGCGGTCTTTTAAGCTTTTTTGCAATTTTTCTCGCTCGTGTGGATTAGGGATATGCCCGTAAAAAGTTTCAATAAGCTGATTGGCTGTCTCTGTATCTTGAAACGGAGTTGTCTCTTGAGTCTGCGTGACCGCAAGAAGGAGTTTGTCTCTATCCGCAGGCGATAGACCGTGGTGCCTTGCTTCATAATCTAAGAATTTACGCCATTGATCGGGGTATACGGACATTGTCATATAGGCCAACTCTGATGGATATACAGGCGAAGTCTCGGGAACGCCGTTGGTAAATCCCTTCCATGTAGGACCGAAAGGCTCGCTACCGCCCGCCGTGTGGACCGTCAGCATCTCCTTTTCCGACCAGGTGCGCACCAATGCCGCCATGTCAATGCGGTAGTAGTAATTCATAAGATCGGCTACCCTCTCCCAGGCCTCGCTTGAGTCAAGATTTATATTTTCCTTTCCCTCTGTAAGCAGCGCATCCCTCTGCTCAATAGAAATAATCTGCCCCTTGTACAACTGCTCTATCCCCATTCTATAGACGGTAGCGGCAATCCTCTCTGCCGGGATCTTTCTGGGATTTAGCGACCTGAACTGGGGCGCCTCATCGATATTTAGATATTGATCTATGTGCTGTTCCCGTTTATATTTTGCAATACATATAAAGGCTAGTAATATTCCTGAGGTTATTAGAATTGGGCCGGCGAACGGAATCTTAAAAAGCAAAGCGATGCCAAAGAAAGATAAACCTACAGGAATCGCAAGATCATATGTCTTCATATCACGCAATCTTTTGTCTGCCTGCCTGGGAGTTTCTGGGGTATATCCCGTTAGGCGTCCCACAATGCGATTAGCCGCACGCCTTATCTGCCAAGGTCTTTCCTGCACTGTAGATTGGCGGCTTGCAGAATAGTAGCGAGCATTAACAAAGCGCTGGCCTATACTTACAATCGCGCGTATAAGCAAAATTCCGCATAAAGCCATAATAAATACCATCGGGGCACTGACACCGCAAATGGTCCAGAATGTGTTGTTATAGCCCATCTGTATTATTACCTTGTATACGGCATACCTAAAGCAGAGTATAAAGAAGAGGATGCTGTAGATAGCTGTAAAGGAAGGATTGAATATGAACCACTCTCTGTTGCTCCGCGTCTGAAGATAGGCAATGGCTGTTCCGATTAACGCCGCGCCTACGATAATAAAGAAGTAAAAGTACGGATACACATTGGCGATAGATAACGCCAGGCCGTATAAAAGAAGCTCAAAGAACCACGGGTAAAACCGGAGATGGCGTTTCCACCAGACAATGTTCTTTCGAGACCTTCTTAGATCGCGTTTTGTATGGAGTTTTGGCGCCTTCTCCTTGGATGGTCCGAGGCCTGAACTCCCGAAAAAGCGAGGCTCCCGGATAATCTCGAGGACCCGGTCGTAATATCCGGCAACGCCCTTCGCGGATTTTCGCGCCCTTTCGGCAAGCGACTTTAAGCGGAAGGCCCTTAGTATAACCGCAAGTGTGTTCCGGATATGAAGAATTGGAAAAGGTGCCCTGTGAAGCACAATCCCTCTATCCTCCCAACTGTCTCTGACAGGTGGAACGAACTTTAAATAGGCCAAATGCTGTATGAATTTGGATTTGGTATTCTCCAGGAAATCGAAGATCATTATAAGTTGTTCGTCTCCGATGGGGTCACACGGGTCGCCTCCAAGGCATAGATCCGGCGCATTCGGATCTAATCCCAGATTATCTATCTGGTCTTGAAGTATATTAAGAACTTCGCTCTTCCTAACCTGATCTACTTCAGTTATGTGGACCAAAAATACAGCGAGGAACGTATGGAACTTATCCTGGCCCGCAACCGCGTTCTGCCTCGCGAAGAGATTATGCTGGGCGTTCCCTCGCACACTTATGCCTACAACCTTAATAATATTATCCGCTTCTTCTTCTGTAAGCGTATTGTTTCCGTGTAAAGGATGGCCGGAGGTGTTCTTAGCTGCGGTTATCATAATATTATCCGCTTCTTCCACTTTTTTTTCTGTAAGGCCGTCTGTCTGGCCCCACATATCCGCGCCCATTTTGGCCTTTCTCAATTCGGCTCGAATATCGATTCCGGAGCGCCTGAATGCGTCAAGGACTATCCCCTTATGGACACTCATGAGTCTCGGCCTCAAAATCCTTTCGTAAAATGGCAGATGCCATGTGTCATCCTGGTGCCATGTGCCGAGACGGTCCATAGCATAAAGGACCTGGCCTTCGGTAAGGATATCATTACTTGATGGGTTAAATCCGAACTGGGTTTCGAAATCCTCATCGGATAAATGGCCTATACCCATCTCTACCTGTAGTAGATATGCCACGTCAGAGGCCTTTAGCTCTACAAATTCAAAGATACTCTTCTTCTCTCCCGCGGCCAGACGTGTCAACTCCAGGAAGCGGTCGTCTTCAAAGTAATGTACGTGGAGCTCGCGGGGCTGGGATGCGAAACCACCCCTGACTTTGACGTGAATCTTCATAAGCTGGTCGGTCAATACCTGGCTCCAGAACGCGACCTTCTTTATTACAAAATCCAGGCGGTTGCTTCTACTCGGATCCGGGTCAGGGGTAGTAGGGATGATTTCCGAGCTCAGATATATGATGTGATCCATAAAACTCCTGCTTAAACTTAAGGGGCCGAATTTAAACTTGAATATCTGGCGCCTTATCTCATGCTCAAGCGGCACGGCCACATATCCTTCAAATGCCTTCTTTTGGTGCCCGAAAGAGTCAGCGGGCAGATCTCTTTTTATCTGCTCGATCCCATTGCGACGGATCGTTATCTCATGGCTTGTTTCAGTTAAGCCCTCTTCTAATTTTTCTTCAATCTCATCCTCCAAATCCTGAATTTGGTTAAAGGCAGCCAGGCATTCTTCATCCACTTCGGCATCAGAGCGTGCCCTCTTCATAGGCATCCAGATACCTGAGGGGCAATATGGTGTTTGAGGGTCTCCGGGTTGATGTAACAGGAAGGTATCATCGATCGATGCCTTATTGCTCGGCTCTTCTTCCATGACTGTCCTTTGGACCATTCTTCGGGTCATTACCCTTATCGTATACTCGCGCATATTTACCCTCTTCTCCTGCGCCGGGGCGAAATCCTCATCAGGATTGAGCCCATCAACCTTAAGCTCTCTATCAACGGCCGGCACAACCGCCTTGGCGACCGCACGGGAGTATACCAGATGGGCCAGGCCATCGCGCGTATATGGCATCGCGCTGGAATTGGGCCTGAGCAGTTCATTGTGGATATCCTCCAGAGCGCTTCTAAAATGGCCTTCATTTAAGAAGGCATAATCTCCCGCCTCAGGCCCATCGGCATATCTCTCGATAGCGCGGGCGATATTTTGCGTATTTGGAAGGTCTGATAAGATGCGGAAGTCTTGCTCCAGCCTGCTTATCAAGCTGCCTTGCGGCGCGCTCAGCCAAAAATTTATTTGGCCGATGGTGTCCGCCGGCCTTTCTACCGCTTCTTCTTCCAGCGCCCTTGGGATATCTTCTTCTACCAGAGGGTCCCCATTAGCAGCATCTTCAATTGCCTGAAGATCTTTGGTTTCGCCGTTCCGGGTATATTGGCAATATTCACTGTTTCCGGCAACCCTTGTTCCCAATACCGCCTTTTGATATCTGGCACTCTCTCCTGTAAGGGTAATGGAGAAGTTTAATAGTGAATGGGCGGCTAGGCCGACAAAGAATACGGCTGCAAGCGGCGTAGTGCTAAACAGGAGAGGAATAAGTGATGCGACCGATACATTGAAAGATATGATCATCTTTTCAAATAAAGTGCGCTTTTTGTCTCCGTGGTCCTGGAAGGCATGGGCTATTACAAATAAGAGCCTTATTAAAAGATAAAGAAGCGGCATTCCTGTATAATGCAATACAGCAAACATTATAGCCTCTTCTATTAATGGAGCCACTATATCCTCAACCACCACGATCCCGGCGGTCTTTCGCAGAGACGGTCTTATAAACGGCAGGAGAACGAGCAATATAGGTATTGATATAATCCGTGCTATATATAATACAGGTATAAGGAGCCCTTTTCCGGGCGCCGTACTGCCGGTTGCAGAAGATTTCAGGATTTCAAAGAGCCTGCCCGGCCCCTTTTTAAGTCTTTGGGTGTCTTCTTCCGGCAGGGGCTTGTGCAGTTCTTCTGTAACATCCGGCGGAATCTCATCCAGCTCTTCCATAAAAGGCGTAAGCGCCCTGTCGACATAGGGTCCTAACGGACTGCTCTTAAGTTTCGCGCGAATTACAGGCTCTAGTTCACCGTTAATTTTATGGTAAACAACGCCGTATTGATTAAAGCGCTGGCCCCTGAGGATGCCGTTAAAATAGGCGGAAATCTGGATGTCTACTTTAAGTTCTTTCTTGAGCTCACCTGCGAGCACTTGAAGCAGATCATCTCTATTTATTATCTCTTTTTCATATGTAATCCTCCAGCCCGGTTTGCCAGGGACGTCTCTCGTTACAATCTTCTTATAGAGGGTCTCGCGGCCGTTCTGGAAGCTGTCTTCATAACTGCCCTTAATCTTTGTTGAGAAGACGGGAATCTCATCATCGTTGTAATAGGTTTTAACACTCGGGGTAACTTTGGTAAACTCGACGGTAACATCACCTCCGAATATCTCGACACGCCTTCTGCCTGCGGCTGTATAACCGACCCGGAGCAGAGACGGCGATATCCCCGCCCTTCGAACCAGATCCGAGTCATCTATATCTTCATTAATATCTACATCCTTATAATAGATGACCTCCCCCAGAGGGCTTCTGCCGGAACCGGCGTGCGTAAAGGTTATAATCGGCTCTTCGCCGGTCTTCTCCCCATCTTCGTTTGATTGCCAGACCTCGACGCGCGGGCATATAGCGATAGGGACGTCGAGAAAACCTCCTTTTTTGTCAGGTACTTTATAATCCCAGCGGTTTTCGAATCTTAAAGCGCCCGCATATCCATTCTCATGTTCGCCGTTACGTATATGGTAACTTTCACGCCCCAATGGGTCATTAGGCAGGAAATAGGCATAATAGAACGACCTCTCGGCCTCGACTTGGCTGTCGTTAAAGATAACCTTTACCCGGACGTTGCCGTCTCTGTCTGTGGTTAAGATCTCCTCGCCATCCTCAAGCGCCCGGTATGTTTTCTGTAAGCGGCCCTGGCTGTCAAAATCGTAGGCCTCTACCGGTATGGGTGTTCCTGGGAGAAAACGTGTTACTACGGTGTAGCCACCGGCCCGGCGCACAAGGGGCATAATACCGAAACGATTGTCTTTTGGAAAGGCGGCCTCATAGGTACTCTTGGCTCCATGAAGGGAGACATCATATATGTAGATATGAGCAATTCCCGGATGAGCTCTCTTAAAGACCTTTAAAGGCGTCTCATCAGAGTTAGGATCGTCCGGCAAATACTTATCAACATTTACCTTCTTTTTAATGGATTTGCCTTCTATATCTGTCTTGGTGCTTCCCGATGGATCGATATAAGAGAGCCCCGATCTCGCCCTTATATGCTCCTGGCGGTTATACCAGCTCTCTATCTGGGTAACCCAGGTGCCGCCCGTATATATATCTCGCCATTCTTCATGGACAGGCCTCCCGTCGCGAGCCAACAAAGCAGTGGTATCGATAGGAGGAAGCCCCGGGGCCGTCTTCTGCCGGTTTATTGTAACGCTTCCGTCACCATGCCTTCCGTCTGCGGGAATGGCGTCTTCTGCCAGCACGAAGTCTCCGGGCTGAGGCTGCAGGGAGGGATTGAGCGGGTCAGGAATATTTTCCCGGTAATAATGCGTCCGTCCTGTCTCGACTCTGCCGCGGAATCTCCCCCATCTTATATCGTCGTAATGGACTACACTCAAGACATTATCTTTGAAGAGCCCCTGAAGCTCATTTCCCTCACCTGCGCTTGGGTCTTCAAGCCGTTTTGCCTCAAAGGTGTCGTCCCCGTTAAAGATGGTGACGATCTGCCTTCCGGTCCTGACCGGCCTTCCCGTGCGAGGATCCGGCGCTACCTCGAATTCGACATTATAGCTGTACTTCACCGGGAGGGCGTCCCAATGATCTTTGTCTGTAACAAAAGGTCCCGGGCTGTCATTTCTTAATATCCTTGTGTCTACAGGTATCTGCCTGCCCTCCTGCGCTGCGAAGAGTGTCTCAGTCGCCCGTCTGCGATTTGTCCCGTTAGGGCCCATGCCGTGCATTGTCAGTATTTCGCGCTGTCTTTGGATCTCGCCCCATTGGTCGAATAACCTCATGGTCTGTTTGGTCTCTATCGTCCGTGTTTTGCCTCCGACTATCTGTTGAAACTTCCTTACCTCGCCTACTACTCTACCTTGTCGGTCGCGAGCCTCCGTCCATCTGTTGTTTAGTTCAAGGCGCGGGTCTTCAACGTCATAGAGAAAGTATTCACCGTTCGGATCAGGGCGAAAGCTGCTATTGAGTCTAAGCGGCTGGCCTACGGTGGTGAGTCTTAAGGTTACAATCTCAGTCGTGTCTCCGAGATGATTGATAGACTCGGCTCTTTGTATAAGATTAGTTCCGGGAAGGCGCGTATAGGTTACTCTATTTATCCCCGCCTGTTGCGGAGGCCTTATTTTGCCTACCAGGTTATACTTCTTATCTCGTATCTCTATCCATCTACCTTTTTCTGTCTCGACATCATAAAGGAGGTACTCTCCGTCCGGATCGGGTTTGAAGTCCTCATTAACGGCCTGGGGCTGGCTTCTTTTGGTTAACCTGAGGTTTGCGGTCTTGGTTGTCTTGCCTTTTTTGTCTGTTGACACGGCTCTCTGGACAATATCCATCGTAAAAAGACGCGTATACTCTATGTCGTGCTCTTCCACGGCATCATTCTCGCATCCGGCCGGAAGAGAGACATCCCATACGCTCTCTTCTACCCAGTCAACCGGTATCTCGAATGTCCTTCCGTTTACATCTATCCGGGCATCCACATCCGTCCAGACAGTATCATATCGCCTGGTCCTTTTTGTATGGTCTATGACCATAACCGTCATAACGAGATGTTCTCTACCGCTTTCCGGGTCTACCTGACGGCGGACGGCAGGCCTGCCGTCCGGCCCCTCACTCAATCTGTAAGAACGGGCGGGCCCGCCTATAATCTCTCCGTCCGCGTTAATTCTATATACGTTCGATTCGCCGGTCGGCCGGCCGTTTGGGTCGAAACATTCAACGGCTTTCTCCAGGGGGTTCTCCGTCATCCTTTCTGTTAAGAGCCTCTGCAGATATAACGACGTCTCGCGATAGCCGAATTCGTTTGAGCAAATAAGCTCTTTGCCGCGGCGCAGGCCGTCATCAATCTCCTGAAGCCTTCGGGCGAGTTCCTGCCCTCGGGGACCGCTGCGGTCAGCAGGTGTTAATGTGTGGTACTCTATCCCCAGTATCCTTTTTTCGTCATAAAGCGCCTGGCGTTCTTGTTGGACTAAAGCCGGCTCTACCACGACCTCACCCACGGCCGATGGGTCTTCCGGATTGATTTCGATAACCGCACCGTTTAGGGCACCGCCTCTAGTCATGGTTGTGACATTGGCCAATTCCTGATTTGCCCTATTGCGATTCTCCTCTGCCGTATCGAGGTCTGATCTGATAGTAACGACTTCTAAGTTCCGCGTATTGGGATCGGGCCTGATATAGAGGTTGTTTTTTCTGCAGAAGTCCAGAATAAACCTCTTTCGGGCCTCTATCTGATCGGGCATTAATCCCTGCCAGGCAGCGGGGTCATTAAAGAGCCTCCTTATGAAGTCCACCGGATCTCTCTTAAGGCCTTCTGTGAAATTCTGAAGCTCATCCTCTGCAGTCTGCCTCGCAGCTTCTCCAGCCGCACTGTCGCTGGTATTAGGATACCCCGGTTCTATACTTGTATATCCGCCCGCGCCGCCTTCGGCAGAATCGAGCATCTCTATCTCAGAGCTGAGGCGATCATAGCTTTGCTGATTGTCATTCTCCTCATTCGTTCTTTTTTGCCGGGCAAGGTCATGAGGCGGCACTATATGAACAAACTCCTCTCGATGGGTAAAGTCGTCATATGCATAGGGGTCTCTGACATAATTATAGTCGTCTCTGGCGTTCTCAAGCTGGCGTTCCTCTATCTTAAGCCGTATGTAGGTATTGGCATAGGTCCTCCAGGCATCTTCTATTGCCCTCCTTCCTCTGGCCTGCTCTAGGGTCCTGCGGTTAATCCCTAATGTAAATTCAGATGTTTCAATTTGGTCCTGCAATCCCTGTACGTAATCCGCATATTCTGTTTGGGCCGTTACACCCACCGGATCTACCTGGTTCGGATCATGTTGAGTGATAGTAACGCGCCCTTCTCTCCTTTTAATCAATTCAGTCAACCGCTGTTGGCGTTCGCGTTCGGCCTTATTTATCTCATCCGTCAATTGATCAAAGATGGCCTCCGCCTCTTCTTGCCTATATGGGACCGCCAATTGTTCTTCCCTTGCCCTCTCCGAAAGCTGTTGATGCATATTTCTATTTGCCCATTGCTCGAGCGTGCCGCCGGCGACTTCTTCATTCAGCATCTCTTGCATGATACGGATTCTCTGGTCAAGCCCTCCAAAACGGATAGAGAGGATGCCGCCGGTGCGGTTGAGTTCATCGAGGTTCAAGCCCAGCCTCAATGAGTTGAAATTACGCGCGTGGCGATTCATAATCTGCTCCGGAAGCGTTGCTGTGCCATTAGGGCCTTGAGACGGAAACCCTTCTATTATGAACTTAGAGCCGTTCTCTACATAGAATCCCCCGTTTGCCATTGCCATGCCCTCTTCAAGCAGCTGTTTTTTTGTAATCTCATCCTGGGCATTATGGGCATTAGCATAATCTTGTCCCAGTGTTAGGATATGTCTTGCCCATCTGCCCCGGGCAGAAGCGACGTATCTTTCGCCTGAATGTATATACGTCTTTTCCCGCTTGGACATTTGATTGGCCCCTATTATCTCTATTACTCTGGGCTGGACTATGCGCTGCTTCGACATCGGCGAAGCCTGCCTTAGAAGTTGCTCGCGAATATCGGCCATGCGCCCGCGCATAACCATACCTTCACGGAAATAGTCTGTCATAACGGTTATGGTGCCCGTCTCGATCCAGACTTTTTGGCTTTCGTCCCACACCCTGTCTATTTCAAGGTTGGGGTTGTTGACAAGCGCCGCAAAGAGACCGAACCAGCCGCCTTCCTCATCGGTTATTTTAAGCTTTACCCTGGCACTCCCTTTTTCACTTAAATAATAGACCATGTTAGGTTTTGCGGCAGCCTCTCTTGCCTCCACCGCGGTATCGAAGATCTTTTTAACATTTCCATAGTCATCTACCGTGTATCCGGGGACGATCCTAACGACGTGGCCGCCGTTTGGGTGCGCCGCGTAGAGCTCGTTTATCTCGAATCCTCGGCCGAGCGCGTTTGCGACCGCGTTACGCGTAAGAAAGAGGGCGTTGTTATCGTTGTCAGACATAATATTCCCGTTTGCATCTACTCTTACGGCATAAGGTACTTGAATTCCGGCTCTATTTAGGTGTTGGAGCCACCAATATTCCCAGAGCTTATCGAACTCCTCATGGAAAGGGCTGTAGAATTTCATGCCTCCCAATTCGAGATAAGTAACCTGGTTATTAAAGAAGGCTACGAGCCTCTGGTTAACCTCTTCTGGGACACGTCGTCCGAATCCATCTAGTATCCTCTTCAGGCTCTCACCGGCTACAGCTTCATAGACTATCCTGCCTTCCCTTTTGGCTATGTAGAATAAGGGGGCCATGGGGACCTGGCCGATTCTGCCGGAAATCTCTTCTTCTGTAAGCCCTTCCTCTTCTGTAAGCCCTGCTTGGTTAAAGAGCGTCCTTGTCGATGTCGCTATCGCCCCTAAGGTCCGGGTGCGGATCCTGTCTTCATTGCGCCTTGCCTGTGAGAGCTTCCAGTTTGAGCGTACGCAGAAGTGTATCTCGTCTCCATCCCTGACCCCGCCCATGCCGTCATTTTCGAGAATAACAACCTTTGAGGGTTCGAGATCCGGCTGGACGCGGGGGTCATAAGCGACAAACGGATCTTGACCATTGCCGAGACGCTGTATGTTAAAGGTGTAAAACCTCATATTTCCCGGATTCTCACCTATATCCGGCAGATTGCTGTGGCTTTGGTAACGCCTTGTGATGCTCAATTCATCATCTACAGAAACAGCGACGATGGGCTGATTGGGGTCTAATCCGTTGCTTTGCAGCTCGCGGTAGAGCCTGAGCCTATTCTGCGCGATTCGAAGATCCCGCTCTGCCTTATTGAGCCTGTCCTGGCCGGCCTCTACGCCGAATTTTACGATATTTCCAATCGGTGAACCCGCGGGGTTGCCGACAAATGTGCCGGGAATAGTAGGTATATATGCTTCTAGTCCAGGTATGTCATTGCCTGGATGGACCGGATATATATTCAATATAAGCCGCCCATTAGTATCCAAAGCCGGTTGGCCGTTAGGCCCAAGCACAATAGCGCGCCACCAGACCGGCAGAGCACTCCTTGATAATCGCGGCCCTGTAATCTCTCTTCCCGAAAGATCATAGAGCGGCCGGCCGTCTGCTCGTTGTAAAAGTGGTCTTCCTCCTGCGTCATAGCTAAGGTTGAATTCTGTGTGTTTGAATTGCTTACCGGCCGGAGGATGAAAATTTCCTTTACGGTCGTAGCGGAGTTGATTGACCCGGCCCATATCGCCGGCTGCCCTGTCCAGCCTTTCCCTCGATCCATCCGCGTAGACAACTAAGAGATACTGGTTTGTGGGATGTACGACAAATTCGGTTTCGATAGGAATAGCGTGGTTGTCGCAAGGCATGAGGGGTATCTCTGCCTGCATATCAGCCGGCATCTGCCTATTCTGGGGTATCCGGTTGCCGTTTAAATCTACGCCGCGGTCCATTGCCCGAAGCGCCCAAAGTTCCATCCAGGCCTTAAGTTCGTTCCACCTGGCTTGAGAGATCCAGGCATACTTCTCAACAGAAGGCAGATCGGGCGTTGGGTCAAAGCCGTCCGGGAGATAATCCGGAACCGGAATGAAAAATGGCCTCTTCTGTTTTTTAGTAGTCGCTTTTTGTCCCGCCTTATCTTGACTCTCTTCATTGCTCTCTACTGACGCGCCTATGTTCGTCAATGAGAATTGATTTAATATAGGTATAATACCTTGCTCAACCAATCCGCCTATCAGAGAAAGGACTGCCATGCCTATTGCGACGGCCGCTGCATTTCCCGTAGTCCATACGAGAATTTTCTGACGCTTTTTTGCGGCTCTCTCTTTTTCAATTACTTTTTTAGGGACCGGCTGCCTCGCGCCCGGCTGAGGGGGCTCTATCTCACCCGATTTTTCCATTGCGCCAATGAACTGATCTCTAAGCGAATTTTCCAATTCATCGGCCAAATCCCTAAAATGGATAAGCGAATCCCTTAATTCTTCCACTTCATCCGGCCCTTCTTCCCGGTCTTCCCACGGCTCTCTTTCCCATGCTGCTTCATCTTCATCAGATGGCGCTTCGGCCTGTAATAGAGTAAGTATATGATCCGCCGCATTCCGCAGGCGGGCGACAACTGTCACTGCATAAGCAACATCGGTTGATCTTGTGAAATCCGTCTGTTGCAATGTCGATTCGACGTTGCTTATTTCTCGGACTATTCGAGTAAATTCATAACCGGTTTCACGCTCTTCAATCATAACTTCTTTACTGTTGAGTAAGCTAAAGAGGGAACGAGGTGGTCCTTCTGGATCTGAATCCAAAAATTTAAGAAACCAAGGCAGCTCTTCTCTTTCTAGATCCGGATTTAAAATGCCATGAATTCTCTCATACCCCCTTCTCAGGGGCGACAGATATTGTCTTATTTCTTGCTGTCTTGCATCTTCTGCTTCAAGGAGTGATCTTCTTCGTTCATTGATTATATTACATCTATCTTGACTTAATGGACGTTTAACCCCCAGATTCTGGGCTCTTCTACGCGCCTGGCGGAATTCACCTAAGGTGCGGTCAAACTCTTCAAGCGTTACATCACAACCGGGTTCGCAGAAGGCCTCCAATTCACTAAATCTCGCTTGCGCTGTTTCAAAGCTTTCTACAAGCTCGGTAATCTTATTGATGGAGAGTTCATCGCAGACCTGCCTTTGGATTCCTATATCTCCGGCCATTCCGGTCAGCTCGGCACGAAGCCGTTCTTCTTCCGCTATAGCGGGGCTTGTCGCCGCAACCCTTCCAATAACTTCTCTTCTTCTCTGCCTGATCTCTCCTTCGACCCATTCAGTCATGGTCTTTTTTGATTCAAATTTTACTGTCAGGCCCAATTCCCGCATGCCGGATTCAAGGGACCGCGCCGATTCTCTAATACCTTCACTTATGGTATCGAATTCCTGCCAATTAGCTTCGTTAAAGTTTGCCGGCTGCAGTTCATCGTCTATTCTTGCGCGCAGATTAGAGACTTCATGCTGACAAAGGCCGTTTCTTCTATG
>JADHWH010000044.1 GCA_016783555.1 Candidatus Omnitrophota bacterium | reverse complement strand
ACCCTTATCAGGCGTTCTTTGAAGTCCCGGAAAAAGCGGCTGTTTTAGTTTAAAAATAGCATTCTTCTTGCAAAATTAATGCTTTTTTGGTAGGGTGGGGTCTGCGTGGTTGGGTTTACTCATTAGGGGAAGGGGACATAGCGCTTATCTCTTCTTATTTTCACTCGGCAGGACGGTTGATCGGTGGGTAACCTTTAAGGCGATGTCATCGATAATCGCATATATACAGGGTATGACTATGAGTGTCAGGGCTGTTGAGAATGCGAGCCCCCAGCACATGGCCAGGGCCATAGGGATCAATATGGGATCGCTCCCGCCTATGCCATAGGCGACCGGCATCAGGCCTAAGACAGTGGTAATGGTAGTCAGTATTACCGGCCTTAAGCGCAACTGCCCGGCCTCTATTATAGAATGGCGCCTGTCTATGCCCTTCTCCCTCAATCTATTTATAAAGTCTACCAGGACTATTGAATCATTGACAACAACCCCGCTTAGGCCCACAATCCCTATAATAGCCAAAAAGCTGAACGGCTCTCTGTGGAAGAGAAACATAATCACCACGCCTATAATACCAAACGGTATAGCGACCATAACGACAAGCGGCTGCACAAGAGATTTAAAATTCGTGGCCAATATCATAAAGACCAAAATAAACGCCAGGATGAATGCCTTCGAAAGGCTTCTCATCGACTTTGCGGTCTCTTCCTGCTCTCCGCCGTATTTTACCGCATAGCCGGGGTACTCTTCTTCGATGGTCTTAAATTTATTCATCACTATCCTATTTGCCTCAACGGACTTAATTATCTCCGTATCAACGTCAGCGCTCACATTTATAACCTTCTTCCCGTCAAGGTGGCCTATGGCAAATACGCCGCGCCTCCTTTCAAAAGAGGCTATTCTATTCAACGGTATGAGATTGCCGAACTTGTTCGGTATCAGGATCTTGTCGAAGGCCTCGAGACTATTTCTCACATCTTCGGGAAATCTCACCAGGACATCTATCTCCTCCGCCGCCTTCTCTCTTTTAATAGAAGTGGCTATGCCTCCCTCAAACGCGTTTCTTACGGAACCTGCCACCTCTCCTACGGTAAGGTACGCATTCGTTGCGGCATCTTCGTCCACAACGACCATGATCTCTTCTTTTCCCAGCTGGTAATCATCATTTACGTCAGAGACACCCCGTATGGTGCCAAGAAAGGTCTTAAATCTACCGGCAATCTCTTCCATTGTCTTATGATGTTCGCCTCTTATCTTTATCGCGACCGGCTTTCCCACAGGCGGTCCGTGTCTGACCTTTTCATAATAGAGTCTCTCGAATCCCTTGATATCTTTCGTCTTCGCCCTTATATCATCTATTATCTCGCTCGCGCTGCGTTTCCTGCCTCCTTCAGGCGTAAGGTAGACGACTATCTGGACCAGGTGGCTGCCGCGCCGCACATGAGGACTGTCGGGGTCTTCGGCTATCATCCCTACTTGAGTAATAAATGTGTCCAATTCTTTCTTCGGCAGTCTTAATATCTCATCCTCTACTTTTGAAATGTATCTGTTTGTCTCACTAAGGGGCGTGCCTATCTTTGCCTCTCCTCTCACAAAAAATATCTCAACGCCTCTTGAGCTGAATAATTCAAAAGGCATGACTTTTACCGCTAAAACCAGACAGACTAAAAATGTCAGAAAGACTCCTATGCAGACTCTGTAACGCCTCGTTATGGCGCCCGTTAGAAGCCTGGTGTAAAACCCAAGCAGCTTCTGAAACCAGACCGTATTCTTCTTGGAGAAGACCTTTCCGGTCTTATCCTTCTTAATCTTGACAAAATCGGCTATATGAGAAGGCAGGATTATAAAGGCCTCAAACATGGATGCCGCCAGGGCTATTACGATTACTATAGGTATATATTTTATAAATTGTCCGAGGATCCCCGTCATCATCATAAGCGGCGTATATGTCGCCATGGTCGTCAATATAGTAGCCGTTACCGGTTTTATGACCTCCTGCGTGCCTACGATGGCCGCCTCTCTGGGGGGCATGCCGCCTTCCATATACCGGTAACAATTCTCGGCGATTATTATCCCGTCGTCTACAAGCATGCCCAAGACTACGATAAGGCCGAACATGGTAATCAAATTGATAGAATAGCCTAAAAAACTCATAACGATAAAGGTAGCCAGGAACGCTATCGGTATGCCTAAGGCGGTGACGAGCGCCACGCGCCTGTTTAAAAATGTAAGGAGTGATACTACTACCAAAATAAACCCTATGATTCCGTTTCTCCCAAGGGTGCTTAACCTCCTTTTAATATAGAATGAAAGGTCGTCAACATACGCCAGCTTAAGCTCAGCGGGTTGCTTCTTCTCAAAATCATCTACCACCTCTTTTACGCGGCTTACGACATCTATAGCGTCAGCGGATCCTTTCTTAATAACAAGGAGATAGACGCATCTTGTGCCGAAGGCCTTATTTATTAAATCCTCATCGTGAAAGGTATCTTTAACGCTGGCGACGTCGCTTACCCTTATCCAATTGCCTGTATCGTTGGCCCTTATAACAACTTTTTCTATCTCTTCTTTTGTATAGAATTCCCCGGTTGTTCTTATATTAAACTCCTCTGAACCATGAAGTATCGAACCTCCCGGTATGCTGATATTCCGCCTTTTCAGACTCTCCATTATCTCTTCTGTGGACATGTGATACTCGCGTAATTTGTCGGGATCTACCTCGACCCACATCTCCTGGTCTCTCCAGCCGTATCTGCGTATCGTCGCGACTCCATCTACGTCGAGTATCTCGTCCTCAAGATCTTCCGCTATACGCTGGATGGCCTTCTCCTCAAGTTGGCCGCTCAAGGCTATCCCGATCATAGGGACATGTTTTGACTCTCTGTCCGCGACCAGCGGGTCGTCATATATATCCTTCGGAAGATTCTTTACCCTGTCTACCGCCTTCTGTATGTCATTCACTACGTCGTCCTTGTTCTTTACATCGGCCTCTAATTTTATAACTATGGTGGAGAGCCCCTCGATCGAAGAAGAGCGCATCTCCTCTACATCATCTACCTCGTTAAGCTCCTTTTCCAACGGTATAGTCACAAGCTTCTCTACCTCTTCCGCAGAAGCCCCCGGGTAGGCGGTGGTTACCATTATCCTATCGAAGGAGATATTAGGAAAGGCCTCCCGGCTCATGCCGATAGCGGCGACGCATCCGGCTATAATAACGAATACGCTTAAAAGATTTATAAATAGTGACTGTTTTACGGAAAATTCTGCCAGTTTCACCCCGTTAGACCTCCTTATCATCCTTCGGCCCGTAGAGCAGGTTTAAACCTGCTCTACGGGCTTGACCCTTGACTCTGTTAGATTTTTTAACCCCGATGACCTCCCATGAGGTCTAACGGGGTTCATTGAACCGTCAACCCTCTCTTTTTCAAAAATATGTTCTGCGCAAGATAGAGATCTATCAATGAGTCCTTATATTCTTTTAAGGAGGTCAATGTGCCTATCTGGGCATTCAGGAGGTCTTCCTGAAATCTTATGATCCTGTCGGAATCGGAGCGGCCGTATCCGAATAACCTCTCTTCCTCCATTAGCTTCTCTCTCTGGAGCCTCTCTATCTTTCCGGCCCTAACTGCTTTGTCTCTATAGACATTGGCCTTTCTTACCTTATCATTGATCTCGGTTACTATGGTCTTCTCCGTTTTTTTAAGATTTAAAAGTGCCTTCAGCTTTTCGTATTTGGCCTTATTGTATTCGCTCCTCGCCTCTCTATCCTCAAAAGGAAAAGAGAATGTAGCCTTCGCGTAATACTCAGGGTTTTCATGGGTAAAAGAGTCGGCGGCGGAATCTTTATACATCCTCTCCACGCCGTTCAGTTTTAAAGAGCCTTCGAAATCCAACTGCGGCCATCTTGAGTTTCTCTTCATGTTGAATTTAATTTTTTTTGCCTTAATCTCATTCTTGGCGCGTTCGTAATCCCGGCGGTTCTGGAATGCCGTCTTTAATTTTTGGATAAAAGAGATCTCTCTGTCTAGAATGTTTATACTATCCATGGGCAGTATATCTTCATCGCCCCTTGAGTGGTCTATCAACAACTTCAGCCTGTTTGTTCTATATTTAAGATTATCGTCTTCTACCTCAAGTTCTGACTTTCGCCGCTCCCTGTTCGCCTCCGCCGCCAATAGATCCGTAAGTTCGGATGTCCCCAACTCTTTCTTCTTTTTATTAATCTGATAAAATTCGTCGGCCTTCGAGCACATCTTTCTTCTGATCCCGACGAGGCCCTTCGCCGTGACTAAATCCCAATAGGCCTTTTCGACATCTGCCAGATTATTTTCGATCTTGTCGAGTATCTCCGAAGAAAAATTATCAATATCTATCTTCGTTATCCTGACCGCGCCCCAGTCATTCATCCCGAAGAAATTCCTAAGGAGCGGCTGCGTAAATTTCATCTCAAGCGAGGACTCGTAACTGGGGTTTAAGCTGGTAAAGGCGGAGTCTGAGCTCTCCCTTGTATTCTGCCAGTCGATAGTAACGTCGGTTCCGGTTACAAGCTTCTTCGTAATCTTGGCGCCTGCGCTGCCGGAATGAGATGAGCTCCCCAATATAGTAGAGGCGGCCTCACTTCTGTCGTAATCATACTCTCCGGTCAGGGTGAGGACCGTATCATAGATAGACTTTTCCTCATCCATATCGGCCTCTTTTATCTTTCGGTCGTAAAGATTAAGCTGTATATCAAAGTTATTCATGAGGGCGAGCCCGAGGACCTCGTTTAACGAAAGATAGACTCTCTCGGCCGTCTCGACTCCCTTCTCCTCATAATCTCCAATAGGATAGACCTCCACATCTGCCCCGGAGGGAGTTATGTATATAAATATAATACCTATTATTAATAGAACCCGTAAAAATTTCACCCCGTTAGACCTCCTGAACCTCACTAGACCTCCTCGTCATTTCTCAAAGGTCTAACGGGGTTCATTTTTTGCCTTCTGTCATTATGCGATAGAGCTTCTTTATCGTCTCCAAGTACCTCTTTCTTTCAAGCGGCGTAAGCTTGCTGAATAGACCCATGATCATCTTATAACGCTGTTTCTCTATCTCATCTATTATCCTGCGCCCTCTCTCTGTCATATGTATCCTTATGACCCTCCTATCCTTCTGGCCGGCAACCCGCTTTAGGAGATTCAGCTTGACCATCCGTTCCACTAATCCTGTAGCCGCGCTCGTGGTCACAGAGAGATACCCCGCTATCTCTTTCATCTTCAACTGGCCTCCATGCCTCAGGACGTTTAAGATGCTCATCTGGGGTATCGTGACATCGCCTCCGGAATGCGTCATAGTATAGTTTTTGAATACCTCCCTCATGAACTTAGGCATAAGCTGGGCCATCTCCTGCCCAAATTCATACATCGATCTATCCATTTTGGTCCACCTCCTTAATAGTTAATGATGTTAACTATTTATACTATAAATTATACACTATGTTTATAACTTTGTCAAGTGACGGGTTGGGGAAATTTTTGCGGGTCCTGTCATTTGGCATTTTATTAAAATATTGATAATAGCGCCTTCATCTGTTATAATTAATCCGATATGAAGAAAGGTAAAAAGAAAATTTCGGCCCGGGCAAGATGCGAATATAAAAACGGCTTCTCGGACAATCTGAAGCCCCTATCCCCTCTCGATCTATCCAAGGTAAAATCCGTCAATGACCTCGTTACCCAGATGGGCAAGACATCTTTCGGCGGGAGGTCTATCGGCGAGGCGGCCGATCTCCTGTATAAGATGGCTGCCGACAGGGACTGTTTTGTCGTCCTTACCCTATCCGGGGCCCTTACTGTCGCAAAGATGGGTCTTGTCATATGCGACTTGATAGATAACGGCATTGTAAATGCCGTCGTCTCTACCGGCGCGATAATGGCGCACGGTTTTGTGGAATCGGCGGGGATGTCGCATTTTAAATATGAGGGGCATTTAAGCGACGAACAATTATATAAAGGCGGCTATAACAGGATCTACGATACGGTGGAGCTTGAGAAGAATCTCGACGATGCCGAGGCCATATTTAAGATTATTCTTGATGATGTAGATAAAGATACTCTCTTATCAAGCAGGTTTTTAAATGAACGATTGGGTGAATACCTCGCAAAGAACTCAAAAGAAAGGGGAATATTAAAAAGCGCCTATACCAGGAAGGTTCCGGTATATATCCCCGCCTTCACTGATTCGGAATTGGGGTTAAATCTCGGAATTTACAACAGGAGATTAAAATCAAAAACCAAGAGGGCCTTCGCTTTTGACCCCTTCCTCGACTTAGAGGATTTCACTAAAATTATAAAGAAGGAGAGGGTAACCGGCATCTTTACAGTCGGCGGCGGCGTGCCCAGAAACTGGGCCCAGCAGGTAGGTCCCTATCTTGACATAATTCAAAAGCGCCTGAAGTCCGGCGGATATTTTAAACGCTACCGCTACGGCGTAAGGATATGCCCGGAGCCGGCCCATTGGGGAGGCCTGTCCGGATGCACTTATTCTGAAGGTATATCATGGGGGAAGTTCACGCCTCCGGGCGAAGGCGGAAGATGCGCGGAGGTCTACGCAGACGCGACCATAGCGCTTCCTTTAATAACAAAAGCCGTCCTTGAAAGATTAAAAATCACTCCTACGCGGTGAAGATAAGATTTCCACCAACACACCGCGTAGGTGTGATTTTTACTTTACCGACTCTTTATATAACCGGTGAATAGATTTTGTTACAAGACCCGGTCTTCCGTTTGCTATTCTCTTATTATCCACTCTGACTACCGGCATTACCTCCATAAGTGTATTGGTAAGAAATGCTTCCTTAGCGCTCTTTAACTCTGCTAAGCCTACTCGCCTCTCAACCGGGTTTAAATTCAACCTGTGGGCGAGGGAGAGCACTATCTCTCTTGTAATGCCGGCCAGCGCCCCGCTCTCCAATGACGGGGTAACCAAATCCTTCTTCTTTACCATGAAGATATTGCTCACGGCCGATTCCGCAACTTCACCTTTGGTATTAAGAAGGAGGGCGTCTGTTGCGCCTCTTCTCTGGGCCTCCATGCGCGCAATTATATTATTCAAATAATTAAGGGTCTTTGCGCCGCATAGTCTTGACCTCTCGTTTCTTCTTATTGATGATGTGCAGAGAATAACGCCCTTCTTATAAAATTTATCGGGGTATGCCGTGAATCTCTTTACAATAATAATCAGGCTCTGGTCCCTGGCGGTAGTAGCGTCCAGCCCTACCCTCCCCGCCCCCCTTGTCACTGCAAGCCTGATATACGCGTCTTTCAACCTGTTTATCTTGATAAGCTTATATATAATATATTTAAGGTATTTTCTATCTTTAGAGATCTTTATGCCTGTTATATCGCCGGAGGCCTCCAGCCTGTCCAAATGCCTATCGAGCGCAAAGACCTTTTTATCGTAACTCCTCATGGTCTCAAACACGCCGTCGCCATAGAGCACGCCTCTGTCGAATGCGGATATGACCGCTTTCTTCTCATCCACAATCTTTTCATTCACAAATATCTTCATAGCTTGTGTAAAACTGATCTTCCAGCGTATAGCGTTTAGCGTATAGTAAAAAAGAAATCTATAACATGACCTATACGCTATACGCTATCCGCTAAAGATTTTGATACATATTTTGTATTTAGCGCCTCTATTAGGGCCTTGGCTTTGTCGAGGGTCTCCTGGTATTCCATCTCCGGGTCGGAATCGGCCACTATGCCCCCGCCGACCTGGAAATAGACCTGATCGCCCTTTATTATAAATGTCCTTATGACAATAGATGTATCCATATTGCCGTTAAAGCCTATATATCCGATGGAGCCGGTATACAAGGACCTTTTTGTCGGTTCCAACTCGTCTATAATCTCCATCGACCTTATCTTGGGAGCACCTGTGATAGAGCCTCCGGGGAAACAGTTTATAAGGCAATCTGCGGCATCTACACCTTCCCTTAAGACGCCGCTTACTGTGGAGACCAAATGAAAGACTGTCGAGTATCTTTCCAATGTGATAAACTCCGTCGGTAAGACGGTGCCGTATTCGCAGATTCTACCCAGATCGTTTCGTTCCAGATCCACTATCATAATATGTTCGGCCCTCTCCTTTGGGCTTGATAAAAGCTCTGACTTTAGCCTTTCATCTTCAATAAACCCTGCGCCCCTTGGCCTGGTTCCCTTTATAGGCCGGGTATGTATACTGCGGCCTCTCTTACATAAGAACCTTTCAGGCGACGCGCTCACAATCTTTACATCTTTAAAGTCCAAAAAAGAAGCAAACGGCGCCGGATTGATGGCCCTAAGTCTTTCAAAAAGCGCATTCGCCGGCACGTCGATCTTACATGAAAATCTCTGTGAAAGATTTACCTGGTATATATCGCCCTTCTTTATATACTCCTTTGCCTTATTTATGGCGTAGATATACTCATCCTTTGTAAAATTCGAGTCTAGCCGGGTCTCGCTTAAAAGGTCTTTTTTTTCTATTTGTTCTCTTCTTGTTACGCATCTCTTTTCTATTCTTCCGGCCACATCATGGAAGCGCATCCTTGCGCGTTTTGATCTTTCGCAATTTTTAATAAGCGGAAATCCGCTTGAGGCTATATATGTCTTGTCCTTTAGATGGTCAAATATAATCACCCTATCGTAAAAGAGAACGCAGCAATCGGGAATATCTATGTCATCGACGGCGTTTGACGGAACGTCTTCTAAGTGACGCCTTAGATCATAGGCGAAGTATCCTACGGCGCCTCCGGTAAACGGTATCGATGTTTCTTTTGAATCAAGCTTATATCTCCCTAAGAGGTCTTTTAACACATAGAAAGGATTATGGCCGGTCAGTTCTTTTCTCTTATTCTCTTCGATTATTGTAATGCGGTCTTCTTTTGAGCGGAATATCAAGAAGGGGTCAAAACCTAAAAAAGAATACCTGCCTAATTTCTGCCTACTTGTCCTTCGAAGCCATGCCCCCATATCTGCATGCATGTGCGAAGAAGGATCTATGCCGCTGTCTAATAAAAAGAGATATGGCTCATCTTTAAAGAGCCTGAACAGGCCGATCGAGGAAAAAACGTTCTCTACCTCTTCTATAATAAGGGGGTCTCTTTCCATTAAGGCTGGGGGTTTTTAAGGATCTTTTTCTTAAGAAAAAATCTCTTTACGGGATTTACGTAATCTATAATAAGCCTTCCCTCAAGATGGTCTATCTCATGCTGGATGGCCCTGGCCAGGAGCCCTTCGGCTTCGCCCTCCGTAAGCTTGCCGTCTCTATTAAGGCATTTATATCTGATCTTCTTTGCCCTCCTGACAGGCACCATTATTCCCGGCAGGCTGAGGCACCCCTCTTTCGCCTTCTCAGAGCCGATCCGCGCGGCTATAGCGGGATTTATAAGGTCTATCGGCCCACCCCCTACATCGACGACAATTATCCTCTTTAATACACTGACCTGCGACGCGGCCAGCCCCACGCCCTGATTGAGGTACATCGTCTCGAGCATATTATCCACAAGGGCTCTCTCCTCAGGCCTTATAACCTCAACGGAAGAGGCCCTTCTCTGCAGGACTGGATCTGGAAATTTTATAATTTTGAGAGAGGCCATATTATTTATTGTGCTTCTTTTTTACGGCCCTATTCTCCTCATCAGCGGTGATAAACTTGGGGGTTATGGATCTAGTCTCCTTCTCTTCAACCATGCAGTATGAGATTATTATGACCTTATCTCCTATCTCCCCTTTGTAGGTGGCCGGGCCGTAGAGCGCGATAGTCCCGGAGCCTTTCGGCTCTTCTACAATATATGTATTGAAACGCGCGCCGTTGTTTAAATTCAACACCTGGACCATCTCATTCGGCAGCATATTGCTAACCTCGAGCAGCGATTTATCTATGCCTATACTCCCGGAATAGTGCAGTTCTTTTTTTGTGATCTTTGCCCTGCTAATCTTGGATTTACACATTATCCTCAGCATTTTTTACTCCTCTTGGTCAGCCTCTTTTTTAAAGATGCGTGTTCGTTTTTTAATTCCTTAGGCAGCTTCCTGCCGAATTTTTTAAAAAATTCTGCTTGGTCCTTAAGATCATCCAGCCATTCATCGGCATCTATTTTTAGAAGTTCTTTTAAGGCGCCCTTAGGCAGATCAAGTCCCGTCATATTCAAGTCTTTGGCTCTCGGGAGATACCCTATCGGCGTCTCGACGGCGCCAACCTTGTCGTTGCAGCGGTCTATGATCCATTCAAGCACCCTGAAATTCTCGCCGAAGCCGGGCCAGAGGAATCCCCCTTTCTTATCCTGCTTAAACCAGTTTACGTGGAATACGCGGGGACATTTCTTCATCCTCTTTCCCATCTTAAGCCAATGGCTGAAATAATTGCCCATATGATATCCGCAGAAAGGAAGCATGGCCATAGGGTCCCGCCTTACCTCGCCGAGCTTTCCGTATTGGGCTGCGGTGCGCTCCGATGCCATCGATGCGCCTACATACACCCCGTGCTGCCAGTTCAATGCCTCATATACCAACGGCGCCAGATGCGCGCGCCTGCCTCCGAATATAATGGCTGAGATGGGCACGCCGTGATGGTGCTCTACCCTGTGGGATATAGATGGGCATTGGTTTATAGGGGCGGTGAATCTGGCGTTAGGATGCGCCCCTTTTATGATCTTTCCTTCTTTATCGCGCATGCCGGGCTGCCAGGCATTACCCTTCCAGTCTATGCCGCTTAGAGGCGGGTCTCCGTCGCCGTCTTCCCACCACACAGTCTTATCAGGCTTCAATAAGACGTTCGTATATATGGTATTTCTGGCGATTGTCTTCACGGCATTAGGATTTGTCTTTGAGTTAGTACCGGGGGTGACTCCGAAGAAGCCCGTTTCCGGGTTTATGGCCCAGAGCGCCCCGTCAGAATCTATCCTCATCCAGGCAATATCATCCCCTACGGTCCATATCTTATAACCTTTGGTTTCGAGTCCCTTTGGCGGCACAAGCATGGCCAGATTCGTCTTCCCGCATGCGCTGGGAAACGCGGCCGCTATATAATCTATGATTCCATCCGGTTTTTCTATGCCGAGCACAAGCATATGTTCCGCCATCCAACCCTCTTCCTTGGCTATATGGCTTGCTATGCGCAATCCCATGCATTTCTTACCCAGAAGGACATTTCCGCCATAACCGGATCCGACAGACCAGATTGCATTATCTTCGGGAAAATGGAGTATGAGGCGCTTCTCTATCTCGCGTTCTGCCTGACCATGGAGGCACTTTGTAAATTCTCCGTCTCGCCCAAGCGCTTTTAAGACATCCGCGCCGACCTTCACCATAATAGACATGTTAAGCACAACATATATGCTGTCTGTAAGCTCAACGCCGATTTTGCTAAACGGCGACTCGACCGGCCCCATAGAGAAAGGAATTACATACATCTTACGGCCTACCATGGAATCCTTAAATATAGAAGCCGCCTTCGCATATGCGGCCTTAGGCAGCATCCAGTTATTGGTAGGCCCGGCGTCTATCTTCTTCTTTGTGCATATAAACGTAAGATTCTCGGTCCTGGCCACGTCATTTAGAGCCGTCCTATGGTAGACGCAGCCGGGTAGTTTCTCCTGGTTTAATTCTATAATTTCGCCGGTCTCAAAGGCCTCTCTCTTCAGGCTCTCCTTTTGCCCTGCAGAGCCGTCTACCCAGATAATATCATCCGGCCGGCACATCCCGGCCATCTCATCTACCCATCTCTTGAGCTTGCGGTGTTCTGTCATTTTACCTCACCTTTAGTTACACCTACGGGGTGTAATTTTTAACTACGTGTTCTTATGAAATTTTCTATTGAGCGGTCATAACTCTTCTCGGCGCCATCCGAGAAAAAGCAGGCCGGCATCTGATTCATCTTAAGATGATACTGAATGCATTCGCAACAGATGCCCTTCCTCTCGCAGGGTTCGTAAGTACAATTACAATTCGCTAAATTTTTCTTCTTACTCGGACATTCCTTCATAATATGCTCCTGCCTATTTTATATGCCTTATCGAGCGCGCCTTTTTGTCTATTTATATCGCCCATCTTGTCTATGCCCCCGGCCAGAACCTCGTCTTTATATCTAAAACCGAGCACATAAAAGAACGCCTTTACAGTCGCCTTTGTGCCCAGGAAGGCCTCTTTCTTATTGAGCCCTGACGTGGCCAATAGATAGCCGTCTCTCTCCTTATCGTCTTCCCTTAAGGGCCTCTTTAAAACAAATCTCCTGGCCCAGAGCGCCTGGCACCTATCTATCAGGCATTTCAATTGAGCCGGCACTCCCATAAAAAATGTCGGGCTTGAAACGACAATACAATCCGCCTCGATGAGTCTCTTATAAACAGCCTGCATCTCATCTTTAATGCGGCATTCTCCGGTCTTGTGGCAGGTATTATTTTCGTCGCACGGCGCTATATTAAGATGACTTGCGTATATCTTTTCCGTTTCGCAGCCAGCGTCTCCTGCGCCCTTTAAGAAGTTATCCAGTAGAATATCGCTATTTCCGCCTTTTCTGGGACTTCCCGCTATGCCTAAGACCTTGGCTATTCTCTTCTTCATTTAAAAGAGCCTGCGGGCGACACGCAGCCTATTCGTCAGGGTAACGAGGTGCTCCTTCTCGATCTCTATTATCTTAGACATAATCTCTCTCGCTTTTGGATTTGTACTCATCTTTTGGGCCTCGTTATAATAAAGAACCGAGTCCCTTTCGACCTTAAGGCCTATCTCCAGCACCTCGGCTTCGCTCAATCTTTTTATTGATTGCTTATCTATGCCCTTAAATACCCCCGTCTCTATAAGGCTGTTCAAGTAGGATACCGCCTCTTCATTTATATTAAAATATCCTTTAGGGCCCGCTGCCTGAATGTTATCTAATAAATCTTTAAAGGTTTTATAATGGTCCGCCTCTTCATCTCTCAGCTTGTTAAATATCTCTTTGGTCTCTTTATGCTTCGACAGCCTCGCTGCTTCGTCGTAGAACCCTCTCCCTTCTTGTTCGAGATTCATCGCGACCGTTATAACCTCATCGTCCGATAAAAATTTCATAACCATATTTAATCTGCCTTCTTAGAAAGAAGTTTTATAAAAAACCCCTTTAATAGTTCCGCGGATTCCTTGACCTCATGGCTCAGTTCATCGCCAAAGGCGGTCTCTTTAGGTTTGACGCCGACCATTATTATATCGGCCTTTATCGAACTCTCAAGGAGCTCAATAAATACTCTCGGTGAAACATTATGCGTAGAAAAACCCACCTTTAATATATCATCCTTCTCAAAGACGCCCATCTCGCCAAAGGGTGCGTTAAAGTTGATTATATCGAGTAATATTATAACATCTGGCCTTTCTTTTACAATAGGATTGTAATAATTTTCAAGGACTGTGCCGCAGTTGTAGACGACGGCCTCCACTTTCCCTTTTAGCGCCTCCGCGACATACGGACCGAATCCGTCATCCCCGCGCAGCTCGTTACCTATGCCCAATATAACGACCTTGCCCTTTACCCGGCCCTTCAAAGCCTCCAAGAACTCGTCATAACTGATTTTATGCATATCTTAAATCCGAAACTCGAAATCCGAAATCCGAAACAAATTCGAAACTCGAATTTTCAAAACTAAGTTCCTTTTCTTACAATAGCGCCAAATATATTCATCAATTCAGTTGATTCTTTTATAAGCAATTCGGACTCTTTCTCTAACTTATTATTAGCTGACAAAAGGAGTTTAAGCCAATATCTTGCTTCTTTCGATTCTTTGCGGCAAATCTTAATCCTGTAATAAAAATCTTTCTTGCTTAATGCTTCGTTTGCTTCTATATAATTTGCGCCTACAGAGCCTGAGGCTCTTATTGTCTGGCTTATTAACTCGATATTTACTGTGTTCTTAGGTAGCTCTTTGCACAGCTCAATTACTCTCTTTGCGAATTTTTCTGTCCTTTCTTCTAAATCATATTGTCTATTCATATGTTTTGGTCATTCGAATTTCGGTAATTAGAATTTGTTTCGAATTTCGATATTCGGATTTTGAATTTTATGGTTCGACTTTGCTCACCATTAACCCTGAGCAAGGCCAGCAAAGCTGGCCGCGTCGAAGGTTTACTTTTCTAGGGTGGTCTTTCTGCGGCATTTGGCGCAGATTATCTTCATCCTATCCGCGCGGGTTAGATCCTTCACGACCTCGGTTATATTATCATCTATTAAGTCCAGTTCTTTAAGGCGTGACATAAATAAGGTGGGGTTTGAGAAAGCGAGCGGTCCCAATCTCTTCGCAATCCAGTCAATATGGGCCTTTGCGGTAATAGGATCGCCGCAGACCTCGCATATCGCCAGTTCTTTCTCTGCGGAACTTACGGCGTCTTTCCTGTCAAATACGGCCAGGTCATAGTCCATGCTCAATTTAATCCCCGGAGGGGAATCTTCCTTAGTAGTGCAAAATGCCTCGCACTGGCCGCAGAATATACATATATCGTGATGGACGATCATCTTTCGCGTAGGTGGTGTTTTTGATAAATCGTCTATGAATTCTATAGCATTCGGCGGGCATACATTGCTGCATCCCGTACAGCCTATGCAGCCCTCCTCCGAATACTTCGGAGCACCCCTAAAATTTTGGGGGGGCGTATGCGGCGCAAAGGGGAATTTCGAGGTATAGGGCCCCTTTATCAACGACTTTATCGCCTCAGCAAGCTCCCTCAGTTTCGGTTTTTTCACCCCGTTAGACCTCCTCTTCCCGCTAGCCTCTTATGAGGTCTAACGGGGTTCACCCCGTTAGACCTTTTTGTCATCTTTCAAAGGTCTAACGGGGTTCATCTTATTTTAATTCCTTATCTTCCTCGTATCTATCGACAATGCTTTTATCGCATAGTTTTACGCGGGATATATGCGCGCCCCTTGCCAATACATGTGCGGAGACAGGCGCTGTTAATAATAAAAAGACTACGCAGACAAGCGCTTTAATACCCCCCGCGGTCACTCCCAATATCAAGAATGTGCCGAACATTATGCTGCACGTTCCAAATGTCACACATTTGGTAGATGCCTGAAGGCGGTTATACACATCGGGCAGCCTCACAAGCCCCAGGCAGCCGAAGAAATCAAATATGAGCCCGATTACAATAAATACTATTCCTATAATATCACTCATCGAAGCCCTTCCCTTCCAGATATTTTGCCAATGCCAGCGTGCCTATAAAACTCTGGAGCGCCCAGGCTATACCTATATCTATATACCATGTCCTGCCCGTAGGGATGCTCAGTATAGCGCACAAGCCGACAATCAATATGCCGAATATATCTATAGTCACGATTCTATCCGGCGCTGTCGGCCCCCTTAAGATACGGTATAGACAGAACAATATGCAAAGCATAAACACGGAGAGCGCCCGCTTATAAAGCTGGTTAAACGGTAATTCCGGACAGATAAGCATGGGCAACGGATAAAAGAGTATCGCCGCCAGGACACCCAGGAGAATGAGCAGCCCTATCGTCCATTTTATCCTTCTCTTGATCATCTCGTTTCACGTCTCCATTCTGCGAAGCCAAGCTTTCATTTCTCTTAGGCTCGGCGAAGCAGAATCTCGTTTCACGTCTCCATTCTGCGAAGCCAAGCTTTCATTTCTCTTAGGCTCGGCGA
>JADHWH010000043.1 GCA_016783555.1 Candidatus Omnitrophota bacterium | reverse complement strand
TGATCTTTCTTTCAGCTTGTATCTGCGGGATAAGGTTCCTTGCCCGCTCAATCGGGCCCGCCACCAGTTGAGGAAAGAACGCTATAAAGAGCGCGAAATCAGGGAGATCTCTTGTCGGCTTGATTACGCCGCGGTATATATCTATGGTATAGCTCATCGCCTGGAAGGTATAAAAGGATATGCCGAGCGGCAGTATTATATTTAAGGTAACCCAGCCCGGGTGGTAGCCGAAGAGCCCCAGAAACGCGGCCATGTTCTCGGCAAAGAAATTGAAGTACTTGAAGAAGCCGAGCATGCCCAGATTTAAGATGACGCATACTACAAGGAAGGACTTTCTTTTCTTCTGGCCGGAGGCAGTGTCAATCTTCAGGCCAAAATAGTAATTAAAGAGCGTGGAAAGGATTATTAAAGAGAGAAACCGCCAGTCCCAGAAGGCATAAAAGACGTAACTCGCCAGAAGAAGCAGCCTGTTCTGCCATCTATGCCTAAGGAGGCGGTATAACATGTAGACTGCGCCGAAAAATATCGCGAATTTAAGCGTATTGAATAGCATAATTAAACGACAAGTCCGTTTTTAACAGGCATATTTGCTATGTTACGGCAAATCTTCCCAATTTTTCCAGTATATTCTCTTTTAAACCGGGTATCGTCTTGCGCTGGGCGCGCGGTAAAAACTTAGCCAGATCATCAAAAAGTTTCTTTTGATTAAACGCCTTTACCGCTGAGACTAAATCAGTTAATGTTGCGGCGTCATTATAAAACTCCATCTTCTTTTTTACCATATCCCAATTCAGCTTTACTTCCTTCGTCAACAGATACCAAAGATCAAACAAATCCCTGCCCTTCGCACGTTTCAGTAGGGCCCTTATCTTTTCAGCCATTATCTCCTCGCTTTCTAAATGAGTCACAACGGGATAGGGGCTTACCGGAAGGAGCGTCTCAATGTGGCTTGCCGCTTTAGTAATAGGCCTTTCTCTTATAGATATCTCCAGATGTATTCCCAGGGGATATGTGTCCGGTTTTGGGGTATATCTGATTCTGGAGACAATGCTGTTTCTCTTTTTTTTAAAATTCTCCATTTCAACCGCGGGTATCTCGCGGTTTAAATCAGAGCAGGCATTATTAAACAGGCCTATTATCTCGTCTGATTCAAGAGTGCCCGTAAAATCCAGATCTTCTGAAAAGCGAAACGAACCAAACAAAAACCTTATCGCGGTTCCGCCTTTAAAAAATATTTTGTCGCTCTTTCTCTGGGCATAGAGGTAAAAAAGAAAGAGTATTTGAAGATACTCCCTCATTACCGTAATCTGGTCTATCTCCCAGCGCTTAGCCAAAGAATGGATTTGATTTTCTGTAATCATTTTATAAGTTTTTTTGCGAAATTCTCCAACAATTTATTCGACATCTTTTTTAATATAAGATAAAATTCTTTTCTGTTTATTCCGGCTAAATCGAGATTTTTAATGTCGAGTGCTTTTAACCCTTTACTGGCTAGATACATTAAATCTGTCAATGCCTTCTCTGGCGAGGCTATAATAAAAGACTTTTCTCTATTATATCCAAAATAAAACTTTGGGCTTATGTGCGTGTAGGCATATTCCTTGTTATCAGACTCGATAATCTTATTTCTTAAAGGTGTGGCTGAGAATATTTTGTATGGCGCCTGAATAAGTATATTATAATAGCCAAGCGCGCTTTCAAATGATATATATGAAGGTGAATATAGAAAATTGGCTATCTCAAAGTCGTTGGGTCTGCTGTTTCTATAGAGATATTTTCCTTTGTGAAGAGGCGTTAGTATATTTTCTTTTATAAGCCCCCCTATCGTTTTATAGAGGGTGTTTTCTTTTCCGATCTTTAATATCTTCTTTAAGTCGCCTGTAGTAAATAGCTTTTTCTCTGTCTCCTCCAGCAAGAATATGATATCGGTCTTTTTCATCAATGCACCATCCTGTATTAAATTATACAGGATTTTGCAACGTTTGTCAAGGGGTCTCCCTATTTTTCTTCTAGCATCTCGATGAATATATCGACTATCTGGGGATCATACATCCTGCCGGAGCGCAGTTTAAGCTCTTCGATGGCGCATTCTTTGGCATATGCCTTTCTGTATGGCCGGTCCGAGGTCATGGCGTCGTAGCTGTCTGCGACGGCTATAATCCTGGCGCCTATCGGTATCTCTTCGCCTTTAAATTTGTGGCGCGGGTATCCGCCGCCCTCGAATCTGGCATGGTGGTATAATACATGAGGGCATGAGGACTTGAGGTATTCTATCTGGCTTATTATATCTACGCCTACCGTTGGATGGTTTCTTATAACTGCAAACTCTTGGGGAGTGAGTTTTCCTTTTTTGTTGAGGATATTTCTATCGATGGCGATCTTTCCCACATCGTGCAGGAGCGCGGCGTTTCCTATGGTGCTTATCTGCCTTTGTGACAGCTGCAATCTCTTCGCGATCTTTATAACGTATCTATACACCTTTATAGAATGGCCCTTTGTATGCGGGTCTATCTCTTCGACTATCTTCGTCAATAACCTCAAAAGCTGAAATCTGGTCTTTTTGAGATTATCAGATAGGGTATGATTTTCCGTCTTCAATAATTCCATGCTCCTTATAAGTTTCTTAAATAGGTGTCCGACTTCTCCATCCATGGTCCCAACCCCTTTTCTCACCCGTCGACCATTTTTACATAGCGATATCTAAAAGACGTTTTCTCTCATAAAATTCTCTTCCAAGCTCAACAGGCCCTATAGGAACTGCCTTTATGCCGTCGAGCATCTTAAACAAGAGCTCATTGACCTTTTCGAGGTCTTCCTGGTCGCCTTCCATGTATGTAACGGGCCCTTTATCAAGCCTCATAGCGGCGCTTAGTATGGCGATAAGCCTGCCGAATTCCCTATCGGCCGTTAAGAGATTGTTTCCGACAATTCTCAATTCAACCCTGGAGTCCTTCTTTCTTTCTAACTCCGCCTTAAGCCTGTTATTAGCAACGATAGCGGCTAACCTGCCGGTGTCGGAGCCTACCATAATAACAAACCTGTCTAAAGCGGCATGCTCGTCGTCAAGCCTGGCCATATGCTCATCTACGAAAGTATCAACTCTGCCTTCAAAGCCTTCGCTGTCCGCAGAAAGGCTGACCAGCTCAACATCCACAATCTTACCTGTGGCATCGACAGCTGCTGTGGCTAAGGCCTCTATAGCCGCGACGGCTACAGCGTCCTGGTCCCCGTCAAAGCTTATAATCCTAATCTTAAGCCTGCCCTCGGCGGTCCTGGCGATCTCCTTAAGCCTGTCGATGGCCTCTTTGCTTACAACTTCGTCTTCTCTGCCCTCTGCGCCTTCCGTGCCTCTTAATATGGACGCCTCTATCGCGACTACGCTCTCTCTTGCTCCGGTCTTTTCAAGCCTTCTATCTCTCCACATGCCTTTATAAGAGCTATACAGAGACTCATAATCCCCTTCAAGGTCTGATGCGCTCGTGCCAACCAGCTCCCTGCCTATGGCCTCGGCCTTATCTTTTCGTGAATGGCCGTTCTTATGCGGCGCGAGCACCATATTTGTGGGCGTCTCCGGCCCTAATCCGGGCATGTCTAAAGGCTGGGGCCTAGGTATTGTTTTCTCCAAATCTGTCGCAGTCGCAGGCGTGGCAACAAGCGCCTCTGCAAGAATACTTCTTATCTTACCAAGCTCATCAGGCGTTGCCCCTAATCTCTCTTGTTCCCAAACAGCCAATTTTCCGATGCCGCGCCTTAGGATATCTTCGTGCTCGCTCTGTGTTACATATGCCAGTGCATCGGCCGCGCTCATCCTCTCAACTTCGCCTTCTCTTGTAAGCTCAAAACCTCCGTCTTCAGGCCTTGCTGAAAGCCTTGCCAAAACAAACGCATTTGTATCGTCATCATGTATAAGAATTCGTAACTGTATGCCTGTTTTTGTGCGTTCGAATATAAACTCGGGTATATACCTGCCGTGTATGGCCTTTCTCTTTACCATGGCAATCGTATCTGCCGCGAATTCATCCGTATCGCTGGCGGGGTGCGGATGCGTATGTCCTCTTACCAGGATAACATCGCTTTCTTTTTCTATTTCGTCTGACTTCATGTAGAGTATGCGGCCGTCTTCGCCAAACGCTATCTCGGCATATTCCGACAACCTAAGCGTCCCGTTCGCAAGGAGCGCCCAGCCTATCTCATACGGCAATACACCCTCGATGCCAAGTCTCGCCATGCTCGCCTTGAAGCCGTCGCTGTTCCTAATATGCTCCGGCACAAGGCCAAGCAATTGCTCTCCTTCATGAAGCGCTCCTTCAACTGTGTCGACTACTTCTTCAGTTCCGTCACTATGTATAACCTTAAATGTGATTGTCTGATCTTTCCTTACAGTGCCGGTATTTGTCTCTGTTACAGCGCCTACCAATTTGTCTCTAGCCTGAGCTATTCTTCTCCTGCCGAATTCGTTTCTTCCGAGTCTCCGAAGCGCCAGTGTTACACTCTCCGCAAATCTAAATGCCTCATCAATAACCCTTGTCTCTTCAGCAATCCTCTCCTTTGCGCCTACGGCAATTTCCTCTCCAGCAGCTTCAGTGCCAACAATATCTTCATCCTCTATCACAGCCTGTCCGGTACCGCTAATCCATTCTCTTATAGCTTCGGCATCGCGCTCAGGAACGGCGATAATCGTTCCGGCCGCCATCGTCATGGCCCCGCCGAGGCCGCTTGCACCGGTAATTACTTCAAACAAGATCGGCAATACCGGCATTCCTAAGAAGCTAAGTGTAGCTAAGACGCCTACTCCAATCACTAATACGGCACTTCCTGTTACAAGCAATCCGATTGTAAGTTTCATTATATTATCCAATGAGTTCCACTTATCTCTAGCTTCTCTTATCTTACGAGATATTTTACGCGATAATATCTCTCCGGAAGATGCATACGCCCACATAGAAGTCGACATATACATCGATGAAGCTGCTGCAGTCGCAAAACTCGCGACTACCGCCCAAAATTGTGGCGTTTCAATGGCACCAAAACCTAAACACCCTACTCCCAGTACGACTACGACAAGCGGCATGGAAAACGTTGTCAAGGCCACAACGGTCTCTGGAATAGCGTTAAATGCATCGTTCGGATCAACTTTACCTCTGCTGGCATAAGAATCCCAACGAACAGGTCTAAACGTCAACATATTGATTAATATCTTAGGATGCTCGCTTGCTAGATCTAACAGCGTCCTCCTCGTCGCAGCCAGTACGCTGGTATTGATAATCTCATAAGCCAATGTCATAACATAAGCTATTGCAAGTATCGACATCAATAACAGTGTACTGCTGCTATCTAATAAGTATACTCCGATAAATGATGTGGTATACAGAAGAGCTACAACAATCTGCTCTTTGACAAATTCTCTCACCGGCGTCACCTCGCGCTCAAGGTCTTCGGTATAATCTCTCGGCGACGCGTAAGGATTCTCTTCCTCAATGCGCTGCGGCTGCCTATTATCCTGCGCCGCCACAACGAGACCCTGGTTGGCCGTCAGCCTCTTTGCATTCTCCTCTATAATAGAGGCGGGCATGATTCTATCGTGTCCTTCAGGCGATTTTGCAATCTGGTTATAGCTTTCGTTAATCTCTTGGTTGGTAAGGGCGAGATTTAAGAGCTCATTTGCCAGGGCCATGTGGTGGGCGGGCGCTATTTCGCGGGCGGCTTCATCACCATAGGTTCCGGCAAGGTCTATCACTTCAAGGCAGGCGACTAATTCGTGCATAAGGGTATCCGCATTCGGCAACGCTCCTTCAGGCCCTGCCCTTACTACAATGTAGAACCTTCCGTCACTATCTCTTACCACAACACCGCCGTCTTCTATGACGTTTCCTTCAGCATCTCTTATATCATCATGGGCAACCCTAACCTCTATCTCTAGATCACCCATTGTTATTCTTCCGTCCCTAACCTCATACCTTCCCTGCGGGCCGAATTCAGTGTCCGGACATTCGCCAAACTCACTCATATCCACCCTGCGCCCAATATTAGCTTCGCCTTGTGCGCCGCCTACGACATCGGCATCGCCTTGTGGTGCCGGTGATGGGGCAAGGCTGACGTCGGAGACTCTCTGTCTCAGCTCAAGGGCTGTGCGCCACAATCCCACCGCGTGCTTAACAGTGAGTATCTCTGCGGCCCAAGCCTTGTAGTGATCGATTAATCTCGTGTCAGCGCCAATGCCTTGTAACGAGAGAAGGTTATTCCTATCAATTGTTTGTAAAATTGATTCGGTATTACTCGGCAACCTTTCTCTCTCAGAGAAGTTCCCAAGATCGAAATAATTAAGTAACCATCCATCTCTAATCCCCATGTTAATCAATTGAATGTCCGGGTTATGTATGCCGCATCTCCACATATCTTGAAGCAGATTGAAATACGAATCAATTATGTCTCTGGCCTCTTCTATTGGCAGCTCCGCCAAGTATCTGTAGCTCCTATCTATATTCCGCCTTCCTGATTCCATTCCTGTCATTCTAACCAAGGGGGTTATCTCCCGCTGCACATACACGATAGGGACAACATACTCTCTGCCGCCAACCATGTATGACACATTGCGCAAGACAGTCGTAGGAATAAACCACCTTCCGAAATTATCCATTGCAATAGCAGCGCTTGCGACGCTCCTGCATCTATCAACACCTCCTATAGAAATCAATCCCTGCTTTGCCTCATCTTCGTTAAGAAGAGGAATGTGGATAATCCAATCGCCGCATTTATATACATTCTGCGGAGTTTTATCTATTTGATGCTCCACACGCCTCGTCTTACTAATGACCTTCCACTCTTTCCCTTCGATCTCGCTTCTTAGCGCATCTTCTGCGCTTGGGGTTAAAGGCGTTGTGTCTGCTGCTGCTGCCGTCTGCGGTGCCGGTGCCTGTGCCGCCGGCTGCGCAGACTGGTAATACTCCATAACGACGCTTTCTCCATTATCGCCATATTCAAATACCAAAGCCGCCCTTCCTCCTTTGGAAATCCCGACATCGACATCAAGCACAGATCTGCTTCCAAATGTTTTCACATCGACTCTGCCGTCGTCTGTCCTATCGTGGAATGTAACTTCATCGAAAGGCAGGGCGTATACGTCTTCAACTCCTAATTCGCCAAAGCGGCAGCTTGTTATTCCATCTTCTATGAGAGCGCCCTCTGTTATAATAACACCCTTAAAGATAACATGGTCGTACTCTTCCTCTCTTACAGCGTTAAGCAATATCTCATTTAATCTTTCTGCGAGTGCCTCCGGATTGCTTAATTGCCGCCTGACAAGAAGCCTCCTAAAGGAGAGCGGTAACCACCATCTCTTATCTTTGCGCGCTTCTTCCTCTATTATCTTCTTATATATCTCCTCTGTTACTACCCCGTGCACGAAGAGCTTGCCGCCTACCCCCAGAGCCGCTACAATGCGGCCATCTTCAACGTCTTTGAGTATCATCCTGGCTAATTCCTTAAATTCAGCGCTTTCGGTATCAGCTAATAAGCCATCAAAGCGTCTCGTCTTTCTAAGTCTCAATGGAGCGGCAAGCTGCATCAGATATGCAAGCTCGTGGTTGCCTACAATCCTTATCACTTCTCCGCCCTCGTGTCTTGCTGTGCGTTGTAAATATCTCAAATATAGAATAGTCTCTCTGGGTTTAGGGCCGTCTAATACGTCTCCACCTTGTATTAATGCGGTATTTCCCCCTATCCATTCATCATGTTGACCATCTTCGCGCGCACCCCTTCTAATTAATCCGAGGCCTTCCAGTACCTCCCTAAGTCCATCCAGATCTCCATGTATGTCTCCGACAGTAACGACTCTATCAAAACCCTCCGGAATCTCCATCGCCCTGACGCCTTCTATTCGTCTGCGTCCAGTCCATCTTCGCTGGGCTGCTGGGCCTGTTGGTGTCCGTGGTTGTGGTGTTGGTGCAGGCGGCGCAGGCGCAGGTGCTATGGGTCCACTTATAGCATCTCTATCTGAGCCGGTACCAGGTATCCGTGTATCGGTATCCGCCGGCTCTTGCAGTTGATTTCCATCAGCACCAAATTCCTGAATATCAGGTATTAAACCACTGCCAAAATCTGCTGGCTGGGCCGGTGCGGCTGGCTGCGCTGCGGGTTGCACAACAGGCTTGGTGGATCTCCATGTCCAATTAATATGAGCTTCCTCAATCGTTTCTGTGGTCGTTCCGCCGCCTTCCAACTCGTGAACTTCCGTTCTGGTAATGCCTTCTCTTTCTCCTATATGCAACCGTTCTGTATCTTCATCGTAGTATAGGTAAAGGTCTCGATTGCCAAAACCGATGTCAATCTGTACTGCAACCGGCTCTTCTTCCGTTGCTGCTATTAGCCTATCAAGCGCTATTGATATATCTACAATAACGCTGTCCATTTTTTCATATCTCAGCGTAATTCCATTTCCGTAAAATTCTATATGTATAAATGCACCGCATGCCTCTACTCTATCAAGAATAATAGGAGAAGCGAGTGCGGGTACTGTTGGCATCTCGGCCTCTGGTGAAACCGGTGGGGCTGTTACATCCGGCGACACCCCTCCGTCAGATGGCGTTGTCGTAGGCGCTGCCTCCGGCGCGGTTCCTTCCAATATGCGCGGTATAAGTCCCGCGGCGGTCATGATTAAACCATTCACTGTCGAAACATCGCTGGCCAACTCTAAATTAAGTTTATCATTAGGATCGAGAGATACTCCGCTTTTTTCTTTACGCGCCTCGTCAACTGCTGTCTTCGCATGCTCAACGGTAGCACCTTGATACCCCTTCTCTCCCCTCTTTTCCTTTATCCGCGCCTCTCTTACTACCATCTGCCTGACAACCTCTTCCACATCATTTTCTGTTATGGTAACATCACCCTCAGTGATCATACTTATTGCCATGTCAAGGTCCATATCGCTATACCCCACGGTCAGCCCCTTGCCAAACTTAGACTTCTTCTCTGTAAATGCTCCCACCGTTCTCATGGCCATAAAGGCAAGGCCAAATCCAGGTTCATAGGTTTCAAGGTCTAAATAAGGAATCGTGTCTATCACAGCGGACAGAGGAGTTCCGCCCGGAAGTATCTTTGCCGTTTCAATCAGCGCTTTAGCCACATCATCAACCTTTGTTGTGCGCATATCCCTGGCAATACCTTCCGCCCTGGCTCTTAAAATTCCATCTCTGGTTGTGTTGTATTTTTTGGCTGCATCATCTATATCTCTAAGTGTTGCGTCTTTGTAAGCGCGGGACACTTTATTCTTAATCTCTGTCTTTGGGCACGGCTTACCATCGGCGCCTTCTTCTATTACCGGATTTCCGTCACGCCCCATAACATGCTCTTCTTTGGTCTCTATCTTAACCTCGATAAGCTCATGATATAAAGCAAGCTCTGCCCTTGCCTGCTCTCTAAGCTTCTCATCGCTTAAGTCTTCGTGTCCGACGGCAACCCTAAGGAGTATCTCCACGTCTATTCCACTTCTAACGTCAATCTTTGTTATACTGCCAAGTATATCCTGCATCCTCCCGCTTACTTCCGTGGCATCGGAGGGTTGATATTCTCTGGCCGCCAATCGCTCGAACATATCTGCTACTGCCACGCCTGCTTCTTTAGCTTTGTCCTCTACCCTCTTATATGTAACCGGCTTAAGATGCTGTTCGGGGTTCTTCTCTTTGCGCGCATTAGCCTCGCCGGCTTTAGTCTCTCCATCAGCTTTTTCGCGAAAGAGCTCATCCAGCGCTACATCAGCCTTAAGGGCGTCTACGACCGCCTTTCTGATATCGCCATCGCTCTGCGGCTGTGGGGCCTTTTCCACGGCCTTCCTCTTTGCGGCTGCGGCCTGCTGCGCGTTTGCTATGTTTACATTCTGTCTCATAGCAGGAGGGAGCATTCCAAGTGCGGCTATCGCGTCTTCTCCGACTCCCAAAAGCACTCTAAGTATCGCCTCTTCTTCTATGCCGCAATCACGAAGTGTCTTAGTGGTCTTATCATCTATCGTTATATCCATATCCGCGATAGCTGATATATCTTTATATGTAAAGCCTGCACCTTCTCTCTGTTCTCTTTTCTGTTCTGTTATCTCATCAATCTTTTCAGCGGCCGCCCATAATGCCCTGCCTGTCTCCGAGGCCTCAATCGCCCTTGTGAATCTCTTCTCTTCGCGCTTCTTTATCCATTCCCCTATCTTTCCTCCTTGGTAGAGCTTAATCGCCCCATAGGTCAGCGCCCCAATAGTAAAGCAAGGCACAAGCCAACTGACAAGACCGCCTGCTGCCGGGACAAGCGGCAATCCGCCGAATGCCGCGGCAGGTTCCGGTGCCGCAGGCCCTTCGGCCGCGCCTTTTGCTCCTGCTTCGGCCATCTTTTCTTTAAGCTTAGCCATGTACTCTTTGCCTTTGGTAGTCATGTGGTAGCCCAAGTATATACCGCCGAGAGTAGTAACCAAGCCGGCAAAATAGACGCTTGCGGCCACACCTACTCCGGCTACCGTGCCGACCGCGATACGCCTATGTACCGGATGCTTCTCAAAGTACACCCTTAACCTCTCAAGCCTGGAAGGCTTATAAGGTATCTGGGTTAACGAAGGATCGCTTATATAGCCGGCGGCTTGTAAATCTTCAAGGGATGCCCCTGTAGCCATCTGGAGACGCTTTGCCGTATCAAGCGCCTGCCTCATCCTCTCCTTAGCAGATTTAGGCTCCGCCTTAACCTCGCCATGCGCGATAAGCTGCGCTATGGCCCTCTTTCTATCATCCGCTTTGGATACCACTAACAATTCAGAAACGGCAACATCATCAAGAAGGCTTACTCTACCGGAATCATTATCCACACAAGTTACTACATCCGCCATATTAGCCAAATCATCAGCCGTGGGTTTTTCATCACGTAACGCCATCCTCATCAAAGAGTTTATAGCTCTATCTTGATTAACGCCTGGAATTGCCCCTAACCTACTACTAGTTCTTACAATATCTTTAAGTCTTATGGCCTTGCCATCCGCCCTGACCTGCAAAGCATTCCTCTGTCCAATAAGCTCTTGCTCCTTTTTCTTAAGTTCTTCAGAATCATTTGCATCTACTTCAATTCCAAGCATAGCTGCCATTCTAGGATCTGCCATTGCAGCTAGTCTCATCTGGGCATGCTGTAATGATTCTGTAAGGGCATCTAATTGCTTATTTAATTCAATAGATCTCTCAAGTTTATTTCTAAATCTCTTAACTACAGTCAACCTCTTCATAAGTGGATTGGCTCTACAGGCCAGGGCTTGCCTCAATCTCTCAGCACCTCTCGTTATAAATCCGCCGCTTATATCTTGAGATCCTACTATCTTCTCTCTATATCCCTCGGTCAGTGCCTCAACAGGATCTGCACTTGTCAACACTTCTGCCCATTCGCTACCATCGAGAGAGGGCATACCTACTTGAACAGCATTGTAGACAGTACCAATTTGGACAAGACTGTTTATCAAGGTGTCTATTCCGTTTCCAGCTACATAAATACCTGCGTCGGATAACTCTTCAATAACATCACACGTCAAGCCCAAGTTAGATCCGTCCTTCGCACCTTCTGGAATAGGTGAGTAGCTACTAAATAAACCCCTTATTTTATCTATAGACGCCTCCCCTACATCAGCCCATTCCAATCCAGCTGTTAATACTTCTCTATCTTCTTCGCTGGAGGATAATATCGAATTTCCTGCCAAAAGTTGAGACGTAAAGACAGCGCCTTCGTATGACATCACCTTGGTTCCACCTTCTTCTTCAATAATAAACCTGGCTTGTTCAACAGTCTTTTGGCCGTCTAGAGTTTCTAACAAAGTAAGAACTTTGGGGATTTCAGAAACATTAGCTCCTTGAGTAGTCAAATATGTAGAGAGCTGATTTAATTGAAGGGGTATGGCCTTAATAGCATTCCATGAAACAACACCTGGCAACCCTTTCTCCATCTGTTGCATACGCTTAATAAGAAAATTTCCCTTCATACCTGCTTGACGCAGGAAATTCATGGCCTGACTTCTCTCTTGTTTTTCTTGTATCTGCGCCTGTATATGTAATAGGGCTTTCGCGAGTTGCCCCTGCGATCCATCCTTAAGCGCTTCTCTTAATTGACCTCTATAATTCTTGTTTAATTCTATATCATAGTAATCAACGATTTGGATAAATTTGCCGCCATAAGCTCTGGCCTTATCAAGGTCATTGATTCTCCCTGATGCCTGAGTGATAAAGTCTAAGCTAGATACACCTAAATAAATGACATCGGCCGCCCTATTCCTTGTCGGTGAATTCTTGTCTTGAGCAAATATATTATCTCCTTCTGCCATACCTTGATAAAAGACTAAGAATGGCCTGCTTCCTTCTTTAAACCTTGTTTCAGCGAGTTCTTTTGCCTCATCAAATGTCATCCGCTTGATATCGCGGGAACCTGCTTCTTTTAATCGAGATCTTCCCCTGCCCATACGTGAAATAAGGATAATATCATATTGATTGCCAAATCGACTTACGGCTGCCTTGAACAACCTTCTAAGCTGTCTACTGCTCCTACTTGTTATGGCCTGTGCAAAGATGATTTTGGTTTCACGTTGTCCTGTATGAGGATCTTTATATGCAACAGTCTTACTTATTCTACCTCCTATTGTATCCATAACGGCTTCTGCTACACCCCGTTGACCCCTGGCCACACGAAATTGAGCGAACTCTTGTCTTAAAACACTATCTTGCGTAACTCGTATAATAGGTGACCTTGTAGGACGCGCTCCACGTTTACTTGTTGTTCCAGATGCTCCTGTAACCTTATCCAAACCTAATCGATATAGCCAATCAGCGGTTGATACATCTATTGACGCTTTTTGCAACAGGGCATCGGCTATTCTTGCCTTGGTTGCCCCCATCCTGGCCATAAGCGTTGCTGCCCTAACCGGATCGCCAAGTATAGTATCAGGCATAGGCGCCCCAGTCTGACTATCAGCCACTACATAAGTTCTTGTCTTTTTATCCCATATGACCGAACGATCGTCCATTATAAACGTATTTAAAATCTCATTCATGACATTTTTAAAACGCCCTTTACCCTTTTTGCCTTTATATTGAGCATGAGCAGGATCTTTTATAAATGTATCATACAATGATTCGATTGTCGCATCTTTAAATCTGTAAACACCATTTTTATCGGCGTCTTCAATCATGCGTCTCCTTAATAGTGTTCTAAGTGGTAAAGGAGTTTTAGAATCTCTAGAACTAGCGATCTTGCTTCTAGCCAATTCTGTACATTCTGCAAGCACATCTATCTGATATTTTACCTCTGCGGCCAATTTTGGATTTATTCGATAAAGTTCTTCTAATAGATTTTCGCCTTTGCTTTTTATGAGATTATTGGCCCTCAAGGTCGCCTGAATCTCATCTATGTGGATACCTTTTAATCCATATTGACCATTGAAAAGAGGTGAGCTACCCCTCTTCTCTTTTTCGCGTTCCATATGGTGTTTCAAGATATTATCTGTCCCGAATATAATCGCTGATCCAACCTCTCTCATGTTTTTCGGTTTCTTTTTGGCGTATTCGAGAATATCATACTTGCCTGTAGCTTTATTTCTGGTGGTGCCTTTAACCTCTCGTAATCCAATGTCGCCTTCTGTAGGCTTCTCGAGACGGAATATTCTAACTCTGCCTTGTGAAGTATCCTTTAATATTATATTTGTTATAAAATCCCCAAGACACTGATTAACAAGTTCTTCCTTAGAGGCGCTGGCAATAATAAGAATCTTTAACCCTTTCTTGCCCTGAGGGTCAACCGTCTTCATAGCGGCCCAGTTGGCCAAAATCATACCAGAAAGCTTACCGCCGCCTAGTTTCGTTGCAACGATTGGTAAATTCACTCCCTTACCCTCTAAAGATAGGATTCGTAATTTACCAATAACAAAGACAAATCCTAACTGATCTTGTTTTATGTCAAACTTATTGCCCAAGTAATCTGTGTGGCCCATCTTTGTATAATTTTCAAGGATTATTCCTACAAGTCTTCTATCCGCGTCTGATATATGTCCATCTCTAATTAATCTTTCAACGATGGTGTCCAGTTTCTGTCTTGGTCTCCCTTGATAATCGCTGGCAGCTTGTTTAAGTCCTCTCTTAATCCTATTTAAGGCATCAGAAACACTCTCATTTGGCCTTATCTGCACACCGGCTTTCAATAAGGCTCTTCTATCACTTATTGAGTGTGCTCTGTCAAGAAGGAATCTTGCTAGTCTAAATGGACTTGCAAGCACATCTTTAACTCCTCTACCAAAACTTCTCGCTTTTGTACCAACAGGTTCTTTGGCCTCTCCTCTGGCATATGGAAGTCTTCCCTGTGTTTGCTCATCTCTATCAAACAAGCGGTCTTCAGCAGTGTGGCGTAAAATGCGTTCTTCAAGTCGTTGTTGTCTTGCAATATCTGCAAATTTGCTGTTTCTGTCCCAGTCCATGCTTTTTTGGCGTGCAGAATCTATTGCTCTTGCTCCCACATAGACTCGACAACCACGAGCCGCTTCCCTTAACGTCTCAGCCATATTGATTAGAGTAACTTGCTGATCGGGATCCTTTATTCCTTTTGCTCTCTGTACCAACTTATCGGCGAGTTTATCTATTTTTTCTATCTCTTTTGCGCTTCTATCTCCTAAAATATAACCAGACCGACTTCCTCTCTTCAGCCCTCCATATATAGCCATATCATATCTCATGCTATCAGTCATTCTTATACGTGCATAAGGACTATTTTGATCAACTAACCCGATTTCGCTTAAGGTCTTACCTCTATTTCCTTCGCTTAGGGCCCTTCTTAGTCCGCCACCTGCGAATATAGGGCTTTGAGCAACCTCCATTCTGGCTAAGCCAATCATAAAGTCAGTGGCTTCCATTGTACGGCCAGCACCATACTTTATTGTGGGTCGTGGTGTCTCTGCTACAGGTCCTTTTTTACCTGATACATTAGCCCCTACCCTTATTTCTCCAGTGCTTGAATCAAACCTAATATCATCTCCTTCATATCCAGCAAGTTCGGCAAGGCCATCACCGTAATTTGCTCTACATTCCATATGTCTTCTGTAAAATTCTAACTGGACTAATCTCTGCAATCCTTTTGTAGGCTTAATCTCTCTTCCATCCGGTGTTTGTATAGGTTTATTCCCTGGTTTACAATCCCGGATTTTTTCAAGCAGAGATAGTCTTTGTTGCTCTTGACCTTTGGTTGCTTGCATAAGTCGTCTATAAGTCCTCTTTTCTCCCCTGGACGCACCAGTTGCAGCAACCTGACGCATCCTAAGCGATTCTTTCTTCGAATATCGTGCTCCTACCTTAACAAATAGGAAGAACCAACCGAGAATTCCTCCATGGAACCTTCCTGTCTCATTAGCGAGGCACTCTGCAAATCCTGTTGGTCTTACTGTTTCTCCATATTTATTTGTGCTTGCAAATTGAGCAAGCGTTGTGTTTACTAATGTTACGTAACCGGCCATGGATAAAGTACCGCCAAAATGGGCTAGCCCTCCTGCTACCCACTTTCCTATAATAGGCATACCTCCAATGGTGCTATAAAATCTTGTTGACCATAGGCCTGACCATACGTGAAGTTCTTCTCCGGTACCTAGTCTAAATATCGCCCTACCTGCTGTCTGAATCAGATTACCAAGTTTTCCAATTGGCCCAGCACCGCCTGATAATGCTAACCTTATGCTGCCAAAGAATGTATCATAGCCCGGTGCGGTCGTATATGTAAATATCTTTATCAGAGGCCCCATATAGATACCTTGCATCGGACCTGTTATGGCGCTTGTACCTAATGCCCGCCATGCCTCCCCTGAAATCCCAAGCTGCCACCATT
>JADHWH010000007.1 GCA_016783555.1 Candidatus Omnitrophota bacterium | reverse complement strand
TTCCGTGTTCTACGAATTCGTCCGGCAGCCCTACCATTTCAAGTGTTATGTCCTTTATCTTCTCTCTTTCGATAAACTCCGCTACAGCGCTTCCAAAGCCGCCGCTTATAACACCTTCTTCTATAGTCACAATCTTCTTTATTCTCGAGAGGACGTCCTCGAGAAGCGACTCGTCCAGGGGCTTTACAAACCTGGCATTTACGACTTCTACGCTTACGCGGTCCTTCTTTAAGATCTCTGCCGCCTCCAGGGCATAACTTACCATGCTTCCCAGCGCGAGTATGGCGATCTCCTTTCCCTCGCACAGCACCTCGGATCTTCCCAATTCTATTTTTGAAAGCGGGTATTCCAGTTTCGCGCTCCCCTTGGGGTACCTTATCGCAGCGGGCCTGCCCAGCTTTACGCCGAATTCCAACATGGTCTCGAGTTCCTTTATGCATGAAGGCGCCATAATCACCAAATTGGGGATGTGCCTTAGATATGCTATGTCAAACACGCCGTGGTGGGTGGGGCCGTCCTCTCCGACGAGCCCTGCCCTGTCAAGGCAGAATAACACAGGCAGGTTCTGTAAAGAGACATCGTGAATAACCTGGTCATAGGCGCGCTGCAGAAATGTCGAATAGACGGCGACGACCGGCTTTAGCCCTCCCTTGGCAAGCCCCGCGGCAAAACCTACCGCGTGGCCTTCGGCGATGCCGACATCAAAGAATCTATCCGGAAATTCCTTTGCGAACGGGGCAAGCCCTGTGCCGCCGGGCATGGCCGCGGTTATAGCCACTATTTTTTTATCTCTCCGCGCAAGCTCAAGAAGCTTCTTACCCAAAGAAGACGTAAAGGTACAGGCCCTGCTTCTTGGTTTCATCTTCTTTCCTGTCTTGATATCAAACGGTTCGGAACTATGAAACAAGCCGGGTCTCTTTTCGGCAAATTTATATCCCTTGCCCTTCTTTGTCAGCACGTGTAAAAGAATGGGCTCTCTAAGCGCTGTAATATTTTTTAAAGTGCTTATTATTGTATCTATATCATGGCCGTCAATCGGGCCGAAATACCTAAAGCCGAGCTCCTCAAAAAACATCCCCGGCACTATAAGATTCTTCAAGCCCTCTTCAAAGCGCCTCGCGGCCTCAAGGGCCCTCTTTCCCACAAGGGGTATAGCCCTTACTATACTCTGCATCTGTTTCCTGAACTTATTATAAACGGGGTTTGTGAGGATATTATTCAGATATTTTGAAAGCGCCCCTATGGTCCTTGAGATCGATATTTCATTATCGTTTAGTATTACCAAAAGGTCTTTACTCATATGGCCGGCGTGGTTCAACGCTTCGAAGGCCATGCCGCCGGCCAGGGCCGCGTCGCCTATCATAACCACGATTTTCGTGTTTTGCTTTCTTATATCGCGCGCAACCGAAAGTCCGAGCGCCGTTGATATGGAAGTAGAGCTGTGGCCTACGATAAACGGGTCGTATTCACTCTCATTCTTCGACGGAAAGCCGCTTAAGCCGCCTAATTGTCTCAGCGTCTTAAACCGCTCTTTTCTTCCGGTAAGAATCTTGTGGGCATAGGCCTGGTGCCCCACATCCCATACGATAATATCCTCGGGCGTGTTAAAGACGTAATGGAGCGCTATCGTAAGCTCGACCGCCCCCAGGCTTGAGGCGAGGTGGCCGCCCTGTTTAGAGACAGTATCTAGTATCTCTTTTCGAATCTCTTCGGCCAGAGCGGGAAGCTTCCCAATGGATAGCTTCTTTAAATCCGCCGGGCTCTTTATGCCGTTTAAAAGTTTCTTCATCTTTTTCTTTGAATTACAAAGTCTGCGAGGCTCCTCAGACTATCTGCCTTCGGGCCGAACTGCCCAAGTTCATCTTTTGCCTTCGTTATAAGCCGGGATATCTTCTTTTTTGTATTTTCCATGCCCATTAAAAGGGCGTAACCGTCTTTGTCAAAAGTATCGTCTGCCAGCTGAAAGGCCGTTCCGAGATACCTTCCAAATCTGGAGAGCGTTTCTTCCCTCTTCCTGCCGGCGTCTGCGCAAATTACCCCCAGCATCGCGGATGTCTTGAATAACGCCGCTGTCTTATTCTTAATAATGAAGTCCAGATCGTCTTTTTTCAAGGATCTTCTCTTTCTTAGATCCTCTTCCTGTCCGCCCGCCATGCCGAGGCTCCCCAGCGTCTTTGAGAGCTCCTTTACCACCCTGTCTATATATTTTTTATTCCCCATCTTTGCCAAAACCCCGAATGCCTCCGTAAGCAGGGCATCGCCCGCCAGTATAGCCGTTGCCTCGCCGAATCTCTTATGGCACGATGGCTTGCCCCGTCTATAATCGTCGTCATCCATGGGCGGCAGGTCATCATGTATCAATGAAAACGTATGGACCATCTCTACTGCGCACGCCGCATTTATCGCGTCTTCTATACGCCCGCCGCAGAGCCTGCATGATTCTATGGTAATAATCGGCCTGAGCCTCTTTCCGCCGCTGAATATGCTGTATCTCATTGCCCTGTGGAGGAAGCGAGGCCTTACGCTTGCCTTGGGCAGGATTCTGTCCAGCTCGCCATCTATCAATTGTCTATGTTTGTTTAAATACGTTTTCAATCTGTCCATAATTCTAGAATAGGTCAGTTTCGGATTTTTTGGACCTCTTGGTCCTGCCTTTCTTTATGGCTACCCCCTCAAGGCTGTTCTCATCAAAAGGCTTCAGCGTAAACTTATCTTCCCCCTGTTTTATGAGGGTCTCTACTTTCTTCTTGGCTGCCTCGAGCTTCTTTGTGCAAACGACTGAAAGCATCACTCCCTCTTCATACTTAGCCAGCGAATCATCAAGCGGAAGATCCCCTTTTTCAAGGTCCCCCACAATACCTTCCAGCCTCTTTAAAGCGTCTTCAAACTTAATCTCTGCCATGCTTATCGCCTCCCTCGATTCTTTCTACCTTACTTATGAACTCGCCCTTGCTTAATTTCGTTCTAAACCTGTCGCCTTTTTTTACCGACCTTACATCCTTAACAACGCGATTGCCCGGCAGCTTCATGGTTATGCTGTAGCCCCTCTCTAATACGGCAAATGGGTTCAGGCTGTTGAGCTTACCTATAATACTGCTGGATGCGCTGCGGCTCATCTCGATAATGTGGCCCATCCGAAGCCTCATGCCTTTGGCGAGGTCGTCTACGCGCTGCTGGTACTGCTGCACTATATTCAACGGCTGTCTAAATACATAGCTCTCTTTTAACTGCCGTAGATTCGTCTCCTTTGTACTGATCTTCGCAAGGAGCGCGTTTTTGAGCCTGGCCAACGCATTCTCTATGCTCTTTTTAAGATCCTCTTTCTTCGGAATAACCCGCTCTGCCGCCGCAGAAGGCGTCGGCGCCCGCAGGTCCGCAACAAAATCCGCTATGGTCCAATCCACCTCATGCCCCACCGCGCTTACTATAGGAATCCTCGAGTCAAATATGGCGCGGGCCACTATCTCTTCATTGAACGCCCATAGATCTTCAAGGCTCCCCCCGCCTCTGCCTACGATAATAACGTCTATATCATCAAATCTATTCAAGTCCTTTATGGCCTGGGCGATCTCAAGCTCCGAGCCCTTGCCCTGTACGCGTACGGGGTCTATTACCAGATCTACATTCTGGAATCTCTGTCTTGTAACCTTGAGTATATCTCTTATGGCCGCGCCTGTGGGCGAGGTTATTATGCCGATTCTATACGGTAGATAGGGTATCTTTTCTTTACGGGCTTCGTCAAAGAGGCCTTCTTTTCTTAATTTGTCTTTTAACTGCTCGAACGCGAGTTGAAGGGCGCCCAGGCCCTTGGGCTCTACCCTTTCTACATATAATTGATACTGCCCCCTCTTATCGTATACGCCTATCCTTCCGAAACAGACCACATGGAGGCCATCCTCCATCTTGAATTTCAAATTCTGATTCACGTTTTTAAAAAAAACGCTGCTGATAACGCTCTGCTCGTCTTTCAGGCTAAAGTACATATGCCCCGAGGTGTGCTTTACAAAGTTCGATATCTCGCCCTCTACCCACACCTGCGAAAATGTCTCTTCCAGCACTGCGCGTATATATCGCGTAAGCTCGCTTACCTTATAGACACGCTTCTCTGTCTTTATCTTTTCCATATTCCTGCTTATCGTCATTGCGAGCGAAGCGAAGCAATCTCTAGAGATTGCTTCGGCGCTTCGCGCCTCGCAATGACGAGTCCTTTAAGTATCTATTGATGGCGCGCGCAGATTTCTTAGCCGCGCCCATCGCCGATATTACGGTCGCTGCGCCCGTTACTATATCTCCTCCTGCAAAGACACCCGGGATGGATGTCGCGCCATCTTCATCCGCTTCTATATTTCCTCTTTTGGTCAATCTCAAATCCGGTATGGTCGACAATAGAAGTGGATTGGGGCCCTGGCCGATCGCGCAGACCAATGTATCCAGTCCAATCTTAAATTCGGACCCCTCTATAGGAAGAGGCCTTCTGCGGCCGGACGCATCCGGCTCGCCGAGTGAGTTTCTTACGCACTCTGCCTCTTTTATCCAACCGTCTTTACCTAAAAGCCTCGTCGGATTAGTGAGCAGTTCAAACCTTATACCCTCTTCTTTGGCATTCTCGATCTCCTCACACCTGGCCGGCATCTCCTTCTCTGTCCTTCTGTATATTATGATGACCTCTTTTGCGCCAAGGCGTTTAGCGCATCTTGCCGAATCCATGGCCACGTTACCCCCGCCTATAACCCCGACTCTGCTGCCGACCGTTACGGGGGTGTCGTATCTGGAAAAAAGATACGCCTTCATCAGGTTTATCCTTGTCAAAAACTCATTTGCCGAATATACGCCGTTTAGGTTCTCACCTTCTATGCCCATAAAGTACGGGAGCCCCGCCCCGCTTCCTACAAAAAACGCCCGGAACCCCTCTCTTCTTAAATCATCCAGCGTTGCGGTCCTTCCTATGATAACATTCGTCTCGGTCTTTACGCCGAGGCTGCGCACATATTCGACTTCATATCGAACGATCTCTTTCGGCAGCCTGAATTCCGGTATCCCATAGACAAGCACTCCTCCGGGTTTATGCAGGGACTCAAAGACCGTGACATCGTATCCCATCTTGGCAAGGTCGGCGCTGCAGGTAAGCCCTGCCGGGCCGGAGCCGATTACAGCAACCTTCTTTCCGTTATTCTCCGCGGTCTTTCGCTTTTTGGTTTCCGCTCTTTCGCCTTTTTCCATCTCCCGGGCCGCAACAAATCTCTCGAGGTAGCCTATCTTGATCGGCCTTCCTTTCTTAAAAAGGACGCAGGCCTTCTCGCACTGGTCTTCCTGCGGACAGACCCTGCCGCATATCGCCGGGAGGTTATTCTTCTCTTTTATCTTCTCTGCGGCCTCAACGTATCTCTTCTCTTTTACCAATCCTATAAAAGCGGGTATATCTATCTCAACAGGGCAGCCTTTGACACAATTTGCCTTTTTACACCCAAGGCAGCCTTTGGCCTCATCGAGCGTCTCTCTCTCCGAAAGCCCGAGCGCGACTTCGTTAAAATTCTTTATCCTCTCTTCCGGCGGCTGCTTCCTCACCCCGTTAGACCTCCACACCCCGGTAACCTCTTGTGAGGTCTAACGGGGCTCATCGTTTTTTACACCTGCACTCTTTTTCGAAATTCTCAAGCGCAATTCTCTCTTCTCTTTCGAAACGCTTCTGCCTCGCCATAAACTCGGTAAAGTCGACTTGATGCCCGTCGAATTCCGGCCCGTCGACGCATGAAAACTTGGTCTCGCCGCCCACCATGACCCTGCATGTGCCGCACATGCCTGTCGCGTCTACCATATTCGCATCCAAAGAGACGATGGTCTTAAGATTCGCCTCTTTTGTCGTGAGGCATACGTGCTTCATCATGATATCCGGCCCGACGCAGTAAGCGAGGCTGAATTTCTCTTTCTCAAGAAGTCTCTTTAAGGGCTGCGTTACCACGCCTTTCTCCCCGTAAGAACCGTCATCGGTTGTGACATATACCCTTTCTGTAAGGCGCCTTAATTCATCTTCCAGGATAAGCAGATCCCCGGACCTCGCGCCTATTATTATAGTAAGGTCTCCTCCCAGCTCCTTGGCAAACTGCGCGATAGGGAGAAGCTCCGCTATCCCAACACCGCCGCCTATGAGGACTATCTTTCCGGTCTTCGTCACCATGGTAGGCCTGCCGAGCGGCCCGGCAGTATTTAAAAGCGTGTCCCCCTCTTTTAATCGAGCGAGCTTCTTCGTGGTCTTTCCCGCTTCCTGAAATATTATCGTAATGGTCCCCTTATCCTTATCGTGGCCGCATATAGTAAGAGGAATTCTCTCGCCTTTTTCATCAATCATTATAATGACAAACTGCCCCGGCCTTACCCTTTGGGCAGCGCGCGGCGCCTCTATTATCATCTTATGGATCACAGGATTTAATTTTTCTTTCGAGATGATTCTATGCATGGTAAGTACCGCTCTTATTTCAGCTTCTCCTGAAGCCTCTTTATTGAGCCTGCCTTTCCGGTCTTCTCGTCTATCTCCAGCACAACGCCATTCAGCTGCACGTCCTCCTCCGCCATCTCAAATCGCGTCGGGAGCTGCGTTATGAACCTCGCGAGTATCTGCTCTTTTCTTCTTCCTATGACAGAATCGTGAGGCCCTGTCATGCCGACATCGGTAATATAGGCCGTCCCTTGGGGCAGTATTCTTTCATCTGCGGTCTGCACGTGCGTATGCGTCCCTACGACGGCGCTTACCAATCCATCCAGGTACCAGCCCATGGCTATCTTCTCGCTCGTCGCCTCGGCGTGTATGTCCACTATTATGACCTTGGTCTCCTTCTTTATGGTCTCTATCTCTTCTCTGGCCTTTCGAAAAGGACAGTCTAGCGCCTCCATGAATACCCTGCCCACCAAATTTATAACGCCGACGAGGTTGCCTTTTTTACTCCTGACAACATGCGAACCGAGCCCCGGGGCACCCGGCGGATAATTGGCCGGCCTTAAGATATTGGGCCTCTGGTCCAATATCTCGATAATCTCTCTTCTCTTCCATATATGGTCTCCCGAGGTAATAATATCTACCCCTGAATTAAAAAGCTCTTCCGCAATCCTCGGCGTTACCCCGCTTCCGCCGGCCGCGTTCTCGCCGTTTGCGATAACAAACTCTGCCTTCTCTCTCTTCTTCAGTTGGGGAATCAGCGCAGCCACGGCCTTCCTGCCGGGACTCCCCACAATATCACCTGCGAATAATATCTTCATAGCAACTCCTTTTAAATTCGAAGCACGAAATCCGAAATTCGAAACAAATCCGAAATTTGAATTTTTAAATTTTCAAAACTTTTTGTTTCGGTCATTCGAATTTTGGTAATTCGAATTTGTTTCGGATTTCGATATTCGGATTTCGAATTTCTCATTTAGCGTACTCGATAGCTCTTGTCTCACGGATCACCGTCACCTTAATCTGGCCCGGATACTCCAATCCTTCTTCGATCTTTCCCGTAATATCACGCGCCAGAACTACGGCCTGCGAATCGTCTATCATATTCGGCTGGACTATGACCCTTATCTCGCGGCCCGCCTGTATGGCGTACGCCTTATCCACACCTTTAAACGAATCGGCTATGGACTCGAGCTTCTCCAGCCTCTTTATATACGTCTCGAGGGTCTCGCGTCTTGCGCCGGGCCTCGTCGCGCTTATGGCGTCTGCGGCCTGGACCAAAACAGCCAGGAGCGTCTTCGGCTCTATGTCCTGATGGTGCGCCTCTATGGCGTGTACAACTATATCAGACTCATTGTATCTTTTTGCCAGATCCGATCCTATCTTTGCGTGCGTGCCCTCGACCTCATGGCTTACGGCCTTGCCTATATCATGGAGCAGGCCTATGCGCCTTGCCAGATTAAAATCTATCTTAAGCTCGCTCGCTATAATGCCCATAAGGTATGCCACTTCTTTTGAGTGCTGAAGAACATTCTGGCCGTAACTGGTTCTATATCTTAGCCTGCCCAGGAGTCTTATTATCTCTGGGTGCAGATTAGCCACCCCTATGTCGAATGCGGCCTTCTCGCCCTCTTCGCGTATGGTATTTTCCATCTCGCGTTTTACCTTCTCTACAACCTCCTCAATCCTGCCGGGATGGATCCTGCCGTCTTCCAGAAGCCTCTCGAGCGATAACCGCGCGATCTCTCTTTTTACGATATCGAAGCCGGAAAGGATAACCGCTTCCGGCGTATCATCGACTATAACATCGACGCCTGTGGCTATCTCAAGCGCCCTGATGTTCCTCCCCTCTCTTCCTATGATCCTGCCCTTCATATCGTCGCTCGGCAGGTTTACGACGCTTACCGTAGATTCTACCGTATGGTCTGCCGCGCAGCGCTGTATTGCAAGCCCTATAATCTTTCTTGCCTCTTTGTCGGCCTTTGCCTTCGTCTCATCCTCTACCCTCTTGAGCATGACGGCGGCCTCTCGTTTTGCATCGTTCTCCATCCTCTTAAGAAGAATCTTCTTTGCCTCTTCCTTGCTGAGTCCCGATATCTGCTGGAGCTTGTTCCTCTCCTCCGCCAGTATCTCATCGAGCTCTCTCCGCCTTGTAACCAGCGACTTTTCCCTCGAATAAATAGACCTTTCTTTCGCTACGACTTCTCTTTCTCTTCTGTCTAAGAGATCCACCTTTTTGTCTATATTTTCCTCTTTCTGGATGAGTCTCCTCTCCAGGTTAGCCAGTTCCTGGCGCCTCTCTTTGGTCTCTTTCTCAAAGTCTATCCTCATCTTATGAAGAAGGTCTTTGGCCTCGATCTCCACTTCTCGCCGCCTGTTGTCAGTCTCTCTTTTGGTTTCGGCCAAGATAGTCTTCGCCCTCTCTTCCGCGACCTTCCCCTTCCACCTGGCCACATACTTCCTGATCATATATCCCAGAAAAAAGAAGAATACGCCGCCGAGGATTCCTAGTCCGATATAAGTAACGCTCATATTATTAAACATTTCTTCCTCCTTATCTATGTTAAGGCTTTCGGTCTTCTGCTAAAAAATTAAGCTGAAAGCTGATGACTGAAAGCTAAATATTCAGAATTTTCGTTCCTAGTTAGTAATAACCATATCGACGGGAAAATCGTTTGGGATCGTGGGTAGATGCTCGATGATCTGTAAGTCGTATGCCAGGCCTATCTTCTTTACCCGGCGCGGTAAGGTTTTAAGAAATTTATCGTAGAAACCCTTTCCACGGCCGAGCCTCAAGCCGCCTCTGGTGAAGGCTATGCCCGGCACAATAATTACATCGACCTTATCCCTCGGAAAGGGACTTACGCTCTTACCCGCTGGCTGTGGTATTCCGTAAGGCCCTTTTGCCAGCTCGGCCTTGCGGCTCTTAATCTCTCTTAACTCCAAATCATCCCTTACTATTATCGGCACGACTACACGCTTTCCCATCGCGAGCGCCTCATCTATAAGCGCCTCTGTATTAACTTCGCCCTTCACGGAAACGTAGAACGCCACAGTCTTGGCTTCTTTAAACCTTGAGAGCGATAATAATTTCTCCTTTATGATCTCATCTTTCTTGAACTTCTCTTCTTTTTTTTGCCTCTTCAGCTTATCTTTTATCTTCTTTCTAATTTCGGTCTTTTTCATCTATTACTATTATCACTTCTTTACATCGTCAAGGGGCTTGCCGCTTTTTTTAAGATAATCCTTTATAGCCAATTTTAAACCTTCCTCTGCTAAAACTGAACAATGAAGTTTAATTTTGGGCAACCCTCCTAATGCTTCGGCAACTGCCCTGTTAGAAATAGACTGTGCCTCTTTCACCGTCTTTCCTTTAACCAACTCTGTCACCATGCTCGACGTCGCTATAGCGGCGCCACAACCCATTGTCTTAAATTTTGCGTTGACAATAACGTCATTTTCTACTTTTATATAAAGGTTCATTATATCGCCGCAGACCGGATTTCCGACTTTACCGATGCCGCTTGCGTCTTTAATCTCGCCGACGTTGCGGGGGTTCCTGAAGTGGTCCATCACCTTTTCGCTGTATTCTCGTTCCATCGTCTACTCCTTATATAACGGGGACATCTTGCGCAGCCTCTCTATAATGGGAGGCAAGATCTTTAATAGATAATCTATATCTTCCTTGGTATTTACCCTGCCTAATGAAAACCTTATAGACCCTTGTGCCGTCTGGGGAGATACCCCCATAGATATGAGCACATGAGAAGGCTCTAGACTCCCCGAAGTGCAGGCGGAACCCGTCGAGACGGCTACGCCCTCCATGTCAAGATTGAGTATAATGGACTCGCCTTCGAGATATTCAAAGCTTATGTTGCATGTGTTCGGGAGCCTCCGGGCGGGGTGTCCGTTTAATCTTACCTCTTTTATGCTCTTTTCTATGCCTTCCTGCAATCTGTCTCTTAAATCCCTTATTCTTGCCGCTTCGCGCGCCATATTCTTTCCGGCCAGTTCTGCCGCTTTTCCTATACCGACTATGGCGGGTACATTCTCCGTGCCGGCCCTTCTATTCCTCTCATGGTGGCCGCCGATCTGCATAGGCGCAATCTTCGTACCCCTCCTCACATAAAGCGCCCCAACGCCCTTTGGCCCGCAGAATTTATGGCCTGACAGAGACAAAAGGTCAACACCCAACTCTTCCACGTTCACATCGATCTTGCCGACTGCCTGGACCGCGTCTGTGTGGAGATAAACGCCTCTCTCTTTCGCTATCTTCGTTATCTCTGCAAGCGGCTCCACAGTCCCCGTCTCATTATTGGCATACATTATGGTTACAAGTATAGTCTCATCCGTAATGGACTTCTTAAACGCCTCTAAGTCAATTATGCCGTATTTATCTACAGGGATATAGGTTACGCTATAGCCGTTCTTTTCTAAAAACTTGCACGTATTATGGACGGCGAGGTGCTCTACGGAAGATGTTATTATATGATTTCCTTTATCTCGCAAGGCGCGCGCGACGCCCTTTATGGCAAAATTATCCGACTCTGTTCCCCCGCTTGTAAATATTATTTCGTCGGCGCGCTTTGCGCCCAAAAGCGAGGCCAGGTTCTTCCTTGCTTCCTCAACAGCCTTTCTTGCCTCTCTTCCAAACCTGTGGACACTCGAGGCGTTGCCAAAGATCTCTTCGTAATAAGGCTGCATCGCCCTTACAACATCGGGATGCGTAGGCGTAGTGGCATTATGGTCTAAATATACTCTCTTCATCTTTTGTCTGTTTTAAAATTTTTATTTTGCGGCGCCCTGGGCTTTGCCTGGGCCTTGTGTCTTCGCGGCTATTGACGGGGGTACTAATTGACGAGGTTTGGACATCTTGGAGTAGTCTTTAGGAAGGTGCGTGTCTTTCATCAGATAGAGTTTATTACGTTCTTTCAGTGTATTATATATCAAGGTCCAGACGCAATCTCTGTCCTTGTCAACCTCGCATTTTCCTTTATCAGTACCACCGCAGGGACCGTCGAGCAACCCTTTCGGGCAGCGCGTTACGGCGCAGATGCCGCCGGTCTCTTCAAGCGTACAATCCCCGCAGGCTGAACATCTCTCCAATAATACCCCGTCTTTGTCTACCTCCCCCATAAATAGCGTATCACAGCCTACGTGAATACTCTTCTTATCTCTGTCATTCTCCGTCATAGACTGAACGCCCAGCCCGCACATAAGGGCTAATACCGAATCGGCCTCTTTAATCGCTTTTTTGTTCTTGGCCAAAGCGATCTTTATCTGGCTTGCGACACAGGGGGCTTCGGGAACTACCCAGCCCGTGACCGTCTTTCCTTCTTTCTCCAAGATCTCCTTAACCCGGAGCACGTCTTTTTCGCCTCCGGTCTCGCATGTCGCGGCGCACTCGCCGCAGCCGACTATAAATATCTTCTTTTCGTCACCTATCTTCTTCAGTATCTCTTTTAATTCCTTCGGTCTTGTTATTATCATAATAAGGCAGTCCTTACTCCCTGCCTTTTAGCTCGTTTATGGCGCCCTTCATTCCTCTTACTTCTTTCAGGATCTCCTGCTGATTTTTCATAACGTTTTCTAATTTCTCGATTATCTTTATAAACCAGTATCTCTCTTCTTTTGCGGCCACCCCCCATTTCGTCTGCCCTATTACTAAAATCGACACTACTATGAGTATAAATATCGATAGAACCAGGCGCCTATTCATCGTCCGCTCCCGCTATTTTTAGCGTATAGCGTAGAGCGTTTAGCGTATAGTAAAAAAAGAAATTTATAAGACGCTCTATACGCTATCCGCTAAACGCTGATCATGAGTTTTTTTCTTAATTACAGGCCTATATCTCTCTTTACCGGCCGGATTGTATCTTCGTACCGCTGCAAGCGCCGCCGCCATAACTATTATGCCTAATGATGCGCTGACTAACTCAACCGGCAATGCCATCTTTGCGGCGAATAGCCAACCCGCGAAGATGCCGAATATAAGCCCGGCTAAAGGCACTATATAGAATAAGAACGCGCCCTTTAGTATAATAATATCATCGAGCTCTATATCGACCTTTTCACCCTTGCGGGCGCCGATGGTATTTTCAAACTCAATTACCATCTCTTTGTGCTCTGTCAGGCTGCAGGCCCTGCAGCCTCCGCATGCCGCATGGCGCTTAATATTAACAATGAGCCTTCCGTCTTTGACTTCTGTGACTATGCCCTGTTCAACCATGTTATATTATCATAATCTGAATATATAATCAAGCAATCTCTATGCGGTAAAAGACCTCTTCTTAATTGCATTTCTGCAGGATTATCCCCGTCTGTCCCTGTACGGCTTAAGAAGCGCTAAATATTTAGGGTCTACGGTCTCTCCCAGCTCTATTATCCTGTCGCAGTGTTTTACAGCGAGGCCATATCTCTTCTGCCGAAAATAGAGCACTGACAGATTAAAATGGGCCATTGCATCCGTTGGGTCTATCGTTATCACTTTTTTAAATAACCCGATGGCCTCCCTATCCCTGCCCGTATCCCTGTATATGCTTCCTAAGTTATTATACGCCCCGGTAAAGTACGGGTCGATCTCAATAGATCTTTTATATAATGCGATCGATCTTTCCGTGTCTATCTTTAAATATATATTTCCCAGATTGGTATATGCCCCGACATAATTCGGGTCTGCCTCGATCGCCTCTTCAAAGAGTCTTATGGCATCTTGAACCTTACCCATTTCTATATATATCCTGCCTAAATTATTATATGAATCGGCATGGTCAGGCGTTATCCCTATCGCCTTTCTGTATAATTCAGCCGCTTTGTCTTTCCTGCCCAAGGCGCTGTATGTAAGTCCGAGATTGTAATACGCCTCTCCGTGATTCGGGTCTTTTTTCAATACGCCCTCGTAACATCTTATCGCCTTTTGGTACTCCCCTTTCTGTCTATATGCGTTGCCGAGATTATTCTGCGCCTTCAGGCTGTCCGGCGCACACTCAAGTGTCCTCTCGTAAAAAGATATCGCATCGCTCCAATAGTTATTCTGCCTTATTGTTAAAAACGAATAGAACACCGTGAGAGCCGCTAAAGATAGTATCGCCAGCTTCTTCCTCGCGCCGCTTTCAAATAGATACGTCAAACCCTTTGCCAATAACAAAAAGAATCCTATAGAGGGAAGATAAAGCCAGTGTTCCGCCATATATGCGTTAATAGGAAATATGTTGGACACGGGTAGAAGCATCACAAGGAACCACGATATGGAGAAGAATGCGATGCCGCCCGCGGGCTTCTTCCTGAAGGCAAATACCAAGAGCGTAACAAATATCGCAATACCCGACAGGACCTGCGGATTTACAAAGCTGAAGGTTCTCTTTCCGTACTCCATATGGAGGCCGATAGGCAGTATGAGCAGTCTCGCGTAATTGGTCAGGGCAACGAAGAACCCCGGTAGCCTCTCGAAGAGCGGATCTCCGCCGGAGACCTGGGGCATTATCGCGTTTAAAAACGTAAATCTTAGAAAGATATAAAAAGCGGCGATGCCTAATATAGGAAGGAACCTGTTATAGTCCAGCTTCTTTTTAAATGCATAGTGGTAGAGTAATAATACTGCGGGCAGGATTACGGAGCTCTCCCTGGAGAGAATCGCGAGTATATAAGCTGCCAGTGTAAAGAAGTGGTAACGCGCCTTATCTATACCCAAACTCTTTATATAAAATATAACGCACAATAACAAAAATATCGCGCAGAGCATATCTGAACGGCCCGATATATAAGTGACCGCTTCCGTATGTATGGGATGTGTGACAAATAGCACGCTTGTAAACAATGAAAGGAGCCTCTCTTTAAATAAGATTGTGATAAACCAGTATAGACATAAAGACGCGGCGATATGCAGTAAGATATTTGTAAGGTGGTATCCCTTGACATTTAATCTCCATAGAGAAAAATCTATCATATATGTAATCATCTGGAGAGGGCGGTAAAAGCTGGTTTTTCTTCCGGCGCCGGAGGCTATATTTTCTGTAAAGAGATTTTTTATCCTGGAGTGGTTCTTTATGTATATGTTCTCTTTTACCAGGACGTTGTCGTCGAAAACAAACTCTCCGTTAAGAGAGTTTAGATAAACGGCAAATCCCAGGGCCATTACTAAGATGATGGCCAAGGCCGTGATATTATTCTTTACCATGTTTTCTTCTTAGATGGTCAAGCCAATCTTTAATCTTCTTCTCGTATCCCATTGCCGTAGGAATGTAGTATCTCCTTGAACCCGGCATATATTCCTGTTTAACGTAATGGTCCTCGTGGTCGTGCGCGTATTCATATCCCTCGCCGTGGCCCAGCCTGTCTGCGCCGTCTGAGTGCGCGTCCTTCAGGTGCGTCGGGACCTCAAGGGTCCTGCCCTTCTCGACGTCGGATATGGCCTTCTCTATCCCCATATAAGCGGCGTTGGATTTAGGCGCGCACGCAATATATACAGTGGCCTGCGCCAAGGGTATCCTCGCCTCGGGCATTCCCACAAATTCCGAGACCTGCAGCGCCGCATTCGCCACCACCAATGCCTGTGGATCGGCGTTTCCCACGTCCTCCGCCGCGCATATTACAATACGGCGGGCTATGAAGCGCGGGTCTTCGCCCGCATAGATCATCTTCGCAAGCCAGTATAACGCCGCGTCCGGATCGGAGCCGCGCATGCTCTTTATGAACGCTGAGATGGTGTCATAGTGCGCGTCTTCGTCTCTGTCGTAAACTACCGCCTTGGCCTGTATCGACTCCTCCGCCGCCTTTATATCTATATGAACGGCCTTCTTCCCGTCGGGCTTCGTCGTAAGGACACCTACCTCAAGCGCGTTGAGGGCGCGGCGCGCGTCCCCGTCGGATTTTTTGGCGATATGTTTAAGCGCGTCTTCGTCTATTTTAACATTTCGCTTCCCAAGGCCCTTACCCTTATCGCGTAAGGCGGCGCTTAAAATCTTGATGATATCCTCTTCCGAAAGCGGCTTTAACTCGAAGACCTGCGAGCGCGAGATAAGGGCGGATACGATAGCAAAGTACGGATTATGGACGGTCGCGCCTATAAGGATGGGATTTCCCTCCTCTATATCGGGCATCAGGACATCCTGTTGGGTCTTGGTAAACCTGTGTATTTCGTCTATAAAGAATATGGTCCTCTTTCCGTCAATATCCCTCCTCTTTTTGGCGCGGCTTAAGACTTCTCGCATCTCGGAGACATTGCTCGTGGTGGCGTTTATCCTTTCGAAATACGATTTTGTGATATTGTTTATGACATACGCGAGGGTCGTCTTTCCCGTCCCCGGAGGGCCGAAAAGAATAAGTGAGGAGATCCTGTCGGCGTCGATGGCGCGTCTCAAGAGCTTTCCTTCGCCGAGGATATGGTTCTGCCCTACAAATTCCTCAAGCGCGCGCGGCCTCATGCGCACCGCAAGCGGCAGCTCTCTTTTTCTATCCTCGGATTTCTTGGATTTTTTTTCAAAAAGATCCATTTGATATCCCTTGAAACCAAAGAGCTTTCGTGCTATAATAGTATTGAAGAATGTTCTTTCCCTGCTGTGTCCGTAATGAGTTGATAATATTGATCCAACACTTTTTTACTGGGAACCTAACTTCGCTTCGCATCTTTTGCGTTGTGAGAGGGTGCCCACCTGTACATACGGGGTTCATATTTATTAACTCCATACGGCACGGCGGGGTTTTTTAAATAAGCACTGGACTTACGAAAATCTCTGATTTTCGTAAGTCCATCTTCTTTGAAATCTCTTCTCTGAAGGTGCGAATTTAATCCTACGAAGCCCAAAACATCTACGAAATTCTTTTATGGGCGAAGTAGGATAAAACTTATCTTATCTTAGCATCCAATTGCTGAACGAGGGCATCGCAGACTCTTCCGTGCAGGTTGTTTACCTCCTCATCCGTAAGCGTCCTGTTGCCTGCCCTGTATTCGATAGAATAAGAAAGGCCTCTTGAGCCTTTCGGGATTTGTATACCGAAATACTGGTCAAATAATTCTATACTAGCCACAAGGTCTCCGCCGGTCTCCTCAATGACAGAGGTAATCTTCTGGTATGACGCGTTCTTGCCCACAATAATAGATATGTCCCTCTTGGCGGATGGAAATTTCGGCATTTCATGAAATCTCTTCTCGAATTTTACATGGGCGAAGAGCTTTTCAAGCGAAAGTTCGCATAGGATTACGTCAGTCTTAATGTCAAATTTGTTTAAAACGCTCTTTTTTACCTTGCCCAAAAATCCTATTCTCTTCTTTGATACCTCTATGGCCCCTCCGACCGCCGTAAAAAATGGAGGCAGGTCTTCGGGTTTAAAGAGAACACCGGTAACTCCCAGCTTTTCAAAAAGCGTCTCGAGCATACCCTTCATGCCAAATAAGAGAGGCTCGTCTTTCCCGCGCCAGCTGTAGGGCTTATCCCCCGCGAATGCTATGGATAGGCTGTCCTCCTCTCTAAATCCCCTGGTCTGGGCAAAGTAAACCTTTCCCAATTCGAATATCCTTAAGTCCTTCGTGCCTCTATTTAAATTCCAGGAGACTGTATGTAAAACGCCTGGCACAAGGGTCGTTCTCATTGCCTCCTGTTCTATGCTCAACGGGTTCTTTAGAACTATTACGTCATCGCCCACGGAGAACTCAGCCGACTTCAGCTCGTCTTTGGATATTAAGCTGTAGGTGATAACCTCGTCCGCGCCCAGGGAGGCAAGCGTCTCCCTTACCATATTACGCAGCTGCCTTGCGGGCTCTATTCTCCTCGGGTGTCCGACGAGCGTGGGCATGGTGGACGGGAGCTTGTCGTAGCCGTATATGCGGACTACCTCTTCGATCAAATCCACTTCGGCCTTAAGGTCCTGCCTGAAGCTGGGCACCGAGATCACCATCGTCTTTTTGCCGGAGGCCTCAACCTTAAGCTCGAGGGACTTTAATATCTTCTTAACGGCCGAATCGGAAATATCAAGTCCCAGCATCTCCCTGAGCCTCTCCGGCCTTAAGTAAACCTTTACGTCTTTAGGGTCTTTTTCGCCTACGCTGTTCAGCGGGCCGGCTTCGCCGCCGCATAATTCCATTATTAAGCCGCAGGCCCTGTCCGACGTAGTTCGCACTCCCCCCTTATCAACCGATCTCTCAAATCTATAGGAAGATTCGGAAATAAGGCCGAGTCCGCGCGATGTCCTCCTTATCGAGACGGGATCGAAGTACGCGCTTTCAAAGAGTATATTCCTGGTCGCTTCCGTAACCTCTGTATCCTTAGAGCCCATTACTCCGCCGATGGCGATCGATTTTTCTTCATCCGCTATTACAAGCATATCCGCCTCGAGAGTCCGCTTCTTGCCGTCGATGGTCACCATCTCCTCTCCCTTGCGCGCGCGCCTTGCTATAATCCCGCCCTTGAGCTTATCATAATCGAATGCGTGCGTGGGCTGACCCACCTCGAAGAGGCAGTAGTTCGTGATATCCGCTATGTTATTAATCGGCCTCATGCCCATCGCTCTTATCCTCTCCGCAAGCCACTTCGGAGACGCCCCAACCTTAATGCCGCGGATAATTCTTCCTGTATAACGCGGACAGAGTTTATTATCCTTTATCGTTATTGAAGGCTTCTGGCTGACCTTTCCCTTTATAGCCTTTACCCTGGGGGCCTTCAGTTTCTTATTCAAGGCTGCGGAGACCTCCCGGGCTATACCCAGCACGCTTAAGCAGTCCGGCCTGTTCGGGGTGACCTCTATATCGAATACCGAATCGCCGGCGATCTCTTCTATCAGAACCACTTCAAGGCCGACTATGGTAAGCCGTTCCGCGACCTCTTTGGGGCTCATCGAACCTATACCTACATAATCTTTCAGCCAATTAAACGGTATCTTCATTATTAAAATTGCCTCAGGAACCTAAGGTCGTTTTCGAAGAAGAGCCGGATGTCGTTTATGCCGTACTTAAGCATGGCTATCCTTTCAACCCCCATGCCGAATGCATAGCCCGTCCACTTTTCCGGATTGTATCCGACCGCTTCGAATACCTTAGGGTTTATCATGCCGGCGCCCAATATCTCAAGCCAGCCTTTATAACTGCAGACGCGGCAGCCCTTCCCGCCGCACATTATACACGACACATCCACCTCGGCGCTCGGTTCCGTAAACGGAAAGAAGTGCGGCCGGAATCTTATCTTGGCATCTTCCCCGAACATCTGGCGGGCAAAGAGAGAGAGCGTTCCTTTAAGGTCGGAAAATTTTATCTCTTTATCCACCATGAAGCCCTCAACCTGGTGGAACATAAAAGAATGGCTCGCGTCTACAGCGTCGGGCCTGTAGACCTTCCCGGGCGCTATAACCTGAAGGGGCGGTTTTTCATTCTCCATGACCCTTATCTGCACCGTAGATGTCTGGCTGCGCAAGAGCATCGGGCGTTTTATATAGAATGTATCGAATACATCGCGGGATGGATGCTCTAAGGGGATGTTCAATGCCTCGAAATTATAATACTCCGTCTCTATCTCGGGCCCTTCCGCGATCTTAAAGCCTAAACCTATAAATATCTCGTTTATCCTGCTTATGATTTTTGTGATTGGGTGTTTATGGCCGAGGCGCATATCCTCGGCGCCGGGCATGGTAATATCCACGGACGATTCTAATATGCCTTCTTTCTTTCCGAACGTCTTAATTTTAGACTCAAAGAGTTTGGTCAGCTTCGCCTTGAGGGCGTTTGCCTTCGCGCCCAAGACCGGTCTCTGGTCCTGCGGTAAATCCTTCATAGACTTCAAAAACTCGGTGAAGTATCCTTTCCGGCCCATATATCTTGTCCGTATGGCCTCGAGCTCCTCACCGCTTTTTGCCGCCTCGATCTCCCTTAGCGCCTCTTCTTCAATCTTATTGAGTCTCTTCTCCATGCCCTACCGTCTTTTCTTGAATTCTTCGATATGCTCGTTCGTGCCGACTACTATCAGTATATCTTCCTTTCTTATCATATCGCCGGGCTCCGGCGCGACGTTTATCTTATGTTCCTCCTTTACCTCGCCCTCCTTGCTTACTATCTTCATCTTCTTCTTTATTGCTATTATATTAAGCCCGTACCTCTTTCTGATATCTATGTCCCGCAGGCTCTTATTTATATACTCGCCCGGCGGTATAAGCTCCACTATGCTGGAATCTTCTGAGAGTTCAATATGTTCTATGACAGCAGGTGAAATCAGGCTGTTGGCGACCCTGATTCCCATATCCTTTTCCGGGGCAACGACCTTTGTCGCGCCTACCCTCTGAAGGACCTTCCTGTGGTCTTCGCTCACCGCCTTTGCCACTATCTCTTTTATGCCCAATTCTTTCAATACCAGCGTAGTAAGTATGGAGGCCTCTATGTTATCACCCATACCGACTACGGCAACATCGATATTCTCCATCCCTATCGCCTTAAGCGCCTTTTCGTCGGTGGCGTCGGCGCAGACCGCCTGCGTCGCAATCTCCGAAAGGTCCTGCACCCTGTCTTCGTCAATATCTATGCCCAAGACCTGGTGCCCTTTCACGCTCAATGTCTTCGCAACGCTAAAACCGAACCTCCCCAGACCTATTACTACGAACTGCCTCATATTTGCCTCCCGGTCATCATCCTACCATGACCTGTTCTTCCGGATAATTATACAATAATTTCTCTTGTTGAAGGGCAACCGCTAAAGCCATTGTAAGCGGGCCGATCCTCCCTACGAACATCGTCATTATTATAATGAGCTTGCCCGCGCCTGTCAACATAGGCGTTATGCCTGTGGTCAATCCGACGGTTCCAAATGCCGACACCGTCTCGAAAAGCAGCTTCATATAGTAATTCCCGCCGAATATATTCCCTCTCTCCGTAACCGACAAACAAAGAGAGGATACGAATATCCAGCCCAGCCCCAATATGAATATCACGAGGGCCTTTCTTATAACTACCCTGGGTATGGTCCTCCTGAAAAGCCATACCCTTTCCTTATTCTTTATCATGGCGATCGTCGAGGCCAATAATACGCCGAAGGTGCAGGTCTTTATCCCGCCTCCTGTCGATCCGGGCGAGGCCCCTATGAACATAAGCAGCATGAGAAGCGCCAGCGTTGCCGGCGCAAAATGCCTGATAGGGAGCGTATTAAACCCGGCCGTCCTCGCGGTAACCGCCTGAAAAAGCGGGCCTAAAAACTTCACCTTCGCGTCGGCGCCATAGAGAGTGTAATTCTTCTCCAGCAAAAATATACCGAGCGCCCCTATTATTATCAATATAACTGACGCGGAAAGCGCTATCTTTGACTGGAGAGATAACTTATAAAGTATAGGCCTTCTATCTTTCCGCCAAAGCCTGAGCCTCCATATGTCTAGAATGACTATAAAGCCTATGCCGCCGATAAATATGAGCGATATCATTATGAGATTTATAAAGATATCTCCCTTGAATCCCATAAAGCTGTCTCTAAATAATGAAAAGCCGGCATTGCAGAATGCGGATATGGAATGAAAGACGGCGTTATATATGCCCGTCGAGATCGGCCAGTCTTTTATGGCGCGCCATCTAAAAAAGAGAAGCGCGGCGCCTGCCGCCTCGAAGGAGAAGACTATAAATATAATATGCAGGATTAACGACTTTATGTCCTTAATGCCCCTCTGGCCAAGCGCCCCTTTCACAGCCAAGTCTTCCCTTATTGTAATCCTCCTTCCGAGCATTATAGCAAAGAGCGTGGAGAACGTCATTATGCCTAAGCCGCCCGTTTGAAAAAGGACCATTATGACTATTTTTCCGAACGGCGCCCATGACGCGGTATCCCTGACCACCAGCCCTGTAACGCATGTGGCGCTTGTTGCCGTAAATAGCCTGTCGATCAGCGACACGTTATCGCCTTCCTGAGCGGCGATGGGCAGGCTTAAGAGTACGGTCCCCACTATAATCGCGCCGAGAAAGCTCAATATGATTATGTGCTGCGGCTTTAATCTTCGCATCTTACTTTCCATTAACCTAAATACTTACACCCCGTAGGTGTCAGTAAATAGTCTATTTTTTTACGAGCTCTACCAGTTTGCCAAACGTCTTGGCATCATTCAACGCCAAATCTGCGAGCATCTTCCTGTTTATCTTTACTTTCTCTTTTATAAGCCCGCCGATAAATTTGCTGTAGGATATCCCTCTGGCTTTGCATGCGGCGGTTATCCTGGTTATCCAGAGACTCCTAAACTCCCTCTTTCTATTTCTCCTGTCCCTGGTCGCATAGGCCATGCCTTTATAGACCGCTTCTTTCGCTGTCCTGTATAACCTGCTTCGGGCGCCGAACTGGCCCTTGGCCTGTTTCATGAATTTCTTCCGTCTCTTCCGAGACGCCGGTGCGTGTTTTACTCGTGTCATCTATTCCTCCTATTATTCCTCATCACCAATATGGCATCTGTCTTTTTAACTTCTTTTCATCCGCCTTGCTTACAATATCCCTCCCCCGCAGGAATCTCTTTCTTTTGGCGCTCTTTTTGGTCCTTATATGGCCGCTGAAGGCCCTGGATCTCTTAATCTTTCCGCGCTTTGTAAGTTTAAATCTCTTGGCTACGGCTTTCCTTGTCTTTAGCTTGGGCATTGCTCCTCCAGTATCGTATTTCGTATCTATTTCGGCTGAAATTTCAGTATTAAAAGCTTGCCTTCCCGCTTGGGCATGCTTTCCGGTTCCGCGACGTCCGCGAGGTCCTTTGTGAGCCTATCGAGGATCTTTCTGCCTATATCCACATGGGCCATCTCGCGTCCGCGGAAGAACATAGTTACTTTTGCCTTGTCTTTTCGCTCCAAAAACTTGTGCAGGTGGCTCAGTTTCGTCTGGTAATCATGCTCCTGTATCTTTGAACTCATCTTTATCTCTTTTACATGAACCGTATGCTGCTTCTTCTTCGCCTCCCGCTGCCTTTTCTCCTGTTCGTACTTAAACCTGCTGTAATCCATAATCTTGCAAACCGGGGGCTTCACGCCGGAGGCCACTTCCACCAGGTCCAGCTGCGCCTCCCGTGCCACCTGGAGCGCCTTTGCCAAAGGGACCACTCCATGCTGCTTCCCGTTTGCGTCTACCAGTCTTACCTCGCTTGCCCTTATTCTGTTATTCACGTTTATCCTAGGTGCTCTTGCCATAAAGGCCACCTCCCTTTTGCCTAATTTCTTCTTTTAATTTTTTTATAAACTCTTCTATCTTCATTACACCGAGGTCGCCGTCTTTTTTCGACCTGACAGAGACCGAACCGGCCCTGACTTCTTTTTCGCCCACTACCGCCATGTACGGTATCTTCTCAAGCTCTGCGTCGCGGATCTTCTTCTGCATCTTTACGGACCTCTCGTCGAGAATAGGTCTTATATCATCCTCTCTAAGCTTCGAGGCGAGCTCCCTGGAGAAGTCCACCTGGGACGAAGTTATCGGAATTATCTTCACCTGCTCAGGAGAAAGCCAGAGAGGGAACGCCCCCGCGTAATGCTCCATCAGCGCACCTATGAAGCGCTCTATGCTCCCCAATATGACCCGGTGTATCATAACCGGCTTCACCCTCTTTCCGTCTCTGTCGGTATAGACCAGGCCGAATCTGTCGGGGAGGGCAAAGTCGCATTGTATAGTAGCGCACTGCCATGGCCGCCCGAGCGCGTCTTTTAATTTTATATCTATCTTGGGACCGTAAAAAGCGCCTTCTCCTTCGTTAATCTTATAATCTAATTTTTTATTATCGAGGGCCTTCTTGAGGGCTGCAGTGGCCTCTTCCCAGTCGCTTTCATCTCCTATGGATTTCGGCGGCCGGGTCGATATCTCGACCTCAAAATCTTCGAAGCCGAAGACCTTGAGCGTCTCTGCAACAAAATCTATTACGCCGACTATCTCGTCCTCCAGCTGTTCCTTAAGGCAGAATATATGGGCGTCGTCCTGTGTAAATCCCCTTACCCTCAACAGGCCGTGCAGGACCCCTGACTTCTCGTTTCTGTAGACAGTCCCCAGTTCAAACAACCTGAGCGGCAGTTCTCTATAGCTTCGGATGCGGGATTTATAGACAAGCATATGGCCCGGGCAGTTCATCGGCCTTATCGCGAATTCCTGTTTCTCTATCTTGAATATGTACATATTCTCTTTGTAATAATCATAATGGCCGGAGCGGACCCAGATATCGCTCTTTAAGATATGCGGGCCGATTACCAGCTGATAGCCGCGTCTTATATGCTCTTTTTTTATGTAATCCTCTATTATAGTTCTGAGCATCGCCCCCCTGGGGTGGTATAAGACCAGCCCCGCGCCTATGTCGTTCTGGATTGTAAAATAACCGAGCTCCTTGCCAAGCTTCCTGTGGTCGCGCTTCTTTGCCTCTTCAATAATCTTAAGGTAGCCTTCCAACTCTTTCTCGGTCTCGAATGCGGTTCCGTAAATCCTCTGAAGCATGGTGTTATTTTCGTTGCCGCGCCAGTATGCCCCTGCAACGCTCAAGAGTTTAAGGGCCTTTACCCCGCCTGTAGATTTTATATGGGGCCCCTTGCAGAGATCGACGAACTTTCCGTGCCTGTATATGCTGACCTCATCCGCCTTGAGTTCATCTAAGAGCCCGAGCTTATAGGGCTCTCTTCTTGACTTAAAGAGCTTTACGGCCTCTTTTTTCGAGATGACCTCTTTTGTAAATTCCTGATCCTCTTTTATGATCTGGCGCATCTTCTTCTCTACCTTATCGAGTTCTTCAGGCGTAAAAGGCTCTTTTCTATCAAAGTCGTAGTAGAAACCGTCTTCGATAGCGGGGCCTATGCCCAGCTTTACGCCGGGATAGAGCTGTTTAACCGCATCCGCCATTATGTGCGACGCGCTATGTCTCAATGTTTCGAGATTCATGTTGCCTCTTTAAAGGTCCTTTGGCACGCTTGGAGGCGACGATCGGATTCGAACCGATGAATCGGAGTTTTGCAGACTCCTCCCTTTGTCCACTTGGGTACGTCGCCTTATTCTTTTTACTACTTGGTGCCGGGAGCCGGGGTCGAACCGGCATGGGTGCAAGACCCAGTGACTTTTAAGGCCACAGCGTATTCCTGTTCCGCCATCCCGGCAGTCAATTCAAGTATTATCTGTTTAACTATTTAATAATCTCCCAAGATGTTCTTCTATTGTATTGTCTATCCAATTGCGAAGTCTCGAATTGTGCATCTGCAGGGTTGCAATTCCGTATTTTGACCACTGCTTGTGTATTTTGCTCCTTGCGTCTGTATGAGTATATACCAGAATTCTATTAGGAGACATTTTTAATTTTTTTGCCCAATATTCTCTTGACTTTTCCTTATTAAATTTTTTATGTACCCTTACATATAATTTCAGTCTCTTTTCATGAACTCTGCAAATTTCTCTCAAAAATTTTACGAACACCTGTAGCATTCTATGGTCAAGGTTAGCAAGTTGCAGTGAAGATCTAATTGATTTGCCTCCCTCAGCCCAATACAACATTAAACCCGTTAATAAGAGATCTTTTTCTTTTCTCTTAAGCCGCTTTTTTACATTAAATGGGTCGCCATTTGGATTCAATTTGCAATATGCGCTATTGCTATTTGATCGCCGGACGAAATTATATTTTTTCATCCAGTATTCGATAGTAGGGAATGTTACTTCGAGCCCATCTGCTATATCCTTCATTGATAATTTATCTCTATAGTACAACCTGTTTAATATTGTTCTGGGTATAGGGCCTTTTTTCATCTTGTCTTTTCACCGAATTGTAAATGGTGGGCGCAATAGGACTCGAACCTATGACCCCTTCCATGTCAAGGAAGTGCGCTAACCAACTGCGCCATGCGCCCCAAACCGTCATTACTCCTTATCCACCGGGTCTACCCATTCGGAAGTCCTGACCCACTTGACCTCGCCGCTTAAGTATGCCGCGTTTCCGCCTTTCGCCCGGTGGTTTGTGTCCTTGCCGAATATATCGTTTTTATCACAGACCAAAATGGTATCCAAGGGGTCTTTTTTGGTCCATCCCCTCGCGTATAGATAGCTGGTTGTCACGTCTATGTCTGATCCGTCCTGCGCGATGTCGCCGGCGTCTACATCGCTGGGGCATATAAAAGTCTTGATGTCGTTTATATGCCCGGGGTAGAGATCTGACAGGTCTTCGGGAAATCTATTGTCCTGGTCGAGTGCGTAATTACGGAGCGCTATCACGATGCACCTCATGTTGTCGGCGCACGTATGCCTGCGCGCCTGTTCCCTTGTAGACCTGATTAAAGGCGATAAAGATAATACGATTACGCCGACTATAGCCGCAACAATTAAGAGTTCCAGTAAGGTTATCGCCTTTCTTCCTGCCATATCTTTTCTGCCTTATCGAGTAGCCTTCCGGCTATCCTTGCCTTAGTGGTATTAGCGATACTCTCTTTAGCGCCGTACTTATCTATGATGGTCACGTCCGTCGGGCCTCCGCCGAAAGGCGTAAGCCTCTTTCCCATCCTGTTCGCCACTATAAAATCCAGGTTCTTCTTTTCGAGCTTCTCCTTCGCGTTCTTCACGAGATTACTTGACTCGAGGGCAAAGCCGACCAAGACCTTGCCGTCCTTTCTCTTCCCGACAGAGCCGAGTATATCGGGCGTCTCAACCAAACGAAGAGAGACGCTCTTGGGCCCTTTCTTGATCTTTCCACGCACAATCCTGCGCGGCCGCCAGTCGCACACGGCGCTCGCCATAAAGAGACAGTCTGAACTTCTGAAATTTTTCTTTACCGCCTTATACATATCGCCTGCGCCTTCTGTCCGGATGAAATGCGCGCCCTTGGGGGCATTTAGATTCGTCGGCCCGCTTATCAGGGTCACTTTATAGCCCCTCTTTAAGGCCGCCTTTGTAATCTCATAGCCCATATTCCCGCTTGAGCGGTTGCTTATGAAGCGCACGCTGTCTAATTTTTCGCGGGTGGGTCCGGCGGTAATCAATATCTTAGTGAAATTTCTGGGACGGCTCATTACCTAAGCGCCCTCTTGACTTCTTTCAGGATAGTCTCTGTTTCGGAAATATGCCCTATCTCGCGATAGCCGCAGACCAGACGGCCGATCTCTGGACCTATAAACTTATAACCCCAGCTTTTGAGCCGCGTTATATTTTCCTTAACGGACTTATGCTTATACATCTTGTCGTTCATCGCCGGCGCTATAAGCACTGGCGCCTTCGCCGCCAGTATTGTGCAGCTTAATATGTCGTCGCATATGCCATTTGCTATCTTCCCGATTATGTTAGCCGTTGCCGGCGCAATCAAGATGAGGTCTGCCTTATCGGCCAGGGCCGTATGCAGAGGGTCGTGATTTTCCGGAAGCGCGAACCCCGTTAGACCTCTCTTGAGGTCTAACGGGGCGAACATCTCCGTTATTACCCTGTTACCGGATAGATGCTGTAATGTAAGAGGGCTTATAAAATATTTCGCCTCCTCAGTCATAACGCAAGTTACATTGTATTTAAGCTCTCTCAGGCGGTTAGTAATATCGCAGGCCTTGTAAGCAGCGATACTCCCTGTCACGCCCAAGAGGATCTCTTTCTTGGCCATCGCATTCCTACTTTTTCTTCTCTTCGGCCTTCTTCTTTATCTTTACCTTGCCCTGTCTTATCTCTTCCAGGGCTATTGTAGATAATTTAAGATAAGGGCTCGCTTCTATCAGCTTTCCCGCTCCCGCGTTGAGCTCTACCGCCCTCTTCGAGGCCAATATAACTAATTTGTAGATACTGCCGGTTTTGCCTAAAAGCTCTTCCATGGGTATATTGGGCATATTCTTATTTTACCTTGTGTCTTTCTGCGGTTAAAATAGACTTTAACGCGCTGACGGCCTTGACCAGGCTGTCATTTACTATTACATAATCATACTTATTTAAATAGGTAAGTTCTTTCTTTGCCACCTTAAGCCGCTTCGCGAGCGACCTCTTATCCTCTGTCTTTCTTTTGCTGAGCCGCTCTTTTAAAAGTGAAAAGTTCGGCGCAACCAGGAATATTAAAAGAGCGCCGCTGTCGTAGGCCCCCCTGACCTGCATAGCGCCCTTGACGTCTATCGAAAGTACTATGTCCTCTCCTTTGGAGACCGTCTCCTCGACAAATCCCTTAGGCGTTCCGTAAAGATTCCCGAAATTATCCGTCCATTCTAAAAATCTCTTCTCTCTTATGCGGCGCTCAAACTCCGCCCTGTTTAAAAAGATGTAATCTGCGCCGTTTCTTTCTCCAGAACGGCGCCTCCTGGTGGTTGCGGAGACCGAATATCTTATATTGAAACGTTCCTTCTTAAGCCTCTTTAACACCGTTGTCTTGCCGGCGCCGCTTGGCGACGACAACACGAATATCCGCCCTTTTCTTTTCATATAGAGTTCCTTAAATTCGAAATCCGAATATCGAAATCCGAAACAAATTCGAATTATCAAAATCGCGAATAACCGAAACAAGGGGTTTCGAAAATTGGAACATTTGAATTTCGGATTTGTTTCGAATTTCGGATTTCGTGCTTCGAATTTAACATAGTTATTCTACGTTCTTCACCTGCTCGCGTATCTTTTCTATCTCGCTTTTTATATGAATTACGCTTTTGGATATCTTAAAGTCTGAACTCTTCGACGCTATTGTATTCGCCTCCCTGTGCAGTTCCTGCGCTATAAAATCGAGCTTCTTGCCTACCTCCACATCTAACCGCAGGCAGTCGTTGAAACCGGAAAGATGGCTCTTGAGCCTGGTGAGCTCTTCGGAGATATCGCAGTTCTTGGCAAAGAGCGCCACTTCCTGCGCAAGGCGGCCTTTATCAACATTCTTTGTGCCGGCAAGCTCTTTTATCGTCTTCATTAAATGGTCCTTATACCTTACTATACTTACCGCGGAGCGTTCGCGTATATGCCTCACGCCTGTGTTGATATTCTTTATCCTCCTTGAAAGGTCTTTATGGAGCGCCCTTCCTTCTTTCTCCTTATCCTTGATAAGCTCTTCCAGCGCCTTCTTAAGAGCGCTTCTTACACAAGACAGCAATCTCTGAGAGTCTACCTTTAAGGCATCTGACGATATAACACCCGGCAGCATTATAAGCTGGTCTAGCCTTATGTCGCCTTTCAGGCCCAGCGCCTTTTTTACCTTCTTAATCTGCTGATTGTAGTGCCTGGCCATCTCGCCGTCTATCGCAACCTTCGGGCCTTTCCCTTTCTGGCCGTTTAGCTCAATATTCAAATATACCTTTCCCCTCCTGATGCTCTTATGTATAATCTTCTTAAGCTTGTCTTCGAACTCTGTAGGCCCGTTTGGAAATTTAGCCGATAGCTCGAAGAATTTATGATTGAGCGCCCTTATCTCAACTGTAACGATTCCGTATTTTGATTTACACACAGCCTTGCCAAAACCCGTCATGCTATATATCATATCCATACCCTCTTTTTGTGTCTCGCTGTCTCGGCTATCTTTGTGGGATAGGCGTCTACTATTATCTCATCCGGTTCAAACCAGAGCTTGATCTCCCGCTCTGCCTCTTCTCTGTTTGTTGAGGCGTGGATTACGTTTTCGTATACCCCCTTCGTGGTGATCCTTCCGTAAGCGCCTCTTATAGATACGGCGTCCGCTTCCTCGGGGTCTGTCGAGCCGCATATCTCCCGCACCTTGGATATAGCGCCATCGCCCCAGTATACCATCGCCATGACTTTCCTTTTATGGTATTCGCCCATAATGTATCTTATTAATTCCTCGTAAAACGGCTTCTTTTTCATATGGCGATAATGCGTCTCAGCCAATTTGCGCGACACCTTCACGATCTTGGCCGCGACGATATCCAGCTTTGTCTCCGAGAGCCTGGTCAACACATTGCCGGTGAGTGACTTTTTAAGACCGTCCGGCTTTATAAGAATCAAGGTCTGCTCTTTCACGATATACCTCCAGAAACCTCTGTTATTATATGCGGTCGCGAGGCCTATCTATATAACCATATTATTATAAAATTAGATTATATCAAAGTACGGATAGCATGTCAATTACAGAAATAGCATTACGGTTTCCTGCCCTAATTAACCAATCCTGCCGCAACCGAGCACTTTCAGTATCCTCTGAAGATCTTCGTTCGAATAATATTCTACCTGTATCGTTCCGCCCTTCTTCCTGTGCAGCATCCTGACCTTGGTGCCAAGCACTTCCTGAAGCTTTTCTGCTATGAGGCGCGTCTCGTTGTCGACAGAGACCGCGGTCTTCCTGGCGGACCCTTTCCTCTTTATCATCTCCTCCAGCGCCCTTACCGAAAGTCCTCTTTCGACGGCCTTCTTAGAAAGGGTTATCTGTTCGCCTGCGCCCGTTACAGAGAGAAGCACCTTGGCGTGGCCGGTACTCAACTCTCCTTTCGACATGAGCTCCTGCACCTTCTTAGGCAGCGTTAGGAGCCTCATGCTGTTGGCTATAGTCGCGCGATCCTTGCCGACCGCCTGCCCTATCATATCTTGTGTAAAATTAAATTCGTCGGTCAGTCTCTTATACGCATGCGCCTCTTCAATCGGGTTTAATTCTTCGCGTTGGATATTCTCAATGAGGGAAAGCTCGAGCGCGTTGATGTCGTCTACATCCCTTATCACTGCCGGTATCTCGTTGTGGCCTAACGCCTTCACCGCCTTTAATCTCCTCTCACCGGCAATCAATTCATAACCGTCTTCGCTGGGTCTTATTAAGATCGGCTGGACAACACCCTTCTCTTTTACCGACGATATCAGCTCGTTTAATTTCTGTTTATTAAATTCTTCACGCGGCTGGTATCTATTCGGTCTTATTTTATCCACTGGAATATAATCTACGTATTCTTTCTGTTTACCTGTTTGTGGGGCAGATATTAAGGCATCCAATCCCCTACCAAGAACTTTTCTTGCCATTGTAGCCTCCTTTGTATTGCATTAATCTTTACTTACACCCTTGCTTACACCCCGTAGGTGTAAATATTTATCTTACGGTGTTTTTTTTGCTGTAGCCAGTTTTCTTTGATACTCTATTTGAGAAGTTACGAATTCTTCGTATGCCTGTGGTGTGATATCTAATACTTCTGAGAAATTGCAGCTCCTTTCCTCATTCTTAACTTCACTTAAGTATTCTCTGTAAGAAGAATGGGGCCAATTCCGCGGATTGTCTACCAAATGCGCAGTTACAGGATTTAGATGTATATAACGAGTTAAATGTAGAATTTGCTCATTCGATTTTACGATACCGCGATTGAATCTGCTTTCCCACAATGGTCCTTTTCTCTTGGTGCTTAAGTTAAAATAGCGAGTATAGCTATTAAGGGCCTTACTCATAAAAATAGATATTCCGTCTTTCTTCAGCTGCTTTAGTATCAAGTGAATATGGGTAGGCATTAAACAATAAGCGATTATATCTACCAAGTTATTTATTGAAGCGTGCTGTTTAGCGCACTGCTTTTCTCTGTCTTTTATTTTACGAAAGATCGAAAATTTTAATGGGGGGTGCTCAATTTTATAATACCCCAGCAGATCCTTCATCCTTCCATATTCTGCCTTGTTTCTGAAGATCTCAAACTCCGCTATGCTTTTAGAATAAATATGATAGATCTCGCCTTCAACCAAAGGTATCTTGCTTACTGCCATAAACTACCACCATTTATTTACACCCCGTAGGTGTAAGTGCGGCAACACCGTGGTTACACCTACGGGGTGTCGGTATCTAAATTGGTTGCTGGGATTTGATCTGCGTTATTTTCTCTAACTTCTTTTGGCTCAACATGTTGTGAAATTTTTTCGCCAAGAAATTCCCTTGACAACTCCTCGTATTTTACTGCACCTATTGATGCTTTGTCATAAAAAACTATGGGTTTGGCAAAACCTGGCGACTCTGATAATCTAATACTTCTCGGAATAACCGTATTATAGACCTTATCCTTAAAATATGAGCGCGCTTCATTAATAACTTCCTGTGTCAATTTTGTTCGATAATCCGCCATTGTCAAGAGTATTCCCTCGACAACAAGGGCATTGTTCAGATGGCCTTTTACTAAATTAATGGTCTTCATTAATTGGCTCAAACCTTCCAGCGCGTAATACTCACACTGAATCGGTATTAAGGCAGAATCAGACGCTGTTAATGCATTTATCGTCAATAGGCTTAACGATGGCGGGCAATCTATAAAAACAAAATCGTAAGAATTTCTGATTTCAGCGATCGCTTTTTTTAATCTGAACTCTCTGCCGATAGCTCCGACGAGCTCAACCTCTGCGCCGGTAAGGTCTAAATTGGAGGGTATGATTGAAAGGTTTTCGACTTGTGTAGGAATTATAATTTCCTGGGCAGATTTCTGTTCTAAGAGAACTTGATATAGGCTGGCGGTTACTTTACTTTTATCAATACCTATGCCGCTTGTAGCGTTGCCTTGCGGATCTGCGTCTATTAATAGTATCTTCTTACCAAATAGCGCAACATATGAAGCTAGATTTATAGCGGTGGTGGTCTTTCCTACGCCGCCTTTTTGATTACAGATAGAGATAATCTTAGACATTAATATTTACTATAGATGTTACCGCTCCAAGTACCATGTTCCACGTGGAACAATCTATCTACTGGGTTTAGCCCGCCGTTACGCGTAGGGCTGGGTTTACTAAAGTATATCCTATATCTATTGAAGCGTCAAGGGGGGATTAAAACTACTTTATCACAGTTATTCTGACTTTGGCTTGTGAGGCGCCCTTCATCCCAAATAGACCTTTTCTCTCCTCGGAAAGGACCTGAACTCTAACCCTATCCTTGGGCACACCTAACTTCTTCAAGGCTGTAGTAATAGCCTCTCTGGTGCTTCTACCTTCTGATTCTATGCTCTCTCCGATTTTACATTCCATAATTATACCATGCGTAGTTACGATGATCTTTTGATCATATATTGATGCGTCATCATCAATAACGTATTTACCACCCAGTATAATACCAGACCTGACGGCAGGGTGTAAAATATAACAACAAATATAACAGGCATCATTAACATCATATTCTGCTGCTGTTTCTGCTGCTCGCTCATCTCCGATGATCTATGCGGGGAGGATAACTTCTGTTGAAATATCATTGCAACCATCATAAAAATAGGCAATATATTAATGCTGTCTCCGAGAAAGGGCAGGGTAAACGGCAATTGTACAGCGTCTGGTTCCGATAAATCCTTTATCCATAAAAAGTTAGCGCCTTTTAACTCTATCGACCTCATTAGCGCATGATAGAGAGAAATAAATATAGGCATCTGTAGTAATAAGGGCAGGCAGCCGCCTAGTGGGTTTACATTATAGCTCTTGTATAACTGCATTAATTCTTTGTTGAGCTTCTGGGGATTATCTTTATGCATGCCCCTGAGCTTATCTATGTGGGGCTGCAAGTCCTGCATCGCCTTCATAGATTTGTAGCTCTTCCTGGTAAGGGGAAAAAGAAGAAAGTTTACCAATACCGTTAAAAATATTATCGCTAATCCCCAGTTTCGCAAAATCTTGTGGAAGAACCTAAGGGTACCCAAAAGCACTTTGCTTATGCCGTCGAAGATGCCGTAATTTACGGCATCTTCCAGATTCATGCCGATCGCCTTTATTCTATGCGCTTCGAGGGGCCCTATGTAAAATAGATACTGCTGTGTTGTCTCTGAGCCGGGGGAGAGGGTAAAGATAGGACTTTCCATTCCGGCGGCCAGGTCTCCTTTAGCTACAGATTTAGTAAAGGATTCTCTCATCAGCTGATATGGCCGCCCGATAACGCAAAAATATTTACTATTTATTGCCGCCCATGATACGTCACCAACCCTAGTAGAATCACGCTTATCCCTGGTGAGCTTGCCGTCAACTTTCGCGCTTACGCTCATGTACCTTTGTGCCATTGCCCCGGTGGCGCTTATGCCTGATCCTGTAATAAATCTTGAGCTTGTCTTAATTTGGCGCTGAGATTTATTCTTTATAACTATATCTAACTCTATATAATCATTATAGTTATGTAAAGTAAACACCTTCTCTATCTCTATGTCGTCTGTCTTGTAAATATATCTTATTGTGTCGCCGGCCGTTATTAATTGGTAGGGGACATTTGACAACATAAAATTCTCTGGAAGGTTGAAGGCGCCTATAAAATACTGCGGCTTGTCTATACTTGCAAGAAGATACGGCCTTCCAGTCTCTCGATCTCCGAATTCCTTAAGCTCCACTTTCTTTATAGAGCCGCCCATATTAGAAAATGTGAAGACAAATCTGTCGGTCTCCGCTAAATACTCTTCTTCCTTTGTTGCCAATTCAACATTCTGCGGGAGATCCTGCGAAACATTTATGGTTTCACCAAAACCCTCTTGGGGCGCAACGGCTGTTTCTACGGTCCCCGCGGGCCTTTTATGGGCATAATTCTTTGCCGCCCAGTATTGGAAGACCACTATAACTAATACAGATAATGCTACCGCAAGTAATGTTCGTTTTTCCATCTCTTTTACTCTACCGGATCATAACCACCCTTGCTAAACGGGTGGCATCTTAATATTCTTTTTAGTGACAGCAGGGACCCTCTCATAAACCCCTTTTTCTCAATGGCATGATAGGTGTAGTTGGAGCAGGTGGGGTAAAATCTACAGGTAGGTAACTTCAATCTTGATAAGTAGTTACGATAAAAATCTACTGAATACAAGATGGCTTTTTTCATGATATAATTCCGGATTTTTTGTATAGCTTACACATCATTTTACTGACATTATTAAGGTATAATTTAGACATATCTTTTTTTACGATAAATACTATATCATGTCCTATGCTCTTGATATAGTGCTCGGTAAGCCTGCATGATTCTGATAGAAGCCGTTTGTTTCTGTTCCTCTTTACGCTCTGTGGTACGCATTTAGAGGTTACCGATATGCCGATCCTGTTATGCTTAAGCCCGTTTGCGGCTAAGCACATTATTATATTGTCTTCCTTGAATTTGGCGCCCTTTTTGTATACCCTCTGGAATTGTGAATGTCTCTTTAATCTAAGCAGAAAGCACTCTCTTCTTCTTCCTGCGCCTTCTTTTTAATATCGCCCTGCCGCCTCGTGTCCTCATACGGCGCCTGAAGCCATGTACCCTCTTCCTCCTTAGATTAGATCTGCGCGTCAATCCCTTCTTCATCCCGTTAGATCTCCTTCTCTATCGAATCCCGTAGATCTAACGGGATTCATTAAGATTTACTCCTTTTCTACATCACGGTGTTAAAATTATAACACTTATCATCTCATAGTCAAGAAAAATCCCAGGCGGGGGTTCCGGAGGAAAAATGACCCCATCTTTCATGGTATTTTTTTTAAGAATTTTTTTGCTTGAAAAAAGTTTTTATGTTTGCTATAATGTTTCGGTTTCGTAAATAGTTCTTTTTCTAAAGGGATGGCCGCGCTCCCTGCCGGCAGACTCTCCTCCAGAGAGTAAAGTCGAGTGGCTTTGGATACTGTGGATAATCTGTGGATAACATAGCAGCGGAAAACTTTTACGAAATTTGTTTTTTCTTAACTTGTTTATTAGTAACTAGATGTATAAATGTTTTTTGGCTGTTGTTCTAGATTGTTTCTTTTAAATTTGTGCATACAAAAAACTGGTAGTCTTTATGGCCGCATTGGGTTCTGATACATGGAAAAAGACGGTAGAACAGATAAAGAAAAAAGTTAACCGTCAGACATTTGAAAGATGGTTCTCGCCTATCAAGTTAGTCGATGTCCGCGATGATAATTTTATCCTGGAGGTCCCGAATAAGTTCTTTAAGGAATGGGTGGCCGAAAAATATACAAGGCTAATCGAAGACGCCTTAAAAAGTTCTTCCGGCAGGGAAGTCTCCTTCTCTTTTGCCTTGCCTCCGGCAACTATATCGCAGGGCACCCCTGAAAACCACCCCCGACCAAAAAAAGTCGAGTCCGCATCCGGGCATTCGGGATTGAATCCCAAATATACCTTTGATGATTTTGTCGTCGGCCCCAGCAACCGCTTCGCCCATGCCGCGTCGCTTGCAATAAGCGAAACGCCGGCCAAGGCCTATAACCCGCTCTTCTTATATGGCGGCGTAGGGCTCGGCAAGACACACCTTATGCAGGCGATAGGCAACAAGATCGCATCGCAAAAAGAGGGCTTAAAGGTCCTATATATATCGAGTGAGCAGTTTACAAATCAATTAATAGGCGCCATACAGAATAGGACTACCATAAAGTTCAGGCAAAGATTCAGAAATGTGGATATCCTCTTGATAGATGACATACACTTTATAGGCGGCAAGGAGTCCACGCAAGAAGAGTTCTTCCACACGTTTAACGCCTTGCACGACGCGCATAAACAGATAGTTATGTCGAGTGACCGCTCGCCTAAGGACATCCCCAGACTCGAAGAGAGGCTGGTCTCCAGGTTTGACTGGGGCTTGGTCACGGATGTACAACCGCCGGATCTTGAAACGCGCACTGCTATACTAAGGAAGAAGGCCGAAAGGGAGACCATACCCATACCCAATGATGTAACCTTCTTCATAGCGGAAAAGGTAAAATCCAACATCAGGGAGCTTGAGGGTGCGCTTATAAGGGTTGTGGCATATGCGAAGCTTATCGGCGGCGAAATCACCGTCGGGTTGGTAAAAGAAGTTTTAAAAGGTATGGTTTTAGAAGATGAGATCAGGGTAAGTGTTGAGTTAATACAGAAGAAGGTTGTGGAATATTTTAATATCAAACTCTCTGATTTAAAAGGCAGGAAGAGAAATAGGGCCGTGGTTTACCCAAGGCAGATAGCTATGTATCTCGCGCGGGATCTTACGGACTACTCTCTGCCGGAGATAGGGGGGTTTTTCGGGGGTAGAGACCATACGACGGTTTTACACGCTTGTGAGAAAGTTGCGTGTGACTTGAAGAAAAATGAAGGCACGAAGAACCTGTTGAACAGGTTGATTGGGGATATAAGGGTGTAGTTGTGTATTCTGTGGATTGTTTTTCCTACTTATCCACCCTTTGTTTTTTTCGTAGTTGTTTTGTTTTATTTGTGTTATGTTATATTAACACTATCCACAGGCTATACTACTATTTCTAATAAGTTAAATAGATAATAGAAAAGGAGTAGAAGATGAAACTAAAAATCTCAAGGAAAAAACTGCAAGACGCAGCACAAACGACGCACGGGGTAGTAACTACAAAAAACACACTACCCATACTATCCAACATATTGATCGAGGCAGAAAACAACAAACTACATCTAACAACAACAGACTTAGATATGGCAATAACATGCCAAACAGAAGCAAAGGTTATCCAACAAGGCGCGACAACGGTGCCAGCGAAGAGGTTCACAGACATTATAAAAGAACTGGCAGAGGAAGAGGTAACGATCACCGCGAAAAAGAACAACATAGTGACCATAGACTGCCAAAACGCGTATTTCAAGGTAAACAGCCTGCCCAAAGAAGAGTTCCCAAAACTACCAAACTACAAAAACCAGGAATCTATAACCATAGAACAGACAAAACTAAAGAACATGCTGAACATGACATCTTTCGCAATAAGCCACGATGAGACAAGGTATATATTAAACGGCGTATTATTCGAAATAAGGCCACAGAAGATAACCATGGTTGCCACAGACGGAAGGCGCCTCGCGTTTATCGAAAGAGAGCACGATACAAAAATACAAAAACCCAGAAAGATGATAGTGCCGATAAAGGCGATAAACGAACTACAGAGGGCCCTAAAAGACGGCGAGGCAAAGATATATTTCGGGCAGAACCAGACAACGTTCGACCTGGGCGGAGTTGTGATAATATCAAGATTGATCGAGGGCGAATTCCCTAAATATGAGCAGGTAATACCAAAGGAACACAAAGAGAAGCTAAGGGTAGATAGGGACCAGCTCCTCGCGGCGGCAAGGAGGGCAAACCTCTTGACAAACCAGGATTCACAGGCGATTAAACTGGATGTATTTAAAAACAAGATGGTGGTCTCAAAGAATACCCCGGACGTGGGCGAGGCAAGAGAGGAGCTGGAGACAGAATACAAAGGTTCTGATCTTTCTATAGGGTTCAACCCTACTTATCTGATAGACGCCCTTAAAAACATAGATGTAGAGAAGATAGGCCTCGAGCTTACGGCGCCGGATAAACCGGGTGTTATAAGAACGCCGGATAATTTCATATACGTAGTTCTGCCGATGCAGCTCGGCTGACCCGGTGAAGAACGACGGTACGCCGATAAAAGATATAACAGGCAAGATAATAAAAGAGATAGCAGAGAAAAACTTAACAAAAAAAGAGAGGGTAGAAGACGCATGGCAAAAAGCGGCCGAGAAGAGATTTTGGCCGCATACGCAACCCGCGTCATTCATAAGAAAGAGGCTAGTTGTAAATGTGGATTCCTCAGGCTGGCTTTATGAGCTGACAATGAGCAAGTGGAAGATCACCTCTAAGCTTAGCAAGATATTAAAAGACGATTTTAGGGAGCTGCAGTTCAGGATAGGAAAAATAGAGAGATAGGAAAGGGAATATGGGAGAAAAGAGAGCAAAAAAGAAAGCAGAAAAGAAGGCGTTAAAGAGAAATCCTGCGGAGACCGCGCCGGAGGCCAAAAGGTACGATGCCCGCACCATCCAGGTGTTGGAAGGCGTAGATGCCGTAAGAAAAAGACCGGCGATGTATGTCGGGGATACCACCCAGAGGGGCCTGCACCACCTGGTCTACGAGGTGGTGGATAATTCTATCGACGAAGCGATGGGCGGGTACTGCAATAATATAGATGTCGTAGTGCATACCAACAATTCAGTCTCGGTAGTAGATGACGGCAGGGGAATCCCGGTGGATACACATAAGACCGTGAAGAAGCCCGCTGTCGAAGTGGTAATGACGACCCTGCACGCAGGCGGCAAATTTGACCATAGGGTCTACAAGGTTGCCGGGGGCCTGCACGGCGTCGGTGTCAGCGTAGTAAACGCCCTTTCCGAATGGCTGGAGGTCGAGATAAAGAGGGACGGAAAGGTCTACCGCCAGGAATACGAAAAAGGAAGGACGGCATCAAAGCTTACCGTTGTGGGCAAGAGCGCAAAGACCGGGACGCGCGTCACCTTCAAGGCCGACAAAGAGATATTCAACAAGATAGATTTTAGTTACGATATGCTCTCAAATCGCCTGAGAGAGCTCGCGTTTTTAAATAAGAATATAAAGATAAGTTTAAAAGACGAGAGGACCGACAAGGAGAACATCTTCCAGTTTAAAGGCGGCGTGATATCTTTCGTGGAGCATTTAAATAAGAACAAGACCCCCCTGCACAAAAAGGTAATCTATTTTATGAAGAAGAAAGACAACATCGAGGCGGAGATCGCCATGCAGTACAACGACGGCTATTCCGAGAATATATTTTCCTTTGCCAACAACATAAATACCATCGAAGGGGGTACCCACCTTACCGGTTTTAAGTCCGCGCTCACAAGGTCAACCAACCAGTACTGCAGATCCAGGAAGCTCATTAAGGAAGGGGTAACTGTATCCGGTGATGACATAAGGGAAGGGCTGACCGCGGTTGTAAATATAAAACTGCCTAACCCCCAGTTTGAAGGCCAGACCAAGACAAAACTGGGAAATTCGGAGGCGGAAGGGATTGTGGAATCGATAACAAACGAATCGCTCGGCGCGTTCATGGAGGAGACCCCTTCCGTAGCAAATAAGATAATCAACAAGGCCATACTCGCTGCCCGCGCCAGAGAGGCCGCGAGGAAGGCGCGGGAGCTGACGCGGAGAAAGGGAGCGTTAGACTCAGGCTCCCTACCCGGAAAACTGGCTGACTGCACCGAGGAGGATCCGGGCTTATGTGAGCTCTATCTTGTGGAAGGTGATAGCGCGGGCGGAAGCGCCCGTCAAGGACGGGACCGTCGATTTCAGGCCATATTGCCGCTTAAGGGAAAGATACTGAACGTAGAGAAGGCCAGGCTTGACAAGGTGCTTAGCAATGAGGAAATAAGGACCATGATTACAGCCCTGGGCACAGGGATAGGCGATGAGTTTAATATTGAAAAACTGCGATATCACAAGGTAATCCTTATGTGCGACGCAGATATTGACGGTTCACATATACGCACACTGCTACTCACATTCTTCTACAGGCATATGAAAGAGCTGGTGGAGAAGACCCATGTATATATAGCGCAGCCCCCGCTCTATAAGATTAAGCGAGGCAAGAGAGAGGAGTATATTGATACAGAGAGTCAGATGAATAATATCCTGATAGAGATGGGTACAGAAGGCATAAAGCTTACCAGGCTTAAAGATAAAAAAGTATATACAGAGAAGCAGCTAAGAGAGATACTGGCGCAGCTTGTAGAATTAGAAGGGCTTGGAAACTCAATTGAGAGGCGTGGAGTGAAATTCTCAAAATATATAACTTTCCGGCACAAGAAATCCAAAAAGTTACCCTTTTATATGGCAAAAGTGGAGAAAGAAGCCGTATTTTTATACAATGATGATGAATTAGCGAATTTAGTGAAATCTCTTAGTAAAGCTAGGAGAAAGGCAGCGAAGGATAAGAATAGTAGCAATGAGCAGGAGAATGGAGGGGGAAAAGAAGAGACCATAGAGGAACTATACAAGAGAATTCAACTAGTCGAGCTCTACGAAGCGCGCGAGCTTACTAAGATTATAAAGAAGATAGAGTCGATGGGTATAGATATCGAGGACTTCGACCCCATCTCCATGGAAGGCAGGGAAGAAAAAGGGACGAAAAGAAAGAAAGCTGAACGGAAGCCCCTCTTTAAGGCGGAGCTAGAGAAGGAGAAGAGAGAGATCCACAGCCTGAAAGAACTGGTTAAGTTTATCAAGATTGTCGGCAGGCGGGGCATGTCTATCCAGAGATACAAGGGCCTGGGAGAAATGAACCCGCATCAGCTGTGGGAGACGACTATGGATCCGGAAAAGAGGACTATACAGAAGGTTCTTTTAGAGGATGCCGTAGCGGCAGATCAGATGTTTACCGTTCTTATGGGAGATCAGGTACAACCAAGAAAAGAGTATATCCAGAAACACGCCCACGAAGTCACGAACTTAGACATATAAATACAATCAGGACCGTAGGGCACACTTTAGTGTGCCCTACGGTAAGAGGAGTAATACATGTACACCCGAAACGAAAAGATAGTTCCTCGGTACATAGAAGAGGAGATGAAGGATTCTTACATAAACTACGCCATGAGCGTTATTGTGGGAAGGGCCCTGCCGGATATAAGAGACGGCTTAAAGCCCGTCCACCGACGAATCCTCTACACGATGAAAGAACTCAACCTCGAACATAATAAGCCCTACAAAAAGAGCGCGAGGATAGTAGGAAGTTGTCTTGGCCAGTACCATCCGCATGGTGATATGGCTGTATACGATGCGCTCGTTCGAATGGCGCAAGAATTTTCTTTAAGGTATCCGCTAATTGACGGTCAAGGCAATTTTGGTTCAATCGACGGTGATCCTAGTGCCGCGATGCGGTACACAGAAGTACGGATGGAGCGAATAACAGATTTGATGCTCTCCGACATAGAAAAGAACACAGTAAAGTTTACACCGAATTTTGACGACTCTCTTAAGGAACCCTCCATTTTGCCCGCGACCCTTCCCAACCTTCTTATAAACGGCTCAAGCGGTATCGCGGTAGGGATGGCTACCAATATGCCGCCGCACAATTTGGGGGAAGTCGTAGATGCAATAGTCTTTTTTATAGATAATCCCGACTGCCAGATACAGGACTTGATGAAGAGGATCAAGGGGCCCGATTTCCCTACAGGCGGGACTATATGCGGCAGAGAAGGCATAAAGAGCGCCTACCTCACGGGAAGGGGCCGCTTGATAGTCCATGCCAGGGCATCGATCGAACAGCAGAAGAGCGGCAGGGAATCAATTGTAGTCTCAGAGATACCATACCAGGTGAATAAGACTAACCTTATCGAGTCCGTGGCGAACCTTGTTCAGGAGAAGAAGATTGAGGGGATATCAGACCTACGGGACGAATCCGACAAGGACGGAATGAGGATGGTCATAGAGTTGAAACGGGGCGCCCAGAGCCAGGTCATATTAAATCAGCTCTTTAAGCATACCCAGATGCAGCAGACCTTCGGCGTCATAATGCTTGCCCTGGTTGACAACAAGCCCCGGCTTCTTAACCTGCGGGATCTCATCTTTCTTTATGTTGAGCACAGGAAGAATATCATAAGGCGCAGGACGCAGTTCGACCTGGAAAAGGCCCAGGCCCGGGCCCATATACTGGAAGGCTTAAAGATAGCCCTTAAGAACCTTGATAAGATAATCAAGCTGATTAAGCAGTCAAAAGACCCCCAGGCCGCCAAGAAAGAACTCATGAAGAGATTCGACCTCTCCGACAGACAGACGCAGGCAATCCTGGAGATGCAGCTACAAAGGCTGACGGGCCTCGAAAGAGAGAAGATAGACAAGGAATATCTGGACCTTATAAAGAAGATAGAGATACTCGAGGGAATACTGCGGAGCGGAAAGAAGATATTGGAGATAATAAGAGAAGAGGTGCTTGAATTAAAAAAGAAGTTCGGGGATGAGCGCAGGACGGACATCGTAGGCGAGGTAGAGGAACTGGAGATAAGGGATTTGATTGCGGAAGAGGACATGGTAATCACCATAAGCCACTCCGGATACATAAAGAGATTTCCTGTGAGCTCATACAGAAAACAGAAACGAGGCGGCAAGGGCGTTACCGGCGTTGGCATGAAAGAAGAGGACTTTATAGAAGATCTATTCATTGCCTCATCGCACGATAATATCCTCTTCTTCACGGACTCGGGTAAGGCGCACCTGGTAAGGGTCTACGATCTCCCCCAGGTGGGCAGGCTTGCGAAAGGAAGGCCGATAGTGAATCTGCTCTCACTCGCAAGCGGCGAGAGCGTAAGTTCCAATATACCCGTTAAGGAATTTGACGATAAGAGATTCCTCGTCACGGTTACCAAAAAAGGCAAGATTAAAAAGACCAGACTTTCAAGTTTTGCAAATGTGAGAAAGAGCGGTATAATAGCGCTCAAATTAGACAAGGACGACAGGCTGATGAGCGCAAAACTCTCATCGGGAAACGACGAGATTTTTATAGCGACAAGAGGCGGCAAGTCCATAAGATTTTCCGAAAAGAACGTCCGCGACATGGGAAGAAACGCAGCCGGCGTACGCGCCATGAGACTCGCAAAGATTGACGAAGTTGTCGGCATGGAGATTATAGCCGACAAGAAGGCCACACTCCTTACGGTCACGGAGGAGGGTTTCGGAAAGAAGACCCCGGCTTCAGAATATAGAGTTCAATCGCGCGGCGGCAAGGGCATAATCAACATAAAGGTTACTAAGAAGAACGGCAGTGCCATCGGGCTCAACCTCGTTTCGGAGAGGGACGAGCTTATGCTTATAACCCATAACGGCATGGTCGTTCGCTGCCCCGTAAAGGATATAAGGACTACGGGAAGAGCGGCCCAGGGGGTCCGGGTTATCCGCTTAGCGTCGAAAGATAAGGTTGCATCTGTCGCCAGAGTCGCAAAAGAAGATTGAAGACACAAAAACACAAAACGTGCAAAATAGATATGTTTACAAAAGCACAAAAGGATATGCGGTATATAAATGAGCTTTCGAATAAAATCATAGGAGCAGCTATAGAGGTGCACAAAAATTTGAAGGCCGGGTTTAACGAGAGGATATACCAAGAAGCCCTTCAGGAAGAGATGGGGCAGAGGGGGATTAAGTTTGAGAGAGAAAAGGCGATAAACGTATTATATAAAAACATGCCCATAGGCAATTAACGTATAGATTTTATAGTCGAAGACGAGATAGTAGTAGAAATTAAGAGCACGGAAAGGATAGGCGATATACATATTACGCAGGTCCTGTCATATTTAAAGACACTTGGCAAAAAGCTCGCACTAATCCTAAACTTCGGAGAATCTAGATTAGGCATCAAGCGCGTTATGCTATAGCTTTTGTGTTTTTGTAAGGTTTTAGTTTGCATACTATTTTGTGTTTTTGTGGTTCTGTCCCCATCGTCTAGTCTGGCCTAGGACACGAGCTTTTCAAGCTTGCGACCGGGGTTCAAATCCCCGTGGGGACGCCATTTATTTCCCACCGTCATTGCGAGGCCGACGAAGTCGGCCGAAGCAATCCCTAACTCCTATATAATTCAAGTAGTTACAACTCAACCCCACCCAAGCCCACTCAAGGTATCCCAACACCACAAACACACCAATTTTAGTGATTTTGGTGGTGAATTGGTGGTGGAATTATCGCCCGCCCCGTCATTGCGAGGAGCGCCGAAGGCGCGACGAAGCAATCTAGGACGAGGTGTCTCATGAGAGGCTACCAATACCTCGAGAACGACTTCTTCGAACTCTGCAAGACCCGCAAGATCTCTCGCATCCCCATGCTTCTCTACATCTACCTCAGAGGCCTCTATTGCCGCTTCCAGAAGCCCATATTCTTCTATTTCGACCGGCACATAAGGGAGCACCTCGGAATATCCCAGAGCACTCTCTCAAGAGCCCGTAGTGCCCTCCAGGAGAAGGGCCTGATAGCCTTCCGGAGCGGCATAGGCATCAACCCTACCCAATACACCATGCTCGGGACTATCCTCCTGCCTGTCGTCAAAAAGACGACACCGTCTCGTCAAAACCACTCACCAAAGCGTCGTCAATTTAACGACACCTATATAACCAGTAAAGAAAGATTTAAGAATAAAGTAGGGATAAACAATGAATGGCAAAAAGAAGCGGTAAAAGCGATGCAGGCGCGATACGAAAGAAAGAAAAGGGAGTCCGGCGATGTTTAACCTTAAATGGCTCTTCTTTGGCCCCCCGGCAGGCTATTACAGCTACCTTACAATAAATGCCGATCTTATCAAAGAAACCCCAAAAGCTATCCTGGTCGTCTTCGACGGCCAAAAAAACTGGCTCCCCAAATCCTGGATTCTATCCATCAAGCGCTCTAAGCGCCATGCAAACCTAATCCAAATCCGCATCTCTGAATATCACTGGGTTCAGAAATTCATTTAACTCCTCCAATTTTAGTGTATTGACCTTTATTTTATGCGGGTATATAATATGGGAAAAGCAAGGGCTGACTATGCATGACTACGAAGAAATCTACGAGGAAGATCGCGAAGACTACAGACCCGACCCATACTTTCTGCGAGCCAGGAAAGGCATAGAGAAGCTTTACGAAAAAGACACAGACGCCGTCTATTATCTACGCCAGCTCCAGCTCAAGCAGGAAGACAACTATTTTCACTGGATAACTTACAACGCACTTGTAAGTCTACAGAGAGATGGGACCCTCAAAAAAATAGTGGAGCCTGTCAAGATATCAAATCGTACTATTCATCCTCACTTTTTAGCCCACAGGGCAAACAGATATCCCCGGAGAAAGATAAACGAAATGGTAAAAATAATAGCAGAGCTCTCCGATAACGCGATTACCTGGGGCTGTGGTAACAGAGCGGAGCTGCTATTTCATGAAGGCATTACAAGCAGAGGATTCGCCTCTGTAGGAAAAGAATCGCAAGAATATAAGGGCAGGAAGTGGATCAAAACAAATCACAACTTTGATTATATATTCGAGAAAGACGGCATAGGTTATGGTTGCGAAATAAAGAACGCTCTCGGGTATATAGAGAAAGAAGAGCTTGAGATAAAACTCAAGATGTGCAAGAAACTCAAACTACGGCCCTTGTTTATTATGAGGCACTCTCCTAGGTCGTATAACAACATGATTATTAAAGCTGGTGGCTTCGCTCTTATCTTCAAGGCGCAGATATTTGAGCTAAGCCAAAAGAAGCTCGTAGAGAGAATTAAAAACATTCTCGGCTATGAGGCAGACTGCCCTAAAGCTATCCCATCAGGAATAATAGACAGATTCGATAGCTGGCATAAGAAGCACTCGTGAATTAATTTTTTTATTCACACACCAATATACATAACCCCTTTAGTCATATATAGTTAAAAAAGACCCTATTAATACTATAATAAGCTTTGTCCTAAAACCCTATTGTTCTATCCCCTTTATTTGTAAATAGTTACTAGGAAAACAAGAGGTAATTGCAGCAGCGTCACTCCTAGTTCTTAGAGGATCGCACCTATGGCTATTTATTATGTTTGTGCTTGATTAGATTATAATCTTGTGCTTAAATATGACTATGGGCATTAAAGGCGAGGCTAATATACTTAAGGGCGAAATAGGTAAGGTTATAGACGCTCAAGGCGCTCACGTAACAATAGGCAAGAGCGAGAACAACAATAATCTTACCATAACCGGGAATACCATAACTCTTATTTACAACGCTGGTCAACCTATCACCCAAAAGGTAATTGACAAAATCAAGGAAGAGGGCAGACAAGAGGTTCTAAAAAACCCCGAAAAATACGACCTAACTCCCAAAACTGTTAAAGAGCTAACTGCGCCTGTTCTTGAATATAAAGTTAACAATGCCCTTGTTCATGGATCTGGACACGCCGCTGAATCTATTCTTTACATAGATTATCTTGACGATACTGCCTTGGTTGACAGATCTAAGCCCGCAGGATAATAGAGGACGGTTCTGAAAGTGCCACGCCTGTTACATAAGACCTAGCTCCTTGAGAACCGCCTCCAAAGAATCAAAGTGAATTAATGAAGCCCAAACTTTTCATCAATCTTTTCTTTATTTTGCCAGTAGTTTTATTATTGCTGCTAAGCCCAATTGCGGTACCTTTACAATCCGAAGCCGGCAAAGCGACTAACGTTTCTAATGTTCTCGGACGTACTGTACCCCTAAATATTATATGGGACGATTTTGAAAGCCCAAATTGGAACTATAACTACCAGGACCACGTATGCTGCCACGGATTCTGGATAGGAACAATCGGTTTAGGGGAACCTGATCGCGGAGATCCAGAATTACTTAAGTGCATTGCCACGCCCGATGGCGGAAAAAACGGAAGCACGAGAGCTCTAGAAATACGAACCAATGAAATTGACAGCGATAAAGTTCCTTATCAGGAAGATCTTCGGACAATCAATTTCGAAAAAAAGTTGGGACGCAAGTTAACGCGAACAGATCAACCGGTGGTTACTGTACGAGTTTGGCTGCCTCCATTCGATCAGTGGGGAGATTATTATAAGTTTGGCTTCCGCCAAGAATTTATTCGGAAAAATGACTTTCAATATTATCAATACTATGCGTCCATTTTTTTTGTCTATGATAAACCCAGACCGTTTTTTATTTTTCGTATACACCCAAATTTAGAAAAAAAAGCAATTGAAATACTGGGCGGACCTATTAGAAAACCTGGCTGGTGGACATTAGCTATTGCATTTGACGAAAAGGGCGTTGATTATTATTATGCGCGCCCAGGAGTTGATATCCCAACAGAAGAAGACAAGATATTTGATACCAGACAGCTTAAAGCCAAAGAGGACACATACGATTCTTCCATGGATAAAGTGGCCTACAGCTTTTTTTCATTGATGTATCCAGAGACTGGCAATGCAAGCCCACAATTTGTAATCGACGACTATGAAGTATGGGTAGTCAAGGACAAGTAGGACATGGTTCTAAATAGTAAGTCAGGTCTAGGCCTTATTTGACGTAACTAATGATAACACAACAAATTATACAAATTGCTTATATTTTATTATACTAGATATAGAAGCAATTAACCCAACCCCTTCATTAAAAAGAAGTTAGACGCGAAACAGTCTAGACCTGACTTACAATTAAGTCTGATGTCCCCCGAACGATCCAACGTCAATATAAACGAGGAATAACAATGGAAGATTAGAGGTTGTGGTGGAGTAATGACTAAACCCATATAGTAAATGTGTAGAACCATAATAGAAATTGTCTAAAGAGTAAAAAATCAAGAGAAAAAGACCCTTGTTAATAAAAAGGTGGCTTTTATTAGGAAGAAAAAAGGTTGATTATTGCTATTGACAGCATGT
>JADHWH010000042.1 GCA_016783555.1 Candidatus Omnitrophota bacterium | reverse complement strand
AGCCTAATATTATTGCCCACAAAAGATTAGCCATCTAAAATAGAATACCCCCCTCTGCTTTCTTATAAGGATACCACCTACTCAGGCACCAGGCAAGAAAAATTGCAATATGCCTTAAGCCCTGAAGTGGTTTAAAGACACAGGGAGAATATTTGCATTTACATGATTTGGTGGTATACTTATAATAATATTAGGATATTATCATGAAGAGAGGATTTACCCTTATAGAACTAATGGTAATAGCAGTTGTAGTGGTCATACTCGCCATTGTTACCATACCGAGGCTGATGACCATAGGAGAGGTAAGGCTGCACATGGCCGTAAGAAAGGTTGCGCAGGATTTAAGATACGCGCATGAGTATGCGGTTATCAATAATCTAGATACGAAGGTCTCTTTTAATAATACAGCTAACACTTACACGGTTTTTAGTAGAAGCGGCTCCGGTCCTTGGGAAGTAATAGAAGACCCGAGTACAGGAGAAAATTTCGCAGTGCAGTTGAACACAGGGGAATACAAGGGCGTTACTATAGGCACCATAGATTTTGACGGGCAGTCCGAAGTCGCTTTTGATACGATGGGCATTCCCCATGAGCCCGACGACCCTATGGAGTGGATCGGGACAGTCAACCTAAAGGCAGGCCTTGGCGCAGGCGCAAGGACATCGTCCGTCTTTGTAGACCCCGATACCGGCAGGGTATATCTTCAGGGTTACTATTATTATAGCTTCCCTTAAAAGAGGAAGGATAAGGAGAAGATGAGAAAGGGATTTACCCTTATAGAACTCATTGTAGTTTTGGTTGTGTTGACGGTAGGCCTTATGACGCTTCTTCTGGCCATGCGCGTCGCAAATGTACAGAACGCTACCTCGCATTTTATAGCCGTAGCGGATAGATTAGCCTCTGGGAAGATGGAACTTATCTTTTGGGTGAGAGACGATGCAAATTTTAATGTTGTAAGAAACGAAAACTTTCCCCCGGAAGACCCCGTTTCCGGCTTTTCCAATTACAAAAGAGAAGTTGATATATTTTATGTAGAGTTATCAGATCTTAATACGTCTGCAGGAACAGATACAGGCTACAAGAGGGTTAAGGTAACCGTGAGCAGCAAAGTGGGCATAGCGCCTGATATAGAGATAGTAACAATCATAAGCGATGGAGCGCCGTCCGGGTAAATATGGCAGACTTTAAAGATAGCTTTCAGAGAAGAGGATTTACATTAGTCGAGACAATCATAGTCATTGTCATATTATCGGTAATAATGTTCAGCGTTATGTATTTTATGACCGAGGGATTCAGGATCTGGGTGCAGAATAGGAATTACATCGAATTAAGGGCAGACGGGCGTTATGCCTTATCGAGGATGGCCGCGGAGATAAAGCTGGCTGAAGATCTCATTCCGGGGGCTACTAACCAAGAGATAAGTTTTCATGCGGATGTAGATTACGATGGTTATCCTCAATTGATAATGTATGAGAAAAAAGTTACAAGTGAAGGTTCATTTTTAGTAAGGGGCGAGGAGACTATAAATCCTTCGGGTTGGAGAGCGTGGCCTCTATGTGACAACGTATATCTTTCAATGTTTTCAATCGTTCCTGTTGAGGGGCGTGTAATTATTACATTGGTACTTAAAAAAGGTAACGAAGAAGTAAAATATATCACAGATCTATTTACCAGGCGCATAGACGCATGGTAACCAGGTTAAAAACTAAGATGGGTAAAAGGGGTATATCTATAGTCTTTGCCATATTCACCTTGCTTGTGCTTAGCGTACTCGCGCTCACTATATTCTCCATGATATCGAGCGATATCGGTTCATCAGCTACTTCTCTAAGAGCAACGCGGCTATTTTATATAGCGGAGTCAGGTATTGAGATAATGGCAGGGATTATAAAAGATGATAAGGGTTATGGTGGCAATATAACCGATCCTACTGCAGAGGGGTACAGCAGTGTTGCCTATCTGGAAGGGGGCTATAACGGCAGCTATTCGGGGGTAAATGTAACAAACCCTGAAAGGGCATGCATACACGGGACATCCTATGACGATCCAGCGCGCTATCCTGCCGTGGTGCAGGGGGTTACCAATGCCTCGCTTGCAATCTGGAATTTTCAGCAGAGATACAACCTCATTGGAAGCAAATTGTATACGGCGAAAATCGTCTGCGTGGCGAGGAAAGAAGCGCAGTCGGACCCGGCCGCGCAGTTTGTAATGCAGTTTTCGACAGACGGCGGCGCTACATGGATGCCGGATGGCTTCCCATACATCGGGTTTTTCTTTATTGTCAACAGCGCCCAATGGCCGGCAGAGAGGGGCGTCTATTTTGAAAGTCCGTTAATTGCTCTGAATTGGGAAGATCTAATGTCTAATAACGGCAATGACTTCCGCATAAGGGTGCTTAGGCTGGACATCCAGCCAACCAATGTCGAGATAGACTGGTTGGCGCTTGTGGTCAATACGGAAGTGGATGCTATGACCGAGCCGTGGGCGAATATGGGCAGTCACCCTGACATCTCTTTTCCCGCACCTTTGGGTGATGGCACTTTACTGAGTATCGCAGGGCTTAGTTCTGCAGCTGCAATAAATATAAATAACGCGCCCCACATGATTATGAAAGAAGTTTTTGAGTATGGGCTGACTGAGGCGGAGGCGGATACTCTTGCAACAAATGTGATCAATTACAGAAATAGTGTTAAACTATTCAATAAGGTCGAAGAGATTAAACAGATCGAAGGCGGTATTGACCCCGCCGCATTTACAGCAATAAAGCCTCACATAACTGTCTTTAGCTGGAGGAATGTCGATCTGCCTTATTACACAAACGGCGTTTCACCCGTAAATATCAATTTTGTATCAAACCAGGTATTGAAAAAGATGGTTGAATGCGCGGGTCTTGCCGAAGGGGTAGCGGTTACGGCCGCGGATCTGATTGTTAGCCAGCGGGCAACAGACCCTTTTACGTGTATGTATTCAAGCTACCAGATACAGGAAATCGGAGGTTCACGTGACGAAAAGTCTCTCGCAGGTTTCTTGAGAGCCAATTTAGCCTGGGGTGATGATGACTTCTGCGCCTTGATAGATCTCTTAGACGGCTCGGCTTATAATATGTCTCTGACAGAGAATTGGCACGATCCCCCCATAACAGACGCGGTACCGGCATCTTTTAGTACGCATGCTTTTATGTTGAGTTCTGACGCCGGGTTGGGTGATATGCGCGAGATAATCTATAGGACTTACGGCAATGTCTATGATTATACAGATTATATATGGAACCAGGCAGGGACATACCGCCTGCCGATAGACCATACCGATACGGATCCTAAGGGATATTGGAGGACGCGTTATTGAAGGACGCTTAAAAAAGGGCAGCTTCTCGGACAGCAGTAACGTTTGACATTTGAGGTTTTATAGTATATAAATATAAAAAGGAGGGGTAACAATGTTTATATTGAGCGTTGTGGGTATCATATCTTTGGCCTTCGGCATATCGCTATTATTGGTGCCGGATTTTGTGCGGGAATGCAGCAGGAAGATGGATAAGGTGCTTGTGGTTCTGGATGAAAAGATAAGCGATTATAGGGTCAGCATAGGCATAGTCTCCCTTGCGGTAGGGATAGCGGCCCTCTTTTTAGTCTATTACCTTAAGGCAAAATACGGCGTCTGATTTTAACTAAATATTGAATATACAGAGATCTTAAAAAATGGCAAAGAAGAGACTGCTGGCGGTTATTGATATAGGTATACTTTATCTTAAAGTGGCGATTTTAGACGCCTTAAGCGGGAAGTTGGTGTCGGCCACCATCAGAGACCTTTCGTCCTTAAAGGGTAAGGAAGAAAGACGCAGGCACGTGAGAGATCTCTTGAAGGAGATCTTACACCAGGATACTACAAAGATAAATTCAGCCGCGCTATGCCTTTCTGATGACCATTTTCAAATAAGGCGTATAGACCTGCCCAGCATGCCCGTAAATGAGATTGCCGGCGCATTGAAATGGAGGGTAAAGGATATAATATCTTTTGATATGGAGAAGGCTTCTTTGGATTTTGACATCATCAATGAGATGACCGATGAAGACGGCGCCAAAAAATACGACGTTATCTTTGCGGCGGTGCCGAGGGAAGTTATAGATGAAAAGATATCAATTCTTAAAGAGGCAGGCGTAGAGACTATAGTCGGCACGAATGTAGATTCATTCGGCTTGACGAATGTTATAAGCCTTCTTTCAGAAGGAAAAAAGGAGAGTACCTGCGCTGTTTTAAAAATTGACCACACCTTCTCAACCATAAACATTTACAGAGACGGCAAGCTCACCTTTGTGCGGAATATACCCGGAGGCCTGGACCATATAAAGGAGTCTATAAAAGGGCCGGTCGCATTCGACACAGGAGAGATAGAGCTTACGGATGAAGACGTAGAGGAGCTGAAGGCCGTCGGTATACCGGACAATAAAGACACGCTTTTAAACGGCAAGCTGGAGGGCAAACACCTGCTTGCGTTATTGCGCCCTGTCCTTGAGGATTTATGCAGCGAGATAGAGCGTTCATTCGATTATTATAACACGCAGCTCGAGGGCAAGGAGGTGTCAAAGATATATATAGTAGGAGACAGTTATAAATATAAGAACCTCGATAAATTTATTCGCGACAAGATGGACAAAGAAACAGAATATCTCGGTGCCGCATCGGATCTGTTTAATGCGCTGGTTGAACAAAAAGACGCGGTAAAGAAAGAAGAGATGCCGCAGATCGTATCCCTGATAGGATCAGGCCGAGGCGGCAAGGACGCCAAAGTAAATCTTTTGCCTATAGAGTATAGGATTGAAAAGGCGCAGAAGATACAGAAGATCTCCATAAGGATGGTGGGCTTCGCTGTCCTTTCGATATTGCTGGTCTCTTATATGTTTATAAACGCAAGGGTCAATGATTACCAGAAGAGGCTGGTAAGTGCAAAGAGCCGCGTAAAAATACTCTACGAGATAAAGGCCCTTTATGAAGAGATAGGCCAGAGGGAAAGGTTTGTAAGGGCCGTAAGGTCGCTCGAGAAGCCGACCATGCATATATTAAAAGCGCTGAGCAATATCATTCCCGATAATATAGTGCTGGAGACGCTCAAGATTAATCAGGATAAAAACACTATAAGCTTTAACGGCACAGTATTTACAGGCTCCGACGTAGGAGAGGTTATACTTGCGAAATTCATGGAGTCCTTGGAGAGATCGCCGTATTTCACGAATATAAACCTGGTCTCTTCGCAAAGGAGCTCCAGAGAAGAAGAACCGGCGACTCTATTCAGTATGAACTGTAATATACAAAGGTAGGCAGGCGATATGGAACTAAAGGGTATAACCTTGAATAAAAACCAAAAGATAATATTTTTGATGGCGTTTATAGTCATCGTCGGCATAATAGTGCTTTGGATATTTATATACAACCCTGCCAGGAACAAGATGAAAAGGCTTAAAGAGGAGTTGGCTTTTATCGAATCCGAGATTAAGAAGATCGAGATGATATCCGGCGGCACAGAAAAGCTGGATATCGCTTATGAGAAGTTCTATAAGAAATTTGCAGAATTAGAGAGGCTTATACCCGTTGAGGAGAAGACCACATTAAGCGAGCTTTCAAGCACGGCCAATGAGATGAACATAGAGGTCCTTTCCACAAAGCCGGGAAAGATAAGACCGGCAAAGCTCAGCATTGAAATGGGAAAGAAAAGAATTATGGCGATGCCTATATCGATGAATATAAGATGCAATTATGTAAACCTTGGCGAATACCTTAATACCCTAAGAAACGAACTCCCTACTCTTATAAGCGTGGACGACGTTAATATAATCAGTCCAAAAAGAGAAGGCGCAACACAGCTTAATGTAGCGTTGACCGTTACATTATATATGCTCAAGGATTAAGGAAAGATATTATGAAGAAGGAACGGATGGAGCTGCTTATAACAGGCGTTGCGCTATTAGTCTTTGTCATACTTATCGTAAGCACTTTTATTAAGCCTAAGGGAAGGCCTTCTCCGCCGCAAGAATCGTTGAAGCCTATGACGGTAGATGAATTGGAATTTATATTTACGGAAAAAGAGGAGATCAATAGGGAGAAAGAAGAAGCAAAACATCTGACATGGGGCAGGGATCCTTTCGGTTTAGAGGTTCCGGTTGAGGAGGAAGAAGAAGAGAGATTTGAGTTTACATTAAACGGTATAATCTGGGACAAAGATAGCCCCTACGCCATTATAAACGAAGAGGTAGTCGGTTCAGGCGGGAAAGTCGGCAGCTATACTGTCGTTGAGATAAAAGAGGACAGTGTTCTATTGGATGACGGCACTGAGCGGATTACGCTTAGAATCTGGCAATAGATTTATATATTGATATCCAGGTATTTGAACGAGGGGTGTAATCTATAGATTCTTCATCCCACCGATAGACGGTAAGACGAGGCGAGATAATATCTACCATCCCCACCTTTTTATAATAGACTTTGCTGTAATCATCAAACCAATCAAAGAGTAGTCTTTCAGACTTCTGTTTCATCAGCCATGAAGTGGGTATGTTTACAAAGAGTATGAATTCCGGCCGCGCCCTTTTAATATCATTTATCATCTCTTCCTGCATCGAGAGGGCGTATCGATGGTCTTCCATCAAGGGATAGACATAGATGTATTTTGTCGCTGAACGCCTGCCTGAATAGAAATATATCTGCGGTTCCGAGCCGAGGACGAGAATCCTGTCATCGGCCTTAGTGCGCGCTTTTATATATCTGGCGATTTCTAATGATTCTATAAATGGATTATGCCCGTAGGTCATGCGCGAAAAATCTGGCGGACTCAACTTGAAGAATATCATGCGGTTCTGATATCCCGAGTATAGTAGCGCTGCCGATATTAATAGAGATATCAGTATTTTTTTATTTTTACCTAGAGAGACCATGCCGATCCCGGCCAACAATGCTACTGCTGGGAGGATGAGTATAAAGTAATGAGGCCTGAAGTATAAACCGGGACATATTGAGAGAAAAGAAAAGATAAGGAAACTCTCAATAAATAGACTTCGCGGGCGTATCTTTTTATTGAGAAAAAGAGCCGCGAGACCGATACCTGTGAATACCCATAACAGAGGAAAGGCCTTTATTATTCCGGTTATGTTTCTGTGGAGTGAGATTAATCCTATTGGGAGCGGGCACGACGAGATATATTCACGGGCATATGTAAATGTCCAGAACCAGAATTTCGCGAAATCCCCGGTACATATAAAAAGAAAGACCATAAGGCCGAATGGGAGAACGGCCCCCATGATGAATAACAATATACCGGAGGAAAGCCCCGGCCAGGGTCGCGCGCGGCGATTGATACCCTCAAAGATAAGATATGCAATTCCAAATAAAATAAAGACGCCGCCGTGCTGTTTCATAAGAAATCCTGCGCCGAACAGCAAACCGCTTGAGAATAAAAGTTTATTTTTTTTGGAATCCGCAGCGTATAATAATAAAAGAATGCCGCCCAGCGCAAAGAGAATAACGAAATGCTCGGCATTGGCGAAGACACCCTGGACAGACTCACTTAATGACATCATGGCAAAAGACGCAGCTGAAGCGATTCCTAGAATGGGATTAAGGAGCCTCCTTCCTAATAGAAATACCAGGATTATAGTAGCCGAGTTTATAAAGAGCAGACCCAAATGGATGCCGATACGCGTCTGGCCCAATAACGACATAATCATGGCATAAGCGGCATAAACCCCGGGCATCTTCATGCTGTATACCCCTTTATACGGAGAGATCCCCTCAAGTATAAGCTGACCCGCATAGGCATATTCCCCCTCGTCACGTTCGAGAGGCGCCTCTAAAAGACGGACTCGCACTACAGCGGCAAATATAATAATGAGACATAGAGAGACAATCACCCAGAGCTGAGAATAACTATTTTGCAATCTTACCGATGTATTCATATATCAATATTATATCAATATATTGCTAATATACAACTGATATATCTTCTGGTATGGCAGGCAATTAGAACAATGGGCGTTATTTAAAATCTTCCCCCGATTTGTAAGGCGGCGGGGCTAAGCGGGGCGTTTTTTGGCTGAAGCGGCCATGGTTTTTTGCCGATATGTATGCCATTATGGCAAAAAGAGCGAAGCCAAAAACTCGAGCGAAATTTTCCTCGGTGGGGAAAATTTCGCGTCCCCGCATGCCCCGCCGCCTTACAATCTATTTGTTTGCACTTGACTTCATAATTATAATTATGTTAATATAATAAGCTAAGCATAATCGAGCAGAGGATCTTGCTATGAATAGGAAAATTTTGGTAGTTTTAGCCGTACTTGTCATTGCGCTGGGATGGTTTTTTATGCAGCATAGGACGACTAAAGACAAAAAGCCTGTTCCGGAAGAGATGGCGCAGAAACTAGGGCAAAAGATCCTTGCGTTTGACCTTGTCAATTACGCCGAAGACGGGTCTAAGAAATGGCAGCTCAAAGGCGGTTCCGCAGACATCTTAGCCGAGATTGTAAATTTAACTAATATCTATATTGAGACTTATGATACGCCTGAAGTTACCCTTACGGCATTTAAGGGCACCTATGACAGGGGCAATAAGGTGATAACGTTATTTGATGATGTGGAGGTTATAACATCCGACGGCGCGGTGCTCATTACAAATCGCCTTAAATGGGACAGCAAGAATGATACTATAACTACTGACGAGCCTGTCAGGATACTGAGGAATGACTTAATCGCATCCGGCAAGGGCGCGCGGGCCTTACCGCAGATGAAAAGGATAATCATCAATAAGGATGTTAAGGTGAGGATTATAAGGAGGATACTTAAGGATATCGATATAGGTAAAGACGATAGAAAAGACGGCCGGGAGAGTCCTGTTAAGGCAATAATAACGTGTAAAGGGCCGCTGGAGATTGATTACGAAAAAAACATCGCTCTATTTAAAAACGACGTCTTGGTAGATGACAAAGAGAGGCAGATATATTCAGACAGGATGGAGGCATTTTTGCATCCCGAGACCAAAAACATAAAGAGGGTTGTAGCAGATGGTAACGTCAGGGTCGTGCGCGGCGCGGACTCGACTTATAGCCAAAGGGCTATATATACAACAGAGGACCAGAAGATAATACTTGTAGGTAAGCCGGAGATCTATATCAAATCGACGGAAGAGATAGAAAAAATAGAGGGTGAATTAGAAGGGATGTAATATGCACCTACTCCAGACCGAGGGGTTAGTAAAGGCCTATGGCGGAAGAAAAGTAGTAGACAATATAGCTATTAATGTCAAGCGAAGCGAGATTGTCGGCCTGCTTGGCCCTAACGGGGCCGGAAAGACAACCACCTTTTATATGATTACCGGTCTCATAAGGCCCGAGAAGGGAAAGATAGTATTTGACCAGCAGGATATCACAAACTTGCCCATGCACGAACGCGCAAGATGCGGCATAGGCTACCTTGCGCAGGAGCCTTCTATATTCAGAAAGCTTACGGTGAGAGAAAATATAATGGCTATATTAGAGACCTTGAATATACGAAAGAGAGAGCGCGACAAGAGACTTAAGAAACTTCTCGGCGAACTTAAGATCGCGCATCTTGCCAGGAACAAGGCATATACGCTATCAGGAGGCGAGCGCAGGCGCCTTGAGATTACAAGGGCGCTTGTGACAAATCCGCTTTTTATATTATTGGATGAGCCGTTCAGCGGCATAGACCCTATAGCCGTCTTTGAATGCCAGCAGATAATAAGGGAGCTCAAAGAGAGGGGTTTGGGGATACTCCTTACCGACCATAATGTAAGAGAGACTCTTTCTATAACCGATCGTTCGTATATCATGTGTGACGGAAAGATTCTCATTTCAGGAACGAAGGATGAGCTAATTACTAATCCCGAGGCGAGAAAGATATATCTGGGCGAAAAATTCACAATGTGACGGAGTGCTATGAAATTAAGGCATAAGCATAAGGACATAGAAGATTCGAGAAGGGAATTTTCGGTCAACGTATCATCTGAAGAAATAAAAGAGAAGCTCAATATCATATATAATGAGTTAAGAGGGACCGTTAATATACCCGGCTTTAGAAAAGGAAAGATCCCGCGGGATATATTGGAAAAATATCACGGGGCGGCTGCGCGCGAAATGGCGCTCAGCGATCTTATAAGCGATTCATACAAGATAGCGGCGATGGAATCGAATGCTATACCGGTCGGACTCCCGCATATAAGCGATGTTGAGTTCAAGGAAGGCCAGGATCTTCTATACAAGGCCACAGTTGACGTAAGGCCGAAGATAGGAAAAATGAGCTTCAGGAATATAAGGGTAAGAAAGAAGACCGCCAAGGTCGGCGACGCAGATATTGAAAGATATCTTACGGCCTTCCAGGAGTCTTACGCTCAGTTTAAGAGCATTGAGGCCCGCCCTGCAAAGCTCGGAGATTATATTGTCTGCGATATTGAATGCGTGGCTGATGGGAAGCCGATGCACGAAGAACAGAAGAACGCATGGCTCCTCCTTGACAAAGAGCACTCTATACCCGAATTGGTAGACGGCCTTATAGGCGCGTCGAAAGAAGATAAGAGAGAGATAGAAGCGACGCTTCCGGAGAATACCAAAGAGCCCAAATATTCTAAAAGAAAAGTCTTATTCCGCGTAAAGATCAATGAGATTAAGGAGAAGATACTTCCCGATGTTAACGATGACTTTGTTAAGGGCCTCGGCGCCTATAAGAGCGTAGAAGAGCTGAGAGAGGCCGCAAAGAAGGATCTTCTGCGCAGGCAGGAAGATGCGGCAAGACAGGATATGCAAAATCAGATCTTTGAGCAGCTTTTAAAGGATTATCAGTTTCAGGCGCCGAAGGGTTTGGTTGATGAGGAGGCCGAAAGGATATTTAAAGAGATCAAGGAGGATCTGCGCAAGAAAGGGCAGGACGGCGACGCATCTAAAGATGACCAGCTTCACAAGGGCGCCCGCGAGGAGGCTTCGAAGAGAGTCCGGCTCTACTTTATATTGGATGAGATAGCAAGGATGCAGAATATAGATGTAACGGAAAAAGAGGTCGCGAATACGCTCAACCTCCTTGCCCAACAGTCGAATAGGACTAATGAGAAGATCAGGGAATATTATAAAGACAACAATCTGTTGTCCGCCCTAAAGAACCAATTGAAGGAGAATAAAATCACAGATTTTCTTTTACAGAATGTGGATATAAAGGAGATAAACCCAGCCCCTGCGCGCAGGGGCTGGGTAAACTAAAGGAGGTAGTTATGGGAATATTAATACCTATGGTGGTGGAGCAGACGGGAAGGACGGAGAGGGCTTACGATATATATTCAAGATTGCTCAAGGACAGGATAATATTTATCGGCACACCTATAGACGACAACGTGGCCAATCTTATAATTGCGCAGCTTCTATTCCTGCAGATGGAGGATCCCGATAAGGATATAGACCTTTATATAAACACGCCCGGCGGTGTAGTAACCAGCGGCCTCGCAATCTATGATACCATACAATTCATAAAACCGGATGTAAATACATATTGCGTAGGACAGGCAACGAGTATGGGGGCAGTGCTCTTGGCCTCCGGGGCCAAGAAGAAGAGATTTGCCCTGCCTCACGCCCGTATCATGATTCACCAGCCCTGGGGAGGCGTTCAGGGGGCTGCGACGGATATAAATATACAGGCCAAGGAGATTACTAGATTAAGAAGCCGCATAGAAGATATATTGGTTAAGCACACGGGCCAATCTCTGGATAGGATAAAGAAAGATACCGACCGTGACTATTTTATGACTGCCGCGGAATCTCTTAAATACGGCATCGTTGACGAGGTTATCACGAGCATAAAGAAGAAGTAAGTAGCTTATGAAACAGACGCTTAAAACGAAAGAACAGATGTTTAAAGAGACATTGCCCCTATTGCCCCTCAGGGACATAGTTATATTTCCGCATATGGTAGTCCCCCTTCTTGTGGGCAGGGAGAAGTCCATTAAGGCGTTGGATGGGGCGATGTCGAACGATAAGGTAATACTCTTATGTACACAGAAACACTTGAAACAGGATGAGCCCGGCACCGATGATATATATCATATAGGTACGGTCGCAAACATACTGCAGATGTTGAAGCTTCCCGAAGGTTCTTTTAAAATCCTTATTGAGGGCGTAAGAAGGGTTAAGATCAAGAGGTTTTTGCACAACAAGGATTTTTATAAGGTCCAGATCGAGCCGATAGGCAGACAGATAAAAAAGACCGTAGAACTCGAAGCGCTTATGAGGGCGGTGATGAATCAGTTCGAAGAATATGTAAAGCTGAGCACAAGGATAGCGCCCGAAGTGCTGGGTTCTCTTGCGGGTATAGACAACGTGCAGGAATTTGCAGACATGGTAGCATCCCACCTTATCTTAAAGGTGAGTGATAAACAGAGGCTCCTTGAGATGACCGATCCGGAAAAACGCCTAAAATGCATTGGAGAGCTCTTGGGTGCCGAGTTGGAAATCTTGAAGATTGAAAAAAGGATCATGGGCGATATAAAGAAGGGAATAGAGAAATCGCAGAAGGATTTCTATCTCCAGGAACAGCTTAAGGCTATAGAAAAAGAACTGGGCCAGAAAGACAGTCATAAGTCAGAGATAGGAGAGTTGAGGCAAAGTATCTTTAAGGCGCGGATGACAAGCGAGGCCCAGGAGATTGCCCTGAGGGAGCTTAATAAATTTTCAAAGATGCTGCCTGTATCTCCAGAAGCGACGGTTATCAGAAATTATATAGATTGGCTGGTCAACCTTCCGTGGTCGAATAAGACAGAGGACAACCTGGATATAGAGAATGCCAAGAAGGTGTTAGAAGAAGATCATTACGGGCTCGAGAAGCCCAAAGAGAGGATACTTGAGTATCTGGCGGTAAGGAAGTTATCTAATTCCATGAAAGGTCCGATACTATGTTTTGTGGGTCCGCCGGGTGTAGGAAAGACATCGCTTGCAAAATCGATAGCCCGCGCGTTAGGAAGGAATTTTGTCAGGGTCTCATTGGGCGGCATAAGGGACGAGGCCGAGATCAGGGGGCATCGCCGCACATATATAGGGGCCCTCCCGGGGAGAATCATCCAATCCATGAGAAAGGCAAAATCGAAGAATCCCGTCTTTCTCCTGGACGAGGTAGACAAGATGTCAGTGGATTTCAGAGGAGATCCCTCAAGCGCCCTTCTCGAAGTATTAGACCCTGAGCAGAATCACTCTTTCAGCGACCATTATCTGGAGGCGCCATTTGACCTTTCGGATTGTCTTTTTATTACGACCAGTAATATTCAGTACAATATTCCGCCTCCTCTGATTGACAGGATGGAACTTATTACGCTGCCCGGTTACACAGAATATGAGAAGCTTAAGATCGCAACAAAGTTTTTGATACCGAAGGAGGTAAAGCAAAACGGCCTTAAAGAGAAACAGATCTATCTACAGAGGAATGCTATCCTTAAAGTTATAAAGCTCTATACCCGCGAAGCGGGGGTAAGGGAACTCCAGAGAAAGATTGCCCAGGTCTGCAGAAAAGTGGCCAGGCAGATTGTTAAGAGGACCGGCAAGGAGCGGTTTGTTATAATGACGGCAAATCTGCACAGGTATCTCGGCGTGCCGCAATATACAGAGACAAAACGCGAGAACAGTGACGGCGTAGGCGTTGCCATGGGGCTGGCCTGGACAGAGGCGGGCGGAGACATAATGCCGGTGGAGAGCACGTTACTTAAGGGAAGCGGGAAACTTATGCTAACAGGCAAGCTCGGAGAGGTTATGCAGGAGTCGGCCCAGGCGGCCCTCAGTTATATAAGATCAAAGACAGCGAAGTTGGGCGTAACCGCCAACTTTTATAAAAAGAAAGATATACATATACACGTCCCCGAGGGCGCCATACCAAAAGACGGCCCGTCGGCCGGCATTACAATAGCGGCCGCAATGATCTCAAGCCTTACAGGACGCCCCTTAAGGAATGATACGGCAATGACGGGTGAGATTACATTGAGGGGGAGGATTCTGCCGGTAGGCGGAATAAAATCTAAAGTGCTGGCAGCCCATAGGACGGGCATAAAGAGGGTTGTAATGCCGAAAGAGAATGAAAAGGACCTGACGGACATACCGAAAGAGATAAGAAAGAGCCAGGATATAGTTCTGGTCAGCAGTATGGATGATGTATTGAAAGTCGTAATGAGAAAGTCAAATAAGCGCATGACTTACGGAGCGTAAGTGAACGTAAGTCATATGCGCGAATTTGACCCTTGACATTTTTCAAATGAGAGCTTCTCGAAAAAATGTCAAGGGTTCAATTCGCACGTTCAAAGAAGAATTTCAGAGGAGATGGATTTACGAAAAATCAGAGATTTTTCGTAAATCCAGTGCTCATTGAAGAAAGGGTTAAAGGATGAGAGAACAGTTATTGATGACTCCCGGGCCGACTCCAGTGCCGCAGGAGATTCAGGCGGTGATAGCAGAGCCTATTATTCACCACAGGACGCCTGAATTTAAAGAGATATTTAAACAGGTAACGAACGATTTAAAAGACGTCTTTAAGACCGATAACGACTGCCTTCTCTTTGCATCCAGCGGAACGGGTGCGATGGAGGCCAGCGTAGTCAATGTGCTTTCACCGGGCGATAAGGCCTTGGTGGTACAAGGCGGTAAATTCGGCGAGAGGTATTACGAGATATGTAAGGCTTTCGGAGTAGATGTAATACCGTTAGATATAGAATGGGGGACTGCGCCGGATCCCGAATCTATTAAGGATATATTGAGCAAAAACACCGGCGTAAAAGCGGTCTACACAGAGCTTTGCGAGACTTCGACAGCCACGGTATATGATATAAAATCCATAGGAGAGGTTGTAAGTACCTTCGATGCAATCCTGGTTGTAGATGCGATAAGCGGACTGGGAGCGGATAATCTTGAAACTGATACATGGGGGGTAGACATCGCAGTCAGCGGCTCGCAGAAGGCCCTTATGCTGCCGCCCGGATTGTCTCTTTGCGCCGTAAGCCCCAAGGCATGGAGACTGGTGAAGAATTCCAAGCTACCGAAATATTATTACGACTTTAATAAATACAAAAAGGCGAAAGAGAAAGACGATACGCCGTTTACGCCGGCTATAACATTGACCATAGGCCTTAAGAAGTCCCTTGAGATTATAAAGTCGAAGGGCATAGATAATATACTAAAAGAGTGCGCCGATATGGCCGGCACCGTAAGATCTGCCGCGGAGGATTTGGGAATGGGGCTCTTTTCGAAGGCCCCGTCCAACGCCCTCACAGGCCTTGAGATGCCCGGCGGAAAAGACGCATCACTGCTTATAAAGGCGATGAAGAAGCGCGGCATTACCGTGGCGGGCGGCCAGGGCGAGCTTAAAGGAAAGATAATCAGAATCGCCCATATGGGCGGAATCACCAAGAAAGATGTCGCAGGGACTATAGAGACACTGAGAGAATCGTTAAAGGAATTATAACAGGAGAGATATATGCCGATAAAGATACTGATAAGCGATCCGATGTCCGAAGAAGGAGTAAAGATTTTAGAGAACGAGAGGAGCTTCAAGGTAGATGTAAGACCGAAACTCCCCGCGGAAGAGCTTAAAAAGATTATTAAAAATTACGATGCTATATTGATAAGGAGCGGTACAAAGCTGACAAAAGATATAATAGAGGCCTCCGAGCTTAAGATTATCGGCAGGGCCGGCGTAGGGCTGGATAATGTAGACATCAATGCCGCTACCAAGAAGGGGATAATCGTCGTAAATGCCCCCGGTGGAAATACCATATCGACCGCGGAACATACGATGAGCCTTATAATGGCGCTTTCGAGAAATATACCCCAGGCCGATAAGTCCTTAAAGAGCGGTGAGTGGAACAGGAAGAAGTTCATGGGCTCAGAGCTTTACGGAAAGACGCTGGGGATTATAGGATTGGGCCGCATAGGCATGGAGGTCGCAAGCCGCGCAGGCTCTTTTAAGATGAACGTGATAGCTTATGATCCGCACCTCTCCGTAGAGAAGGCGAAGAGGCTTAAGATTGAGCTGGTAGACCTCGAAGAGCTCTTAAAGACTTCTGATTATATCACCGTGCATACGCCTATTACAGAGCAGACAAGACATATGCTTGGCGAAAAGGAATTTAAGATGATGAAGTACGGCGTCCGCGTGGTGAACACGGCCCGCGGCGGCATAATCGACGAAGAGGCGCTCTATAAGATGTTGGAATCGGGTAAAGTTGCCGGCGCGGC
>JADHWH010000006.1 GCA_016783555.1 Candidatus Omnitrophota bacterium | reverse complement strand
TCGGGCATGTATTTCAATGAAGCCTTCTTTCCCACTTTTCAGAATACGTATGACCCTCAATTAGGTATTGCCAATAGGGACATCCTTGTTTGCAACGATCCTCCGGCAGGCGGAGCATGGGGATGGGGCGGTGATTTTGACACCGCAGGCGGCAGCGCAGGCAGTATAGACCTGGACTTGCTTTTTGGGGCGAGCATTGGCTACGAAGACGGACTTGACGGCCTCTTAACCGGTTTATGCTTCTTGAAGATGCGGGGGGATTACCAGAAACCGGCAGCTCCTATCACAGGCTGGAATATGTGGTTAGGCGGCCACGGATACGATGATCTATCGCCTAATACTCCACCCTCGACTGTATGGTTCGGAAATGCCGGGGGAAATACATGGAATTCAGGCGCGATTGACGGCACATTCAAGGGGATGTTCTTCACAAGGTGTTATGACGACATAGCTCAAGAATGGACAACCACGGGCGGTTTTATAGGAGGCGACGGCATGCCGAATGAGCCTGTCGGAAAGTTCATAGGCCACTATGTGGACGGAGAGGACTATACCTGGGAAGGTATCTGTGTCGCTGAATGGGTAGAGGTGACGGACCTTTTTGACGCTTCCACATTCGATACGATAAGCGATTTTCTATTTGAGACCCCCATAACCGAACTCCATTCGGAATTACTGGGCGGCGGCGCGGGTGACTTTTTGGCCGGCGGGACATTGACCAGTGTCACATTTGACCTTACTGTCTACCAGAACGCAGCCCTTGACTTATTATGGACAGGCGACATAAACGGCTTATTCAGCGGCACTACCGGCCCTTCATGGACGGTCGACTGGATAAACGGCGCAGACCAGGTAACGTTGGCGGGCGATGTATGGGATCCTCTTACCAATCAATGGCACGCGGCCGTAAGCGGCACATGGGGTTCTTACACGTTTCAGGAAGGCTCAGAGGCTGGCGGGACCTTTGATGCCGGTACAGGAACATTTACAGGCATAGGAGCGGGGACATGCGAATAATATTACACAGGACAATCGTTTTTTGGATAGTTTTAACGCTTGTATCTACTGTAGGATGCGCTTCTAAAAAAGAAGCAGACGAACTTGAGGTCATAGCGAAGGTAAACGGCGAGGAGATATGCTTAAAAGACCTTAAAAGGGAGATAGCTATCAGGCTGAGGCAGGACCCTTCACTTGAGCTTGACGATTCCGCCCTTAACGAGATGACCGATACGCTGGTAAAGAGGCGGATTATTATCCAGGAGGCCGCAAAGAAGAATATGGCCCAGGAGCCCCGGTTTGTGGATACCATTAAGACATTCTGGGAGCAGACCCTCATAAGGGAATTTATCGAATATAAGAACACAGAGTTTGAAGGGTATGTATCTGTTACCGATGAAGAGATAAAAGACTTTTACGTCAATATTAAAAGCGAGGATCTGGAGACCCCGCCTTTTGATGATATACGCGGCCAGATCAAGGGACAGCTTAAGCTTATCAAGAAGGCCCGGGCGTTTACGGACTGGCTCGATAAGAAGAAGAAGGATTCGGACGTGGTTGTATATAAAGAGGCAATCTCAAAAAGGCTGTTAAAATGAATGACGAAAAAAGGACATTTATGCGAAGAAGGAATTATTTTATAAAAAAGTCTTTCCAGACAAGATTCTTTACAATGTTTCTTTTGCTCCTCGTTGCCCAGGCGGTTCTAATCGGGACGCTCTTTATGCGCATCGCGGGTGATACACTGACGACGGGCTATTGCGGCCCTCGGTTTGTTGTAGATAAGACATCCAATTTCTTTCTTTGTAACTACATTATCTTAAGCGCCGTAGTGGGCATAACCGTGCTTATAGCGGGGCTCCTTGTCTTTATCTTCCTGTCGCACCGCATCGCGGGGCCGCTCTACAGGTTTGAAAGCGCCCTGCGCGGCCTTCAGTCAGGCGATCTCTCAAGCCGGGTAAGGCTGAGAAAGACGGACCAGCTGGCAGAGCTTGAGAGCGCGATGAACGAGGCTGTCGATAAACTTGATGGCCGGCTCAAAGAGCTGAAAGCGGACTTGGAAGAGGCGGACGACTCCGCAACCAAAAATAACACAGCGGCGGCCAAGGAGGCGATAGCCAGGGCGAGAGACAAGGCGGATTTTTTTAAAACCTCGTAACCTTATGAAATTTTTTTATGCTCTTCTTATATTCTTTATTACCACCTTTCTGGCTATTCAAGCGGTAGCAGAAGAAGACCTTAAAGCCTTCCCCACAAGATACACCGATATCCATTACAAAGATGATACGAACCTCAAGACATTCTTCCGCCGTATAAGCGGCGCCGAGATCGATATATATACCTATCCGGGCCTGGCCAAGAACAGGATAGACAGGATAGTCGAGAAGGTCCAGGCCCTTCTGGACATGTATCCCGAGAAGTTCCATTTTGATATACAGATACACCCAAAATACGAAAAAGGCAATATCGCGTTCTATTCCAAAAAGGATAAATCCATAATTGTCTACGCGGACAGGATAACCGATAACATATTGGCGCATGAGATATCACATGCCGTGATAGACGTTTATTTCAAGACACCACCGCCAAGCAAGGTCCAGGAGATACTATCCCAATATGTCGATAAGCATCTTTGGTACGAGTATCAGCCTTGATAGATGCGAAAGAAAGGAATAGGCATAATGAAAAAGTGCGTAGGATGCAATAAGACTTACGATGATACATGGAAGGTCTGCTTACTCTGTAGAGAGCCTCTTGTTGAGCTCGGCCAGGCCGATTCAAAAACAGAGCAGCCTCATACGCCCCAGGCCGGCGCGAAAGAGAAGAGACCCGTAGGGATTAAGGTACTGGCGGTCTTGTTTATCTTTTCAGGCATAATGGGCTCGTTATCATTCTTCACTTTTATAATGCCTCAGCCGCAGGGAGAGATTACCGTTGAGCGATTCAGGGAAGAGGCCTTGAAGAGATTTCCTGATATACCCGCCGAAGAATTGGAAAATTTCAAACAATTTACAGAAAACCCCTTTTTAAAAAATGTACTCGAGGCGCAGAATGAATATATAAACAGCCCTAAATATAAATTTATGTTAATTATCACGGGTCTTATGAGTATACTTTTGCTCGTTATAGGTGTAGGTTTTTTGAAATTGAAAGAGTGGAGCAGGAAAGCCGCCATTTTTCTGCACTTAATCAACATACCGCTTTTTATAATATTTATGCGTTCTATGTTTACCCCTTTTTTGGGTGCATTTCAAGAAGGAGCTCCGGAGTTTGCTGAAATGAAACAGGTCATACCCGTTATGCTTACGATCCAGGGTGTCGTCATTACAGGTATGGTCTTAGCCATAATATATTATCTTACGCGTCCGAAGGTGAAAGAACATTTTAAGCCTTAAAATAGAATAGGAGGGGAAGATGCCGAATATTACCGTAGAAGGCCTGCCGATTAAGGATAGCGTGAAGAAGCAGGCTTTAATAAGAGAGCTGGAAGATGCCGTCGCAAAGGCCTATAGTGTATCCGCTAAAGATATCCGGACAGTAATAAAAGAGGTTCTACCCGGAAAAGACAAGCAGATACTTATAATCGACGATGAGGTTAAATTGGTGAGCATGCTAAAGGAGTTCTTGGAGTCCCGGGGATACAGCGTTATCTCGGCGATTGACGGCTTAGAAGGATTGGAGAAGGCCTTGAACGAGGATGCCTCGCTTATATTACTGGATATTAAGATGCCCGGCATGGATGGGTTTGAGGTGCTGCGCAGGCTGAAACTTCACCCCAAGACACAACCGACCCCGATAATCATGTTTACGCAAAAACGCGAAACGACAGATATATTTGAGGCGTCTGAAGGCGGGGCTGTGGATTATATTATGAAGCCGATCAGCATGGAGGAGTTGTTAGAAACAGTCAAGAAGCACGTTTCTTAGGAGGCGGCAGATGAAAAATTTTATGCTGAAACTTGAGCGGATAATTGAGATGAACATAAATGCGCTGACAGTTACTGCAGCCATAATTATAGCTGTTACTTTTTTCGTTGCGAGACTCTACGCACCCCTAGACACATGGCTGACGACACATCACGTGTGGTCATTATTAGCGATCGCGTTTTTCATGTATGTTATAAGGATGTTAGGTATTATCGGTCAAAGAATTAAAGGGGACTGCCTTAGCGCATTTCCCGACCAGGATACATCGAACAAAGAAGTAGAAAAACTTCTGCAGTATTATACACCGAAAAGAGTGGATATATTTGCATATTCAAGCTTTACCGTAACCCCGGTCATTTTAGCTTTGCTTAAGAAAAAAGAGTGCAAGATCAGGCTGCTCTTAGCGGACTGTTCGCTCTTTCCGGAAAAAGAATGCGATTTTCACAAAGAGAGACAAGGCTCATCATTGTCCAACATCAGAATACACATAGAGAAAAATAAGGATTACGCGGATATGCTTAAGATCAAAATTTATAACCTCAGGCCTTCTCTTAGAGGAATAAAGCTTGACGACTATTTTCTTTCTATGGGGTGGTATCTGCACACTATAGATAAATCCGACTCAAAAGAGATCTTAAGGGGCCATTGCAATCCTTTAATACACCTTAAGAAGACGAGCTCTGAAAATGTCCCTCTATTTGAAATGTTTGACGATTATTTTACTAAAATCTGGTCGACTGCCGGAGTTTATGATATATGGCAGGCGAAGGTCTTAGATGGGGAAGAGTCTGAGGAATTTGCGGTTAAGGTATAGGTTTTGACAATAGAGATAAAAGGGTCAGGTCTTTACAGTTGACGTAATTAAACAAAATTTAAAAAGTAAAGGCCTGACCCTAAATATTTTATGGTAAAAGAAAGAAAACGTAAGATATATTCGGATGTGACACAGGGTGATGTAGGCCTCTCTTTATGGCGGTTATCCCTGCCTTCAATGGCCGGCGCCATTTTTCTTAATCTATTCAGCCTTGTTGATCTCTTCTTTATAGGGCGGCTGGGTTATGTGGCTGTAGCGGCTTTATCAATATCAGGCGTAATACTGGCCATAATAATTATGGTCGGCTTGGGCCTCTCCACAGGGACGACCGCCTTAATCGCCCATTACATAGGAAAGAAAGATTATGATGCCGCGGATAACGTGCTCTTTCAGACAATTCTTTTAAGCGTTGTCTGTTCGATCGCTATGTTGTTGCTGGCGCTCTTTGCGACGGAGCCTATCCTGAGGTTATTCGGTGCTACAAAAGAAGTAATTGATCCTGCGAGCCGGTATCTGAAGATCTCATTTTCGTTTTCTATTTTTATATTCCTTTTTCTTGCGCTCAATCATGCCCTGCGAGGCTCGGGCGAAGCGATTGTCCCCTTAAAGATGCTGGCTGTGGCAAATATCCTGAATATCGTGCTTGACCCTCTCTTTATTTTCGGATTTTGGATTGTACCGAAGTTGGGAGTCGCGGGCTCGGCCGTAGCTACCGTAATCAGCCGGGCCGTTGGGGTAGCGCTTCTTTTAAGACATCTTTTTGCCGGGAAATCGAGTCTTCATCTTCATAGGGGTATGTTTAAGGTAAACCTTCCCATCATGGGGAGGGTTATAAGAATCGGGTTTTTCTCGTCACTTGAGGTTTTGTTCCGACAGATTTCGCTCCTTCTACTTATAAGGCTTATCGCCTCTTTCGGGATAGTGACGCTGGCGGCATACGGGATAGTATTGAGAGTAAGGATGCTCATAATCATGTTGGGGTTCGGCATGGCCGGCGCAACCGCTGTCTTGATAGGGCAGAATATGGGGGCAAATCTCTCTCAAAGAGCTGAAGAGTCAGGATGGAAGGCGCTTAGGTATTACGAAGCAATGGTACTGCCCGCGGCGCTGGCACTCTTTTTATTTGCCCCAAATATCGTTAAATTTTTCAATAACCAGCCCGAAGTGATAAATACCGCCGCTACCTTTATACGCGTTACGGCATTTACGCTCCCTTTTTTGGCTATGGCAGTAATCTTGGGAAGAGGGATCGCCGGCGCAGGGGATACAGTTGCCCCTGCCTGGGTGGCGGGCATTGTTCAATTGGGCGTAAGAATTCCGGCGGCCTACATATTGGCGCTCACTGCCGGACTGGGGACTATTGGTATATGGCTGGCCTTCGGCCTGTCCGATTTATTGCAGGGGGCGATAATGGTTTCATATTTCAAAAGCGGCAAATGGCAGGCGCGCCATCACAGGCATCGGGAAATTTTGGAATCTGACGGCTTTATATTAGGCGGAGGCGCGGGATGAGACACCAATGGGGGTAATAGTCTAACTAAAGCGGCGGCAGGGTTGTAAATCAGCGGTTTTGATGGTAAGCTTATCAGAAGGAGGTAAAGATGACTACTGTTAAAAAATCATTATTATTCTTTTTTATCTGCTTATTTACGGTCTTTTTAGGCGCTTGCTCCGAAGAGCCTATGGGTACCACAGTCTTAAAGCATTATCCTATAAACAGCATGGAGGGCGTTATTACCAGATCCCGTGTTGAGTTTGACGAAGAGATAACGGCTGACGGAGACGGGTCATTGCGCATTACCGTGAGTAAACCTTTCAGGGTGAGGCTCTATGAGACCGGAGATATCGATGTCAAAAACGCGCGGCTGATCTATCAGGCCAAACTCCGCACTGAAGATGTCGAGGGCAAGGTATACATTCAAATGTGGTGCCACTTTCCCGGCAAAGGTGAGTATTACTCCCGGGCGATTCAGTCGGCATTATCGGGAACCAACGAATGGACATCACAGGAGATACCATTTTTTCTAACTAAAAAAGATAACCCCGATAATATAAAATTTGACGTTGTGCTCACCGGAAAAGGGACCGTTTGGGTGGACGACATTAAGTTGATAAGGGCCCCGCTAAGATAATCTGTTATCTAAGATAGAGGTCGGCCGGTATGGAGAGATTGGTATGCGGATGAAGATAGTCGGGACTATTCTGGCGGTTTCTCTTTTTTGCTGCCGGGCGGCTGCGCAGGAAGGGAAGTTTATGCCGCCTGAAGGGAAGGTGCTATTTTTTGTGGGGCAGGACATAGATACGATAGACGCGTATATAGGGAGCACAGGTATTACTCCCGCTGGTTTAATGGCGTATACTTCTATCCAGCGCATGGAGGGTATTTCTGAACCAGTTGATGACGGCGCAGGGATCCATCACTTAGAGTATCTGGTGAAGAAGTATCCTGATACAGTGATTCAGATAGGTCTATATATGGTCGGTGCGCTGGATGGGGTTCTTGAAGGGCACGGCGATCAAAGCATAGACTTTCTCGGCAAGTGGATGAAAGAGTTTGGCCGGCCCGTTTACTTGAGAATCGGCTATGAATTTGATTATCCGGGCAACGGCTATGAGTCCGGCAGATATAAAGAGGCATATAGGTATATTGTGGACAGGCTAAGGAAAAACGGCATAGAGAATGTCGCGTATGTGTGGCACTCATACGCTTTTAAAACCGAAAGGCCTGTTATGGATTGGTATCCGGGCGACGAATATGTAGACTGGTTCGGAATCTCTTTTTTCGGCAGGAGAAACAAATATATGGATTACATGGCGGAGTTGGCAAGAGAGCGCAATAAGCCCCTCATGATTGCCGAATCAGCGCCTCACGGGATAGGGACGGCGGACGCTGGGGCCTGGGCCGGATGGTTCCAGGAGTTTTTCGATTTTATATCGGAGAGAAAAGTCAAGGCCGTCTGCTACATAAATGCGAACTGGGACGGACAGAAGATGTGGAGAGAAGAAGGATGGGGAGATTCGCGTATCCAGGCGAACGAGGCGATTAAAAGGCAGTGGCTTAGGGAGATTAAAAAAGAGAAATATTTACATTCATCCGCTGATTTACCCGGCATGCTAAAACAGTAGGGGCAGATGGTTGTAAACTTGTGAGTTTGGTGGTAAACTTGTACCATGTCTGAATATATATGCCCGCATTGCAAGAGGTCCATATATGATGATGAGGCGCTCAGGTGTCTCTATTGCGGCGAAAGCCTGAAGCGCGGTTTTGGCTTCATGGGCAGGATTAAATATCCGACACCGCGGGTAATTATAGTTATTGCCGTGGCAATAGTATTGCTGAGTTTTATACTATTAATAACAAGGTAATAGAAGAAAGGTGCGTAAGACGTGAACGAAATTCTTCAAATAAGGGTTATGCCGCGGGCAAAGAGAAATAAGGTACAGATTCAGAGCGGAGGCTATAGGGTCTATCTTACCGCGCCCCCGGTCGAAGGAAAAGCAAATAAAGCGCTCTTAGAGATCCTCGCCGAATATCTTAATGTTAAGAGATCGCGGCTTGAGATTATTAGAGGCGAAAGGTCTATGAATAAGGTCATAAGGATTAACAAAGGAAGATGAAGATGAAAAGAGTTCTCTTAATAATGATCTTATTAACGTTTTTTTCATCTGAAGCACAAGCGGTTAGCTTGGGTGTGTTGATGAAGATCGCAAGGGAGCAGCAAGAGATGGAGAGGATTCTCAAGGAAGAGACAGATATCTACAATTGTGTCAAGGACGCCGTAAAGAAGAAGAAAATAGCAGTAGGAGAGTCGCAGGCAACGATAATAAAAAAGTACGGAAAGCCCGTAGTGGCGATTTCCAAAGAGGGGTCTTTAGAAAGATGGGTTTATAAACCGTCGTACGCGTCCTATTTCGATAGGACAAAGATATATCTGTTTTTCGATGGGAAGATATTAAAAGAGATAAGGGATATGGAAAAATAGGGATGGCATGAAAAAAATTAGTATAGGTCTTATCGTCTTAATTTTACTGCTGGTTGTTACTGATACTTGCCAGGCCGATTGGCGCGAAGGGCTTGCCAGCATGGGAAGAAGGATTCAAAGCGCTTCCAGGAGAGCAATCGATTGGGGCGCCGAGAAGTTTAGGCCGATATTTGAAAGACATATTGTCCCTGCCGGTGAGATATTAAACGAGACTTACTATGAGGAGACCAAAAAGATCATAGATAGCCCGCGTTCTTTTGTGGCAGACCAGACTCCCGGATTAGGTGATATACGCTCAGCCGACACAATCAGCTCTGAAGCGGCAAAAGGTGATTATACAGAGGCGGGCGCAGAGACCGCCAGCGCGATTGCGGGCGCGGCAACACCCCCTGTGCTTGGAACAGGCGTGGCCGCCACCGCTAAAGGTCTTGCCAGAATAGCGGGATCATACCTTGAGGATGAAGAAGCTGGAACCCCGCTTGCCAACACGTCGTTAGATGAGACGATCAGGTTCTTTCCTAATTCTGTGGCAGGTGCGGTATATTTAAAAAGAGAAGACGTTCCCAGCCCAAGGACTGTGAGGGTGATGTACGGCCAGCCCGGCCTATATGGAAGTTATGTTGAGATTCACGCCAACAGGGAGAGCTTTAGCGGGCCCGAAACAGAAGAGATGACCGCAGAAAGGTTCAAAAAGGCGATTGAGAAATATGATATAGTGAACAGGGTGCTGCAGCATAGCGATGCCTGCTTCACAAAAGAATACCGCGGTTATCCAGTAGTCGTCTTTATTCATGAGGGCGGACGGGGCAGAACCGCTTTCTTCGATTATTCCCACTTCAGATTTAATGTTATCTGTTCTAACCGCTATAATTCTATGACCTATATCGACGCAGGCATTCGATCTTTAATGAATAACCTCGGTCTTGCAGAATGAGTTAAGTTGAATATAAAGGAGGGGTGGATGAAGAGGCTAAATGCGATTGATTGGAGGTAACGATGGAGGTAAGGATGGCGGTTAAAGAGATTAAGGCATCGGAATTGAATACGAAAGAATTTATCAAAGATAAGACAGAGGAGATATCCTCTGCCGTGGGCGCGGGCACAGCTATAAACGCCCTCTCGGGCGGAGTCGATTCTTCTGCGGTTACCATGCTTGGACATAAGGCACTGCAAGATAGGCTTAAGACATATTTTGTAGAAAACGGCATAATGAGAGAGGGGGAGCCAAAGAGGGTTGTTTCGCTCTTTAAAGATTTGGGCGTCCCCGTTGAGATCATTGACGCTAAGAAAGAATTTTTCGCCGCCTTAGAAGGGGTGACCGATCCCGAACAGAAGAGAGAGGCCATTACCCAGACATTTTACAAAAAGGTCTTCGGCAGGCTGGTGAAGGAAAGCGGCGCGCAATTCCTTTTGCAGGGAACAATCCTGACTGATGTGGATGAAACTATTGCCGGCATAAAGAGGCAGCATAATGTATTTGAGCAGCTGGGGATAGACCCCCAGAAGGCTTTTGGCTATAAGATATTAGAGCCTCTGGTGCAGCTGCGAAAAGACGGGGTAAGGAAAGTTGCTAAGGAACTAGGCTTGCCTGAGTCTCTATACAACAGGATCCCCTTTCCGGGTCCTGCTCTATCCGCGAGAGTAATCGGAGGAGTGACGCCGGAGAAGATAGAGATTGTAAGAAAGGCTACGGCCATAGTTGAGGATATGCTTAAGGAGAGCAAGGCCTTTCAGTATATGGCGATATTGCACGATGACAGGGTAACCGGCATAAGAGACAAAAAAAGAGAATTCGGCATGCAGATAGAGATCAGGTGCTGGGAAAGCGTAGATGCCAGAACGGCAACACCCACGCGCCTTTCCTTTGACCTCCTTGAGGCCCTGGCGGACAGAATAACCAGGGAAGTGCCCGGCGTTGTCAGCGTTACCTACAATATCGCTAAAAAACCGCCTTCAACGTTAGAGGCAGTCTGATAAAAAACCATCGCGTTTTAGTTCCAATATTTAGGGAGAGGGCCCTTTCTATATATAAGTCTTTTGTTTTTAAACTCTTCTATGATGGGATAGTTCTTTTTGTTATCCCTTAAAAAAATCCACGCGGTAGTAGAGGCGTAGACTCGCACCCACTCTTTGTCATTGGTCAATTTAAGCCTTAAGGGGTTCATCCGGTGTAAGAGCATTATATCTGTCTCAGGAAATTTAGAGAGATGCTCTCTGTAATCCTTCCTGCCGTAAAGGACCTCGAAATAATCTTCTATGAAATCATCGCTGTAAACCGTCCTATATCTGCCGTCAAAGAATACCTTATTTTCATCGGGCAGTTCCCTTATGCACATCTCGGCCCAGTTGAAAAAAGAGAAGATATTGCCGGAGATCCCGTTATCCCGCATGAAGTGAATTGCATCTAAGGGGTAGCTGTCTTCCCGTATCTTAATCTTAAGGGGGTTTCCCTCACCCTTATAAGGGGCCATCAGGAGAAAGTATGAGCAAAATAGAAGCATTAAAGATGTTGAGACTCCCTTCGGTATCTTTCCTTCAATTCCGGTGAGACGATTTTTGATAAGCGCATCCACATAGCGGGGCGCGTAGATAGCGGCCGATATTGCGAAGAGCACCATGTGTCTGTTATGAATAAAGGAATAGAGAGACGCTATGAATAGAACGGCCAACTCGTATGGTATCTTTTTAGCTTTTGAAAAGAGGACCCCGCTTATTGTGAATAAAAGAAGCAAGAAATAGCCGAGATATAATGATGCAAACTCAATCTTCTGCCACTCATATATATAGGGCCTTGGCGAGGAGAGGCTCTTTATAAGGAAGAGCCACAGATCTTTACCGTTAGGGTTTATCAATGTGAGCAAGGCGGCAAGGGATGTTATAATCACAAGTCTCTTCGTGACTTTTTTTTCAAAGATTTTAAATATAAGATATAAGAGGAGAAACCCCATCCCAGCAATAAAACCTCCGTGCAGATTGCACCACGCTAGAGAGATAAAAGGGAGAGGGTAAAGCATATAATATTTCCCTGTCTTTTCATATCTATCTATCAGAAATACGAAGAGCGTAAAGAATAAATAGGTAAAGACCTGAGGCCTTGTAAGAAATCCGTAGTTTATAACAGAGAGGGCAGAGAGAATAAATATTATTTTTAAAATGCCGCTTTTGGTCTTGTTCTCAAGCGCGAGAAAGATAAGGAGCGTTATAATAAAGCCCAGCCCCACTTTAAAGAGAATGAGCCCCGTGCTTGTTGTGAACTTAAATATCGTATAGAAAAGAAGCTCGGAGAGCCATTCATGGTTTATCCATCTCTTCCCGAAGAATGAGTAAGAATAACTATCGTAACGCGGCACCGTTTGTGTCTTTTGTATATCTTCTCCGAATTTTAGATGGCCCCACAGATCGGTGTCGGTTGAATTGATTGAGAAGAAGAAGAAAGACGCTGATGCCAGAATAAGAAGGATAAAAATTCCTTTTAAGAATTTTGTTGTGCGCATATCGTATATAACATTATATCACTTCATGCTTTTTTGCCAACAGATAGTTTTTGCTTGGGGTTTTCTTTATATTGTTATATAATTTAGTTATATGGGTTCTCTTGAGGCCAATACCATAGTTATAATACCCACATTTAACGAAGCCGGCAACATAGGGCCGCTTGTAAAAGATATTTTTTCTCTCGGATTGAATCTCTCTGTGCTTATCGTGGATGACAACTCACCCGACGGGACAAAAAGAGAGGCTGAGAGGCTGCAGGGCGCCCACAAAAACCTTTATCTAATAAACCGAAACAAGAGATATGGCCTCGGAAGCGCGTATATCGATGGCTTCAACTTTGCCTTGGAACGGGGATATGGCACGGTATTGGTTATGGACGGTGATCAGTCGCACCCACCTTCATATATTGCCGAGATGCTGCCACTGCTTGATGAGTGCGATTTGGTTATCGGAAGCAGGTATGTGCAAGACGGCGGTATCCGGAACTGGTCGCGAGGCAGGGTTCTTTTAAGCAGGGGCGCCAATATCTTTACCAGGGCTATGCTTGAGGCCCCCCTGCATGATATGACAAGCGGCTTTAAGTGTGTAAGAAAAAAGGTGCTGGAAGATATAGATTTTTCTACAATCGCGTCTAAGGGGTACGCCTTCCACATAGAGATGGTCTATCGAGCTTTCGTAAAAGGATATAAGATAAGAGAGTGCCCTATTATATTCCGGGGGAGAGAGAATGATCTATCTAAGATGTCACCCGGGATAGCAATAGAGGCGTTTTTCAGGGTAGTGGCGTTATCCGCCGGCGGGAAACTTAAGAAGATAATTATATAACCGAGATGGATTCTTTAAAGCATAAAATGGCGAATAAAAAAGAGGTTTTTTGGTTTTTTATTCTAATATCTCTTTTTCTTTTCTTAAGGCTCTACCGCCTGGGCTACCATGATTTTTGGTATGACGAGATATTTACGGTGAGTTATGCCCGGCAGCCTTGGGGCAATTGGAACGCCCCGCTTTATTGGATATTGCTGCATTTTTGGACAAAATTATTCGGCATTTCCGAGATAAGCCTGCGTCTGCCGTCCGCATTATTCAGCTTTTCTTCCATAGTTTTTGTATACCTTATCGCCAAAAGGCTTTTTGACAAAAGAGTCGGGATTATATCTTCTCTCTTGATAGGGCTCTCTCCCTTTCATCTCTGGTACGCGCAAGAGGCGCGCGATTACAGCATGACCTTGTTTTTGGGGACGCTCTCTTCTTATCTTCTTTTGAGGGCCCTTAAGAGAGGCCACATAAGAAACTGGTTGGTCTTTATTCTGGTTTCTATTATGGGCCTTTACACTAGTTATTTCTACATACCGTTGTTATACGTCCATTTTCTATATGTGATTCTTACCAAAAAGAAGACTATAGCTTTTAACGAAGTTTTTTCGTTTTCTGTGATCATCCTTGGGTTTAGTTTTTTTATACCTCAATTCATACGCAAATTTTATGCAGTATGGCATGGGTTCTGGGTGCCGGAACCGACAGCGAGATCGCTTCTTATTACATTAGAGAATTTTTTATTGGGCTATAACGGCTCATCCGCGCTTTATATCGCCTCAAGCGCCATTATCGGCATGGTCTTCCTATCTCTCTTTTTTAGCATGCGAAAATCCGATTTGAGGCAGCGGGTAAAATTCTGCGCCATCTTGTCTATAGTGCCGCTTCTTCTGGTATTTGCCTTCTCAAAGAGGTTTTTTTCTATTTATCTGGACCGCGGGTTGATCCTTTTCAGCCCATATTTTTATATTCTTTTGGCCGTTGGGTTGGTCTCTTTACATAAAAGGCTCAGGGTGTTTTTAATCGCGGCATTTTTGATAATGCTCATTGCGGCTGATTACGGCTACTTTGCGGATATTATGGAATCTCCCATTGAGCACCATAACGGCACATATATAAAGAAGCCCATCAAGCCCCTTACGCGATTTCTTATCAGCAATATTGGCGCAGGGGATATAGCGGGCTATACAAACGAATGCGTCATTCCGTCGGTCTTGTTTTATGCGCAAGAGGGGCTGTCTCCATTCTACTTCTTTTTTGACCCCCGAATACCGGACTCAAGCTGGAAGTTTCTTCATTCGCCTGGGGGATACAACGTGCCATTTTACGATATAGGCGGATTGAAGTTTGATAAATTGTGGGTTATATCTTCAGATTGGTCAAGGAACGGCAAGCTGGATGAGGTATCCCGGGTGGTAAAAGACTGGCTGGATAATAACCTTGCCCTGGAATCTGCCAAAGAGATAGACGGAGTTTGGGTATATAGATATGCTAAAAGATAATCCGTATATGGGTAGGGAAGAGAGACTCGTCTTGTTAAGCACCAAAAGAGCGCTCGGTCTTTCAAAAGAAGAGAATGCCCTCGAAGGCTTATTAAATTCTCATGCCGTCGATTGGCAGAGATTCAAGGGCCTTATGAGCTATCACGAAACCGCCCCTCATGCCTACGCCGGCCTGAAAAAATACGCTCATTTAATACCCCATGAATTTATGCAGCTTTTAAAAAATACATATACGTATAATACTTATAGAAATACCCATCTCCTGCGGGAATTTTTATGCTTATCAAAGGCCTTCGAGAGAGACGGCGTCCCGATGGCGCCTATTAAAGGGATATCATTCTTGAATGATATCTATGCTGATTCTTCGCTGAGGCCCATGACAGACATAGATATCTTAACGCATGAGAAGGATGTGCAGAGATCCGAGACCATCCTTACCCGCTTAGGATACAAAGAAGAATTCTTGGGGCTAAAAGAGCAGTACTGGAAAGAGAGACAGTATCACATTACTTTTTTTAAAGATAAGCGTGCGGGCTTCCCTGTTATGCTGGAGCTGCATTGGGCGTTGGATTATAAGCGCCAGAGAGATGTATCTCTTCCTCTTTGGTCAAGGTTGAGAGAGTCAAAGGTAAACGGCCAAAGGCTGCGCCTCCTTTCTCCCGAAGACGCGCTCTTCTCGCTGGCCCTCCATAACCGCAGATTCGGCAAGGCGCTCTGCCTGAAAAATGTCGTAGATTTGGTAATGCTCTTAAAGAAGTATGAAGCCTTTGATTGGGATTACGTTTTAAGCGAGGCAAGGGCTAAAGGGACGCTTACAACCTTATATTTTATATTATCGCAGGCGGAAATTTTTCTGGGATTTGTCCCGCCCGCTTTATCGAGAAAGGGCTTCGGCATACCCCCCTGGAAGAGAAGAGCGATCCGCAGCTTTATCGAGAAGAACACATTCTTGACGCCGCGCATAGAGAAGAACGCAAAAGGCCTCTTTCTCGAAAGCCATTTTCTTTTATACGACGGCCTATGGGAGCCGATCGATTATATCTTAAAGATACCGCAGGAGCAGTTCGCGAAATTTTATGGACTCAAACCCTATGACAGAAAGACAAAATTTCTCTATAATTACCGGCTATGCTACATGCCATTTAGGCTTGTCTTTCGAAGAAAAGATGATATAATTTAAACAAGTTAATTTTTGTCTTAAATAAAGACCAGCATGAAGAAGACTAAAGAGCAGATCAGTCTATTCTTAAGGTTCTCCAAGATCCTCCTTCCTTATAAAAAGAGATATCTTGCGATACTCGCCTTGGGCGCATTGGGATCGTTGGTTGCTTTGGTCAACCCCTATCTCGCCAAGATAGTCGTCGATGTGGCTATAAAAAATAAGGACTATAGGCTTTTAATCCTTCTGGCGATAATAGGCGCAGGTCTCTTTATCCTGGGGGGGCTTATTGACGCCGCAAGGCATTTTTTAGACAGGTCCGTAAACATAAAGGTAAAATTAGACTTAAACAGAAAGATCTTCAGACACATTAAGAAGCTGCCGTTTTTATATTTCAAGGACAAATCCACGGGAGAGCACCTTTATAGGATAGGGAATGATGTAGATAGGGTAGCGGATTTTATAACCCAAACGCCGCCTGAGGCGGTATCTATATTTCCCAGGCTCATTATTACATTGGCAATCGTATTTATACTTAACTGGAAGATGGCGCTCTTTTCAATTATTCTTGCGCCGATCTTATACCTGCCGCCTTATTATTTCAGCCGGAAGATGCGCGGCGTATGGGAGGTTTTGATTAATGGTTTCCAGGATATCTTTAAGTATCTGGGAGAATTTTTTTCTCACATCGGCCTCATCAAGGCGTTCGGAAAAGAAGAGACGGCCGTCCGCGGTCATATAAAGAGATTGATCGCCAACATAAGGGTAGGGTTAAGAAATATAAAATTGGAGATAGCAAGCTCCTTTGTCCTTAAGGCCGTAACCAATGCTGTGATGGGTTTGATGGCCTTCTATGGGGGCTATATGGTCATAAAGGATGAAATGTCATTGGGAAGCCTCTCTGCGATAATGGTATACCTGCTTCAGCTGATGGCGCTCCAGGGCCAGTTTGCTAATTTTTTTCAGACTACGGTAATCGGGCTTGTATCCTGCGAGAGATTAACAGAGGTTCTTGATGTGGAAGAAGAGCCAAGACCCCTTAAGACAAAAGGAGAGATATCTTTCAAAAAAGGTGAAGTCGTATTTAAAGATGTAAGTTTCGGCTACAAAAAAGATCAGCACGTTTTAAAAGATATCAGTTTCAGCGTAGAAGATAAGAGGCAGATAGCCCTTGTCGGGCCGTCAGGGTGCGGCAAGACGACAATATTGCATCTTCTTTTAGGGCTCTATTGTCCGTGGAAGGGCGATATCCTTATAGACGGGTATAACATAAGGGAGCTTAAACCCGCGTCTTTGAGGAGGCAGATCGGCATTATTTTACAGGAGCCCTTTTTGTGGAACGACAGCATAGATTACAATATAAGATATGCCGTCGATCGCGCCCAGACCCGCGATATCATTAAAGCGGCAGAACTTGCGGGCGCGGATAGCTTTATCAGGAATTTACCCCAAGGCTACGATACGGTTATCGGCGAAAATGCCTGCAAACTCTCGGAAGGCCAAAAGCAGAGGATAGCTATCGCAAGGGCGCTTGTTAAGGAGCCGAAGGTCTTAATCTTTGATGAGGCCTTCTCTTCAATCGATTTAGAAAGCGAAGCGAAGATAATGCGGAATATAAGAGACTCGTTTAAAGAGGCGACATTGATCAGCGTATCTCATAGATTATCCACAGTGATGGGAGCCGAGCAGGCTTATTTTTTGAATAGAGAAGGAAAGATTATAGTCGATATTCCCTCAAACCTAATAAAGAAGAATAAGGAATTTTCCGACCTCTTTTCTTGCGGAGATTGATATGAGGAAGATTATAGCTTTAATTTTGATAGGCGGATTTGGCCTGATAGCGACCGGGGCGGTTACCATACCGAACACGACCATTGATGAGGCGATCGCGGCTATGGCGAAGGAGGCCTTTACGCCCGTGGGGGCATGGGCTATGAAATCACCGGTTGTCAGAAATGTCGCAGACGGTATATCGAAGACGTTCAATCCGGTTTCAGAGGGGGTGGGAGAAGCGGCCAGCGCAGCGGCCGGCATACCCCAAAGGCTCGTTGAGGCAACGCGCAGATTCCCGACCCTGGCGAGGCGCTCAGGAACGAACGCAAAAAACTCACTGGTGCCTTTTTGGCAGAAGGCCGCAAAGAGACCGCCGAATATCCGAGAGCAATATGCCGAAAGCGCCGATTCGCATAGAAGCCCGCTGCCACTTTTTGTCCTTACGGGCCTTTTTTTTGCTTTAACCATAGCCAAGAATAAGCGCCTGCCGCTTACGCTACTCTTTTTTTGCGTCACACTTTCCTTCTTTTATTATTTGTAGTACCGGCCTCCTGATAAATATATCTTGCAAAAACTTTTGAATAGCCATATAATAAAGAAAATTTAGTATAAAGGGAAGAATGATGAAGAGAATACTCTTTTTAGCCGTATTTATTTACACCGTCTTGGCCGCGGCCCTCTTACGGGCCGACGAACTGGAGCTTAAGATTTTCGAGATACAACGCGGGGACGCGCATCCTATGTATGAGATAGTCAAAGATTTAAAGAGCGCGGAAGGCAGGATGAGCGTCGATTCCAATACCAACAGTTTAATCGTAGTCGATTATCCAAAAAATATAAAGCGGATACAGGAAATAATTGAACGCCTTGATGTAAAGTCGAAACAGGTTAAGATAGATGTAGTTATCACGGAAGTCACAGACCTCTTTCTTGAAGAGGCGGGAATAAGCTCCAGCCAGGTGGTTATACCTTCTAATGAGTACGCCGTTGTTTTAAATTTGTTAAAAAGCGGCAAAAACTCCCATGTCCGCACGGAGATGACTATAAGGACATTAAGCAATAAACCGGCTGTAATCCAGGCCACGGTTGATGAAATATTCGGACATATCATAGCCATGCACACAGATACAGACAGAGACTTTATCTTTCCTATATATGCCAAGACAGGCGATTACCTGGAGGTATTGCCGAGAGTAAATAATGACGGAACGATTACGGTGACGCTCAGGCCCTCAAGCGGAGGCTTCGAGGAAGACGGGATCCTGCATGAGAAGACCGCGCTTACCCAGGTAGTAGTCGACAGCGGCAATACCATGGTCATAGGCGGAGTCAGTAAAGATAAGAGAGAGACAAGAAAAGAAGGGCTGCCTTTCTTGGGAAGCCCCCTCTCAAGGGGCGATACCAAAGAGCGCGAAAAGGTCTTAATGTTTCTCACTGCGACTATCGATGAATAGGGCGGGCATAAAGGGCTTAATATTAAAAAACAGAAGTTATCGCAGGTTTCATGAGGATACCGCAATAAGTTTTGAGACCTTAAAAGAGCTTGTGGGCCTTGCGAGATACTCGGCATCCGCCGCCAACCTCCAGCCTTTAAAGTTCATACTCTCCTGCGATTCCGAAAAGAACAAAAAGATCTTTCCGCATCTTGCGTGGGCCGGCTATCTCAAGGATTGGCCGGGGCCGGATAAAGGCGAGAGGCCGTCCGCTTACATAATCATACTCGGCGATAAAGAGGTTGCCGATAATTTCGGCTGTGATCATGGAATAGCGGCCCAGTCTATCCTTCTCGGCGCTGTTGAGAAAGATTTGGGCGGCTGCATGATCGGCTCGATAAAGAGGGATGGTCTCCGCAGGGATTTAAACATACCCCAGCGCTATGATATTCTTCTTTGCTTGGCCTTAGGCAGGCCCAAAGAGAAAGTGGTAATAGAAGGCGCAGCCGAAGAGATAAGATACTGGCGTGATGGTAAAGAGACGCACCATGTGCCGAAGAGACCCCTGGACGAGATTGTATTAAAGTAATATCTACAGTTTTCGTTCTGCTTGACGCATTTTATGCCGGAAAACCAGATTAATATCCCTTTCGGGGGCAAAAGAGTCTGCATAAACCTTCCTGAGAGCTGGAGCGTAATATCTGAGCTCAAACCAAACGCAATTTCCCCATTAACCGATATTTCAGGTTCACTGATCGAAGGCCTTAAGAGACCGATCGGCTCTCCCCCGTTAGACTCGAAGCGGCTAAGCGAGAAAAAGATAGTGATAGTTGTAGACGATATAAGCCGGCCGACGCCGACCTACCAGTTTTTTCAGTCGCTTTTAAAATACCTTTACGGCTGCGGCGTCCGGAAAGAGGATATTTTGATTATAACAGCGCTCGGGGTGCACCGCAGTATGACAACCGAAGACCTGAGCCGGAAAATAGGCAGGGGCGCCGTTGAAGGCATTCGCTGGATAAATCATAATTATAAAGATGCGGGAAGCCATATAGAGGTAGGAAGGACAAAAAGAGGCACCACAGTCCGGCTCAATAAGCACCTTGCCGATGCCGGAATAATTATATGCGTGGGATTGATTGAGCCGCACCCATTGCTCGGTTTCGGGGGAGGGCTAAAGATGCTCTTGCCCGGCCTTGCCCATGAGGAGACGATAGCAGAGAATCACATGCAGGGCGTATCCGGTGAAAGATTTAATTATATAGGCAAAAGAGAAAGCCCCATGAGGCTTGACCTTGAAGAGGCGGCCATGATGCTGGGGAAAGATATATTCATAGTCAATGTTATACTGAATCAAGAGCTTAAGATCTGTCGTTTTGTCTGCGGCGATCCCGTAATGGCCCACAGGGAAGGAGTAAAGATATCCGAGTCCATGTGCGCAAAAGATATCGGAGAGCTTGCCGACGTCGCTCTGGTCGTCTCCAATCCTATGAATACAGACTTGCGCCAGGGCACAAAGTGCATCGCCAACGCTGGAGGCAGCGTAAAAGAGGGAGGGATTATCCTGGCCCTGCTTGAGTGTAAGTTCGGCATAGGTGATGTCGCCATTCCGAAGATTGTGATCCCTCATTTGTATACATTGTTACGGCTTATACTGAAACTGCTGGGCAAAGGGCGGATCCTCGGTTTTATAGATAGATTCAAAAAACGCGCGGGGGTAGAGGAGCGTTTTTTGATGCACTTCTCAATGCAGATCGCAAGGAAGAACCATATATTTGTATACTCTGACAAACTCCCGCGGAATACCGGTAAGCGAATCGGGCTCTTCCGTCAGTTTGCGGATCTTGAGGAGATGTTGCGGCAGGCCGAGAGGTACGCGCCAAAAAACGCGCGCGTATATGTTTTTCCGCACGGAGGCGCGACATACACTGTTTGCAGGTAAAGGGTTTTGCATCTTTTTCTTTTTAGGTGTATACTTATATAAAATATACGCAGTAAAAAATAAGGCCATACAGATGGGGAGGGGTTATGAAAAAAACGATTTTAGTGATTTTGATTATAATAGCGTCTGTGGTAGTGGTAAGGGCATTCTATATGCCTTGGGCAAGGATCAGCACTTCCGTTGTAAAGATATCTGAAGAAGTGGCCAGCGTTGCCGAGGATAAGCTTTTTGATATTCCGGAAGTCAAGAAGGCCATAAAGGGTTTGAAGAAGGCCACCGACGTCATAAATAGACTCGGTGACGTAGAGATAAAGACTGCGGTCAGCGGTTACGATATTCCCAGGATGGTCAATCAGAAATCATCCAAAACGGCTATATCTGTGGCAGAGATGCTGTTTGACGAGACAAAAGACCTGGACAAGAAGAGCTATCTTGTCTATCTCCTGCCTCTATCCGCCGTATTATGTGCGGCGCTTGCGCTGGCAGGGCTTAAGTTTAAACCGGCGGCATTTCCCATACTCGTTTTAAGCGGGGGCATATCTATAACGGGCCTCTATAAACTTAAAAACACGGATCTCTCAACCCTGTCAGTATCTATAGTTATAGAACAGGGTCTCTGGTATACGCTTTACGCATTCTTATTTATATTTTTCATGAGCATTTTATACATTCTCGTTAAAGAGAAAGAGGCATGAAGGACGGTTTCGGCAGTATAATATCAGGTTCTATCGAATGGACCAAGGTACTGCTCTTTAAGCCATTCAGTTTTAAGAAATGGCTTGCCTTATTTATAATAGCGCTCTTCGCCTTTGAGCTGCAGGGCGGCTGCAACTTTAATTTTGATCTACCCGCCAAAAAAGACGCGCAGGAAGCGAAAAGAGTTCCCCAAAAACCTGATGATGCCTTTTCTTTTGATAAGGCGGGCGGGGTTTATGATAATGCGGCCCAGAGGTATGGAAGAACAAAGGTAGCGCTTCTCACAGTATTTATAGGCGTCTTGATTGTTCTACTCTTATTGTTGCTGGAATGGATCTACTCAAATTTCTCATTTCTGTTTATTGAGGCGGTAGCTAAAAACGAGGCCTCGATAAGAGGGCCTTTTGTAAGGAATAGGCCCTTGGGCAACTCTTATTTTGCGTGGAATATCGCATACCTCATTATGGTTTTCGGCGTATATGCGCTTTTGGCAAAAGGGGGTTATGATTCGCTGGCTCGATTGGGGGTATTCAAAGAGGGAATCGAATTCTCCTTCGGGATGGCGGTTAAGGCGATCCTTGTCTATTTAACAGCAGGAATATGCTTTTCTATCTTCAGTCTTCTCTTGTCATTTTTTATCTCAAATTATGTTTTGATTGTCATGTATAAGGATAGGCTTTCTATACTGAATGCCCTGCCCGTATCCCTGGGGCTCGTTACTTCAGATATTGCTTCTTTCGTAAAATATATTTTTGTAAAGCTGGGATTAAGGATAGTCACTTCTATAATGGGTTCGGTAATAGCTCTCTGCCTTCTTATAACACTCTTTATACCGGGCATCCTGTTGGCAGCGATATTTGTGATAATATATAAAATCATACCTGTTCCCGCGCAGCCCGCGTATATCATAATAATGTCTATCGCGGGAGTGCCTCTCATAGCGGCGCTCTTGGTTTTTATGAATATGGTCTTTCTTCCGCTTTCAGTTTTTCACAGGACCTTTAATTTAAAATTTATATCCAGGATCAGCGATAAATACAATTTGTTCAAACTGACATAAGGTAGATTGTGTTCTACTTCGCCCATATTAGAGTTTCGTAGAAGTTTTGGGCTTCGTAGGAACTTTCTGCTTAGACAATTCTGCGAAGCCAAGCTTGCATCCTACTTCGCTCAAACGTTTTCACGTTTGAGCTTCGTAGAATTTGAAGTTCTGCGAAGCTAAAAGCGAAAGCATTTTAGCGAAGCAGAACATCTTTCTAAAGCTCGGCGAAGCAGAAAGGAGGGCAGGATGAAGTGCGTAAACCACACTGAAGCCGATGCTGTTACAAAGTGCGTATCGTGCGGCAGCTCGATATGCGAAGAGTGCCGCGTTACATCGAAAGGGGAAGACTATTGCAAGAACTGCCTTAGTAAGAAAGTCGAAGAGACGTCTAAGGGCGAGCGCTCACCGGTTTTGGCCGCCATCTTAAGTTTTATAATAGGCGGCGCGGGGCAGATCTATAACGGGCAGATAGGAAAGGGCCTTCTAATCCTCTTTACCAGCTGGTTAGTCTTGCCGTGGATATACGGCATATTCGATGCGTATGCGACCGCCAAGAAGATAAACGCGGGGAAGATTACAGCGAAAGCGAGGCCGGGATGTGTAATCGCGCTTGTCGTAGGTATCGTAATATTATTTTTCTCCGTGGCCGTTCTGGGGCTCTTGGCCGCTATAGCGATTCCCAATTTTGTAAGGGCGCGCGATACGGCGATGGCGAGACTCTGCATCTCGAATTTAAACCAGAGCGCAAAGGCAAAGAGGATGTGGTTTATTGAAACAGGCGGAAAGAGCACAAACCCAACTTGGCAGGATTTGGTTCCGCAATATCTATCCGCCATGCCGGTATGCCCTTCGGGCGGGACTTATTCCTTAGGAGATATAGACGCGTCCCCCGCATGCAGCATAGGATATAACGATACGGAATGGTTTGAGGATGATCATGTAATATCGATATCCGCGCCGTCGAGCACTGCGCCTGCTGCCGGCGGTGAGCCGAGAGTTCGTTTTAGCGGTTCTGTAACTAAACGTCCGGAGAGTATAAAGAATTTGGATGAACCCGAACCGGCGCAAGAGAGATCAGATTACGTGAAGGTCTATCTAAAAAACGGTAGGTACTTCGAGGCAATGATAGCGCGCGAGACAGAAGAGGTTGTGGTCTTTGAGATAAGCGGCGGGACTTTCTTGATAGAGAAGGGAGATATCGAGCGCATAGAAAGATAGAGGCAAGAAGTGCGAAAATGCGCCCCTATTTTTTTCGCCCGGTCTTCTTAAGATGCTGTGTCAGGGTTTCCTTATCCTTAGCCTTTAACCTTGTGAATTTGCAGCCGATATAATAAGTATTGCGGGAGGATTTTTTATTCCAGACCACCCGCGCCGGCGTCAGGATTATTTTATATTTGGAGTCATAGGTGAGCATCAGTTTAAGCGTAAGCAGGCTTCCCCTGGCAAGTCTCTTTGAGCATTCTACAAGCACTCCCCCCAGGGCGATATTCAAGCCTACCTCTTCATCAAGTTTCGGCTTTGTCACCTTCTTATTGTAGCATACGATATTGACGCCTATCCTTTTTTTGATTCTCTTTTCCGCGCGCCTGGGTACTTTATCCGTATCTCGTTTTGCCACGTTAACGCACCTCCAGGATTTGTTTTATGGTTTTATAGAGCTCTGCATAGCTATACGGCTTTTCATAATAGCCGCGTATATTTAATCCCCTTATTTCTATTTCCGAGATCTTCTTAGGATATGCCGTTATGATTACGACAGGTATCTTGATGCCTTCGTTTTGTATCTTATGCACGAAATCTATGCCGCTTGCGCCTATAAGCTTTAAATCGAGTAGTACGAGATCGGGATTCCATTTTTTAAGAAGTCCGTACGCCTCTTCAGCCGTGAATGATATTATAACGGCAAATCCCCTCGGGTTCAGAAACTCGATCATGGTGCGGCATGCATCGACCTCATCCTCAATATATAGAATCTTGCCTTTTGTCGTCTTTTGTTCCAATGCTTGCTCCTTTTCGAACAATTATATACTAATAATCTCAATAATGCAAATAAAAACTTGGTAAAAATAGGAGCTCTTGCTAAATTTGGTTATAGAAGGTATAATCATATGGCGAGGTTATGAGATATGGATAACTTTGAACTAAAAAAACGGATATACTATCACGATACCGACTGCGGCGGCGTGGTATACTACTCAAACTATCTTAAGTTCTGCGAAGAGGCCAGGACCGAGCATCTGCGCTCGAAGGGCGTAGATTTAAACGAGTTGGCAAAAAAGGGTATATTATTTGCGGTGGGAGATGTCCAGATAAAATACAGAGCCCCGGCTAAATACGGAGAGGAGATTATAATCTCCTCCAGAATAGAGAAGGTTAAACCCGCATCGCTATACTTTTATCAAGAGATTAAAAGAGACGAGACCCTTCTTACTGAATGCAGGACAAGGCTTGTTTTGATAGACACAAACTTTAAACCTGTAGTAATGCCGAAAGACGTATCCGCGTCTCTTGGAGGATGAACCGATGAACCCCGTTAGACCTCTGAAGGTCGACGAAGAGATCTAGCGGGTATGAGGAGGTCTAACGGGGTGAAGAAATGCCCGTACTGCGCGGAGACGATTCAGGACGATGCCCTGGTCTGCAGATATTGCCATAAGAAGGTAAGGGGTATCTGGTTTCGCCGTATAATATTTCTTATTATTATTCTTTCGCTTGTAATATACTCAAAGACCCACCCCGCGCAGTTAAGGCAATTTAAGGTTAAGATGCGCGCTTTCGGGCAAGAGCTTTCTCTGTTTTGGGATGCGGTAAAGGAAATTCCGCGATCAACGTCTAAGAGCATCAAGCTGCTCGAAAATTACGAACGAAAGATGGACTTAATCGATGAGATGTTGAAAAAAGATTCAAAGGGTACCGAATATGAAAAGTAGGCAGGTCTTATTTGCTTTAATAATCCTCATATTGCTTGGCTTCATCAGAAATGAGGATATTTGCAGGGCAGAAGATTTAGATGGTAAGATCGCCCAGATAGAACGTAAGATAATATTAAGCGGTGACTATGCGCGCTTGATAGATGATTTGACGCTCCTTTTAAAAGACCATCCGAACAATCCCCGCCTCTATCTGGACCTTGGGGCTTCACACTACGGCAATATGGAATACGAAAAGTCATATGAATTCTTTAAAATGGCGAAGGATGCCAACCCGCAGGGCATAACCGCCAGGCAGATTTCATCCGCGATGACCGCCATAGACGATAATCGGCGGATGCTCCAGGAGATAGAAGATCTTTATAGTTTGCTCCGAGAAGATGAAGATGCCAACCGCGATACCATAAAGGAGAAGATGGCATTCGGCCATTTTGCGGTTTTAAATAGTCTTCTGGAAGACGGAGCGCATAGTCCGATTGTCGCCGCCACTCATATCGTATGGCTGAAAGATAATAAGGCAGAGTATCCCGACCTTGACAGGCTAAAAGGAGAAGTCTATTATGCGGCAGGGTTTTATAAAGAAGCAGAGAAGGGTTTTAAGGATGCCGTTGAAAAAGACCCCACCGACTATACGGTCATTGTCCGCCTCGGCGACATATACTGGAACCTCGATGCCAAGAACGCAGCGACTAAGCTGTTTGAGAAAGCCGTAGAAGACGCACCGGATTATCCCCCTGGCCATTTTTTCTTAGCCAGGTCATACCTCTTTCAAGAAAAAAAAGAAGAGGCCATGGCAGAGTTTGAGGTCTTCAAAGAAGCGGTGGAAGAGATGCCGGAGATTGAAGAGGATTTGGTCGACTACTATATATTTGCCCTGCATAACCTCTGCAGTAAATATTTGGATTTAAAGCGTTTCGATATTATGGCAAAACAATACGAGAAGATTGTCAATTTGAAGCCGGCAGATCAGATTGCCCACTATAATCTGGCTGTGTGGTTTTTTAATTACTACAATAACCCCTCCCGCGCCAAAAGCGAACTCGAAAAGGTCGTAGAGATAGACTCTGGCAGCAAACATGCAGAGAGCGCAAGGCACTTCCTGAAATTTATAAGGGATAATCCCGATACAGCTTTTATACAGGACTTCAAGTTTGTTTTTAAGGAAGAGTAAAAAGAGCATAGAGGACTTGATTTATAATATGCCTTGTGTATAATACATACATGCAAAATAGGGGTGAAATATGAAAGCGTTAACAATATTAGGTATAGAGATACCGCCCTGGATCTGGGCGCCTGTTGTCTATTTTCTGTGGGTCAGCGTATTGCTTATAATCAAAAAGGTGATTTATGGCCAGATACGCAGGCTGGCCGATAGGACAAAGACGGAGATAGATAATATCGTGCTTGATTCGGCGGACTTGCCGCTTACCCTTTTAATCTTCGTAACCGGCGCAGTCGTTTTAGAGAAGATAGGCCCTTTTGGTGTTGACGGCGAACTTACCAGGTACTTCTTCGTGGGTTTAAGGGTAACTACGGTTCTTGCAATTATCATGTTTTTTGACAGGCTCTTAAGAAGTCTTATAAAGACATATTCCGAGAAGGTCGATATCTTAAAGACCTCAGGAAATGTTGCCCAGGGTATTGTCAGGATAGTTGTGCTGGGATTGGGCGTTCTTATACTACTGGATAGCTTTGGAATCTCTATAACGCCCATAATAGCTTCCTTAGGTGTCGGCTCTTTGGCGGTTGCGCTTGCCCTGCAGCCGACGCTTGAGAATTTCTTCGCCGGGATACAGCTGGTCATCGACAAGCCGGTAAAAGTCGGCCAGTTTGTGAAGCTTGATTCGGGCGAAGAGGGATACGTACATAAGATAGGCTGGAGGTCGACCTGGGTAAGGATGCTGCCCAATAATGTGGTAGTGATACCCAATAAGGTGCTGACTAATTCAAAGGTCCTGAATTATTATTATCCCCAGCAAGACCTTGCCGTGCTCGTTCAGGTCGGCGTTCATTACAATTCAGATTTGGTCTATGTTGAGAAGGTTACGATAGAAGTGGGAGAAGAGGTAATGAAGGCCGTCAAGGGCGGCGTCCCGGACTTCAAGCCTTTTATACGGTACCATACATTCGCGGATTTCAGCATAAATTTTACGGTTATCCTGCGCGCAAAGGAGTTTGTGGATAACTACCTCGTCAAGCATGAATTCATAAAGAGGCTGCATAAGAGATACGCGAAAGAAGGCATTATAATACCGTTCCCGATAAAGGCTATTAATTATGACCAGGAGAAGGCAGGCTAATATGAGAAAGGGTCTTACCATAGGCGTTTTGAGAGAGAGAAGGCCTGATGAGTTCAGGGCGCCCTTAAGCCCGCCGGATGTTTTGTGGCTAAAAAAACGTAAGATAGATATAGAGGTCGAATCGAGCCCGGCAAGGGCCTTTAGGGACGCCGAATATAAAGCCTCCGGCGCCAAGATTGTAGATAAGTTTAAGAATGCCTCTCTCTTATTGGGGATTAAAGAACCCGACGCGCACAGCCTGTATAGAAACAGCGTCTATATGGTATTTTCACACACCACAAAGGGCAATTCTAAAAACTTGTCGATAATCAAGGAATCGGTAAATAGAAATATTACCCTCGTAGACTATGAGAAGATTACCGACGGCGCGGGAAACCGTCTTTGCTATTTCGGAAGGATGGCTGGGATCTGCGGCACCGTAGATTCTTTATATTATCTGGGGAAGAGGTTGAAACACAAAGGGATAAGAAATCCTTTTACCGCGATTCGGCCGGCAAGCGAGTACTCTTCATTTAGGGAATTAAAGAATGCTATGTCAAGGCTTTCGAATAAAATACGCAAGGATGGGTTCGATAGAAGAATATCCCCGTTTATCATCGGCATTACCGGCCACGGTCATGTCAGCCAGGGGGCAAGCGAGATACTGGGGCCCCTTGATCCGATAGAGATACACCCGAGGGATATGGAAAGATTTGTGCGCCACCAGGGCAAGGTGCGGAACAAAATCTACAAGATTGTCTTTTTGCGCGAAGAGAAACTCCGGTCCAAAGACAAGAAGGGGTTCTATTTTGAGGAGTACCTAAGGCATCCTCAAAAGTTTGAATCAAACATGGACAGGTACCTGCCGCATTTAAATATATTGATTAACGGAAGCTACTGGGATAAAAAATTCCCAAGACTGGTTACCAAGAGCATGATAAGAAGGCTTTATGGCAAGAGATTCAGACTCGAGTTTATAGGCGATATCTCCTGTGATATAGCGGGGTCTGTAGAATTAACTTATAAGGCCACGACTTTTTTCAATCCTACATATACCTATAATCCCAAGAAAGATGAATACGCGGACGGCTACAAGACCGACGGAATAGCTATACTCTCAAGAGATAACCTGCCGACAGAATTGCCTAAAGACGCCTCCAGGGATTTTAGCCTGCTTGTGCGGGAGTATGTATATCAAGTCGCCGCGCACGGCGTTAAGGATATAGCAAACCATGTCGCGATACCTGCCGAAGTAAGAAGAGCCGTCATAGTCCAGCAGAAAAAGCTGACCCCGCCCTACAGGCATTTAAGAAGCATCTTGCGCAGCAAGGCCTTATGAAGAAAAGAGCAGGGCAGGATTACAGCCTGGTAGCTGTTGGAGACAGAGCCGACTTCGACGCTTTAAGAAAACTGCACAAAGAGAAAAAACGTTTTTCCAATTCCCGCGTGGCATACTACGCCATAAGCTATAAAAGACTTCTTGAGGGCAACACGCCTAAGGTTAAGACTAAAGATATACTTTTTTTCCTCTTCTTTCCTTTTGATTACTGGAATAGATACATAGAGCCCGCCCGCTATAAAGGTATATACGGAAATAAGAAGTTCTATAAAAAATTCGACAACTTTTTTAAAAGGGTCGAATCGACCGTAAGAAAGAGTTTTAAAGGAAAGAGGATTCATTATATAAATTCACCGCGCCTCTCAGCGGGATATCGCGATAAACTTGCTGTCAAGAGGCTCATGCTGAAGAAGAAGGTTCCTACCCCCAGACTCTACAACGTTAAGGGGCTTCGCGCGCTTTATAATCATCTGTCAAAGGGGCGCTCGTTTTTTCTTAAACCCCGATACGGCTCTATGGGCAAAGGGATTACCTATATAAGTCCTCGGCAGTGGAAGACGAATTTTCTCTTTAGAAATAATAGAGTCCTCAGCCGTAAGTCGGATTACGGCTGGAGATTTAGAGATATAACGGGAAAAGATAGGTTCATCGAAAAGTTATTTAATGGCGATTTTTATATGGAGGATGCGGTCGATTTTTTAACATTAAAAGGAAAGAAGTTTGATTTAAGGATATACGTCTTCTTCGGAAAGGCCCTTTTTATATATCCGAAGTCTAGCGACCCTGACGATATAACGACAAACATCTCGCAGAGTGGTGCCGGAGAGTACGCCGCGTTTTTACGCCCCCTGCCGAAATCTCTTATAAGGCGCGCGGAAAGAGAGGCGATCGCGGCCGCAAAAAGCGCCGGGTTGAATTTTGCCGGAGTCGATATTATAATAGATGAGGATATGAAAAATATTTACGTCCTTGATATAAACGTATTCCCCGGCTTTCCCAGAAAGAGGATCTTTAATCTGGCCAAACACCTGACGAGGCATTTTAAAGAATTGCCGCCTAGAAAGATTCAAGAAACTCCCTGATATCCCTAAGGACCTTCTCCTTATCTGTTTCATTTAATATCTCGTGGTAAAAGTGAGGATATATCTTTAAGGTTTTTTTCTCAGAGGATATTTTCTGATAGAATCTCTTAACAGCTTCCACAGACGCTATCTTATCGTCTCCGGCCTGAAGGATGAGGCAGGGCGTCTTTAATTTCCCGGGTTCACCGGTTGTGCGGATGCTTGTCTTTAAGTATTCAGTGAAGAAACGAACGCTGCGCAACTTATGAACAAGCGGATCATTGTCGCATGACTCACAGACATTAGTATCATGCGATAAATAGCGCGAAGGGATAGCATCGTCAATCAATGTAAAAGTCGGGTATATTAAATGCAGCGCATACGCGAGAAATTTTTTCCAGGCGGGGACGCGCATGTTAAGGCCTAAGACAGGCGAGGTTGCGATGAGACCGGTAATGCCTTCCGGATAATCCATTGTGAAGCGTATGGCTATAAGACCGCCGAGGCTATGGCCGAGTATAAAGATATTCTCTTTTGCTGAAAGTCGACTAGCGAATCTTTTTAGATCCAGGATATATTCATTAAAATTCTTTACGCAGCCGCGCCTGCCGCGGGAACGGCCGTGTCCGCGCTGGTCATATGCGTATACCGCATAGCCCAGATTTGCGAAATAATCTCCCACATGGGCATACCTCGAGGAGTGCTCACCTGCCCCGTGGACTATTACAATAGACCCTCTTTCTCTTTTAGGGAGCCATGCCTGGTAAAAAAGTTCTATGCCGTCATACCCCTTAAACGAAGATTCTTTGGATATAATATCGCCCATTTACAACCTCATCTCGTTCTATATTATATATATTCAAGCGTAATTGCAACTAAATATTTGCCCGCTGCCTTTGATATTGCATATATTGAAACCATATGTTATACTTATATAAACCTGCGTACTAATATATAAGTACGGGTAAAAAAAGGAGCCTGGCATATGAAGAAGGTTTTAGTATTTATGATTATCGCGATTTTTCTGATTTCGCTTGTGCCTGGTCCAGCATACGCCGGCTGGAAAGAGAATTACAGGACTAAGTATTCCAAGAAGACGCTTGATGCAAATTCCGAGAAGGCAAAGAAGATCAAGCGCTTGTCTAATCTGGACTGTAAGTTTTTGAAGTGGAAGAGGACGGCCGAAGAGAGAAAGGCCATGGGGATTAAAGAGCCCGCGACTACTCTGAGCGGCAGCCTCATGCCGTGGAGGAGAAGAGGCGAGAAGAAAGACTTCTTTGAGGGCTACGCGGCTAATTTCTCGCCGGGACGGATCGACCTGCCGAAGGATGACACAAAGCCTAAATCAGGCCGAACGCTGACCGGACTCATCAAGGATGTCGGTCAATACGTGGGCACGGAAGCAGATAGGATACAAAAGAGAGTAAGGGGAACTGAAGAGATTAAATAAGAGATGAGGGCACCTCTCATTTGCTTATTGCGAAGAGCTGATAAGTATTGAGAGATGCTCTTTTTTTATGAGCATGAAACTGATAAAACTTCTGTTTAAAATTCTGGTTATCTGCGCGCTTCTAATGGCCGTTATAATAGGCGGCATAGTGCTCTATATGAAGTATTACGGAAAGGATGTGCTGCAAGATGTGCTTAGCGCGCTTATTAAAAGAAAGGTCAGCTTCGAGGCCATTTCTGTAAGCCCCGATCAATATGCGATTAATTTTAAAGGTTTTACCATACCGGCCGAAGTAGGTTTCGGCGAGGAGAACGTCTTTAATGCCGAAAGGTTTAGCGTCGAATTAAACGAAGAGAGGTTTCAAAAAGAGGGTAAGGTAGTCGTAGAGAGGATTATTATAGAGAGAGGGTCTTTGAATATAGTAAGAAACCGTGACGGTCTTTTTAATCTGTCTAATTGCATTAACCCGGTGATACAAGAAAGAGGAGTCGCCTATGCCGCGTCGGCAGAAGGAGGGGCCGCCGAATTTTATAATTTTGTAAAGAATGTCAAGGCCCTCTATATACGCGATTCGGTGATTAATTTCGAGGATTATTTCGTTGCCGAGGGGCCGTTTTCTATAAAGTGCGATGAGCTTAATGTCGCTTTTGCGGCCGAGCCGGAGAAGGAGCCGCGTTACGGCGCCATTCCATTGAGATGCGAGATAACGTTTGGAATGCCTACAAGGCTCGGGAGGGGGTATTTCAAGCTTGATGCCGAAGCGTCTGTTTTGGAGAATAAAATTGATGCGGACCTAAACATTAACACAAGAGATATCGACCTTATGCAATTCCTTCCGTACTTTAACAGCTATACGCCGTTCTCCTTTAACGAGGGCGTTTTTAGTTCCGAGACCAGATTTTCCGTCAGGGATAATTACGCGGATTCTCTGACAACGATTTTTTTTCACAGGTTGAACCTTGTTATAGATCGCGGCATGGAGAACGCCCGGTTTTTAGAAGTCTCAGTGAACAAACTGGCCCCGTATCTTAGATCAGGCAGGGGAGATATAGTATTCGACTTTGTCATAAAAGGCCCCATGGATAGGCCTAAGATAGGAGCCGGGCCGCGCGTGAAATTTGCGATGGGCAGAGTGGTGATTGAGGAATTGGGCAACATGCTTCAGCAGATAAGGAAGTTAAGGAGGTAAGAAATGAATCCCGTTAGACCTTTCTAGCGGGGTTTTACAAAGGAGGTCTAACGGGATGAAAAAGGTTATCTTGAGTCTGCTTGTTTTTATCTTTTTATCCGGAAGCCCGCTTTTAGCCATAGATGAAGATGGCTATATCCAATTCGCCGCTGATTCCATAATAACTCTACATGGTTTAAAAGGCAATCCAAATGCTATGGAGTTATGGGCCAAAGAGATGAAGAGTATGCACCCGGGTTTTATGAACCAGGACCTATCTCTTTTTGAGGGCGAACTTATAAATGACAAGGACCGCAAGGAGAGGATCTACGGCAGAATATTGGATACCATAAGGCGCAAGGGCTACAACGCGAGGCTGGTTGATTTAGGCAGCGGGCTTACGACTATTGATATAGTAGGTGAGTAGCGCGGTTATCTCGCCCTAGTGACTTTCCCGGAAGAGGTCCAGAAAGCGGTCTTCATAGGCTTTAAAAAGGTCCCACCGGTCAAGTTCCTCTTTTAATTTATGGACTACCCTCTTATCTCTTTTGGCTTCCTCGAAGAGCTTTTCTATGTTATCCAAGACCTTCTTGGGAAGCTCCTCTTTGCCGGCCTTGAAAGGAGGGTACTCCTTTCTGTGCTCGTCTATGCCTAATTTCGTCAGCTGCTCCTCGACATTTTCCAGCATCTTATTTATCTCCTGTATGGATAGATCGAGGTCAGTCATGTCTATCTCTATGCCCGTCATATTTTGAAGCGTTTCTATTATTGCCTTGGAGGCCTTGGGGTTTGGCAGTCCTATGGCATAGAGGGGCAGGGTAGCCAAAAGGCATGCGGCCGCGATTCCCTTCCTGCGGGCGGCCTCTAATAGCAGCCCATTCAGGCCTGATATCTGGCCCTCCGGCATTATAGGCAGGCCATTATCTTTATTCAGCCACCCCAGCGCATCCTTGGTATTTGCGGCGGCATATACCACAGATTCATCTTGATGGGCGGCATTCGTGGGGAAGGCGGCGCCGGTGATGATTCTTTTAACGTTGAACTTCTCTGCGACACAGAGCAGGCGGTCCATGACTACTGCGCCGGCTTGCCCGTAATACTGCTCACTACCCAGTGATATGATAAGCGGCGGATTATCTGTATAATAGAGGGATAGATTCGGTATTTTTGGTAAGGACGTTATGCCTTTCCTGACTACAACTGTATCCGGTTTGGCATAGTCGCTTATGTCGATTTCCGCAAAAAGCCTTGCTTTCAGTTTCAGCCGCAGGTAGTCAAAGGCCCCCATACCGACATTCCCCATGCCGGGCCAGCAGGCGACCATAAGAGGCGCTTTTATATCCGGCGCACTATAATACTTGATATTTTTCATCTTTTGTTATAATATTATATCATAAATATAAGAAATAAGGGGGAAAGAATATGCAAGTGAAAAAAAAGAGAATAGACTCATTTTTGACAGTACGCCTTGCGGGTGAGATGGATACTTATGAAGCCGAAAATTTTGAAGGCGATATCCTAAAGGTTATAAAGAAAGGCGAAAAACGCCTGATAATAGATTTTGAAAAGTTGAAGTACATATCAAGCAGCGGGTTGAGGGTCCTTCTTTCCATACGGAGTCAATTATCGCAAGAGGGCGGAAGGCTTATATTGGTTGCCTTGAAAGAGAAGGCATTAGAAGTCTTCAAGGTCTCAAAACTCCTGGAGGTCTTTGAGATTCGAAAAGATATAGATGAGGCCTTGAAATGAGAAAGAGATCTCCCGAAAAAAGAATATTGAAGTCCCTTCTCGATATAAGCAATTTCACCAACTTTGTCGAGAACCCAGGCCTTATCTTAAGTCTCTTAATCGAAAAGTGCGTGCTGCTCACGGAGGCCGAATGGGGGGTTATAATATCTTATGACAGCGCCCTCTCTCTGGACGATATCCAGGTTACCAAGGTCTTAAGCGACAAAAAAAAGTCAGAGATGTCGTCTCTTTTAGATAAAAAAATAAAGACCCTTGTCGACGCCAGGGGCTACAATGCGGTTTTAACCGAAGACCTCTGGATGAAAGATGATACAAAAAAGATATTCAAAGGGTCCCTCGGAAAAGGCGTAAGAGATATTTTGTTGTGCCCTATAGAGAAGAAGGGGCGCTTTTTGGACATCGCGATAGCCGTAAATAAAAAGTCAAAAGCCGATTTTAAAAAAATTGACCAGAAAAACTTCTCGATTATGTGCCGGGAGGCAGCCATAGTAGTCGAAAACATAAACCTCTTTAAAGAGAAGCTCAACACAGAAAGGATGGCCGCTATCGGCCAGACGATCGCAGGGATATCGCATTATGTAAAGAATATCCTTCAGGGTATATCTACAGGTTCATATTTAATAAATATCGGGATCAAAGAGAAGGAGATAAGCACGGTTAAGGAAGCATGGGAAGTAGTGAGTAAAAATACCGACAGAATATCAGACCTCGTTATGGACATGCTTTATTACTCTCGCGAGAAAAAACCAAAGATGCAGGATTGTGAACCGAAGGCGCTGATAGAAGACGTCGCCCAGCTTATTCGCCCCAAGGCGGAGAAAAAGAATATAAAGCTCAATGTATCCGTAAAGAACCTGCCCTCTTATATATGTGCGAACGAAAAGGGGATACACAGGTCTATCCTGAATCTGCTCTCAAACGCCGCTGACGCGTGCGATAAAAAAAATTCATTAATAAATCTTAAAGCGGTTTTTGCCCAAGAGACCGGCCTTATAAAAATAAGCATATCAGACAACGGAAAGGGCATGTCCAAGGAAGATTTAAAGAGGATCTTCCAGCCTTTCTACACAAAGGCAAAAAGGGAAGGGACGGGGCTTGGGCTGGCCATCACGAAGAAAGTAGTCGAGGAACACAACGGTTCGATAAAGGTAGATTCAGAGTTAGGCAAAGGTACTACCTTTGAAATATCTCTACCGTGCTGATTTGTAATAAAATATTTAGCAAATGATGTTATATTATGATATAATATTACGATTTGAACGAAGTTTGATTCTTCGGAGTCGGAGGTGGTGAGAAGATGGGTCTATTTAATCTATTTAATAAGAAAGAGAGAAGGAGATTCCCAAGGAGGCAAGTCGAGCTTGTTATAACGTGCTATTTGCCGTGCAGTAGCTTGGCCAATAAGCATGAGTTTAAATGCTATGCGCAAGATATAAGCCCCAAAGGTATAAAGCTTATAGTCCCCAGGAAGATTCGGGTCGGCGACGAATTAATCCTGCTCTTAGATAAGCCGCTTGCCATTAAACCGGTTCTCGTTAAGGGTAGGATCCAGTGGTTGAAGAAGCTTAATAGGGTTAAGAAGGGAAAAGAAGAGATGCAGATAGGCGTGGAATTTGTCCATGTTACGTCATATATCAACAAAAAACTGGATCATCTTATAGGTGAGGTTGAAGCGACAAACAAATTAATCAGGGACTTTTAAGAGTTATGGTTATAAAGAGAGAGACTTGGGCGAGTAAAAAACAGGATTGACGATGAAAAAGAGCTTTCTTTTGACGGCGATTATATTTATTTACGCGATGGCATCCGCGCTTTGTTACGGTGAGTATGATGCGGCGGCCCCCCTTAAGATAGAGAGGGTTGAGTTTTTAAGCGGCAAACCTAAGGGGTACGGTAGATTCCAGTTAAGAGACGGCGACAATTTCAAAAAGGCTGAGGATGTATTTATATACATAGAGGTCGCCAATTGCGTGTCGGAACGAGAGACGCGGTATTACTATACAAGACTGACAATGGACGTCGATATATATTACGAAGACGGACTGAAGATTTACAGCGTTGAGGATACTAATTTCTCCGATGTTCAGTTTAACAATAAGAGACACGAAGGTTATATATGGACCAAGATCGAGACCTCGTACCTGAAAGAAGGCGAGTACAAGGTTGAGATGACCATAAGAGATGAGAATTCCGACAAGGAGGCCTTCACATTGACGACATTCAGGATATTATGAAGGAGATGCCGAAGTTAAAAATCGGAAAGTACGAATCGCGCTACCCGGTCATTCAGGCCGGAATGGGTGTCCGCGTGGGAAACGCCGCCCTTACCGCAGCAGCTATAGAATGCGGCGGTATGGGGGTAATCTCGAGTGTCGGTCTCGGAGAAGACTTTCATAGGTCGCTCAAGGACTACGAAATTGAGTCTGAGAAGAATCTCTCGAAAGAGATTCGAAAAGCGCGAGAGCTCACGGGGGGCAAGGGCCCGCTGGGCGTTAATATAATGGTTGTCTTGACAAATTATGAATCGATGATAAAGACGGCCGTCAACGAGGGCATAGACTTTATAATATCCGGGGCAGGCCTGCCTTTAAGGCTGCCTGAGTTCGCTAAAGATAGAGTCGCGCTTGTGCCCGTAGTCTCTTCCGCGAGGGCGTTAGAGCTTATAGTCAGGACCTGGCAGAGAAAATATAAGAAAGCCCCTGACGCAGCCATAATTGAGGGCCCTTTATGCGGCGGGCACCTGGCCTTCACAAATGAGCAGCTTGATAATCCTAAAGAGTACTCATTAGAAATTCTGTATAGAGAGACAAAGGATGTGCTCGACAGATATTCATTAGGCGGCGTTCCCCTGATTGCCGCGGGAGCGATATCCGTTCCTGAGGACGTGTTGAAGGCAATCGAGTGGGGTTATCAGGGAGTCCAGATAGGCACAAGGTTTATATGTACCGAGGAGAGCGGAATGTCGGAAGAAGGAAAGAAACTTTATGTTTCGAGCGGCTCTAATGACACAGTAACTATATCGAGCCCCGTCGGTATGCCGGTCAGGGTGATTAAGTCACCGCTGGTTGAAAGGGTATTGTCAGGCAAGAAGGAACCTTTTGCCTGTCCGTATAAGTGCCTTAGGTCCTGTGATAAAAATAAGGTGCTCTTCTGTATCGCGCGTGCCCTGTTATATGCCTGGAAAGGAAATATCGACAAGGGATTATTCATGACCGGTTATGACCTGAGCAGGGTTAATGACATCATTCCGATAAAGAAATTCTTTGACGATTTAGACAAGCTGGCGCGCGCCGAATCCTCTTCGCATCAAGAGAACCGCCCGTAGATATATCATTTTCTCTTAGTTTGGTTACGCCGGGGCAGGGTATCCGGTATGGCGCAGTAGCCCCCGGCCTCAATACCGTTCTTCTCAAACCAGCCCAAGGGCACCTCTAAGGCATATTTTACCTTTTCTTTTGATCTGTAAATCTTTGTGGATTTTATCTTTTCCATTCTAACTATCTTGGTTATCTGACCGTCCGCCTTGATAAATGCTACCGAAAGCGGAACGAGGGTATCCTTCATCCATAATCTGCACCTCATTCTTCTTGGATAGACAAAGAGCATACCCGTTCCTTCAGGCACCTCATCCCTATCCATAAGGCCTCTCTCCCGAGCCCTGGTGCTTATGGCGACCTCAACCAACAACTCAACGCCGCCGACCCTTATAGCCGCCTTCTCGAATTCAACCTCTGAATAGGATAGAGGGTTCCAGGTTAAGGTTATCAACAATGTAATTAGCAATATTTTTGTAGTATTACGCATGGGAAACCTCATACAACATTATATTACCATATTGAAATTCCGTCTACTGATATATTTCTTGCAAAAAGAGGCGGTGGAGATTATAATAAAATGTGATGATGCGAAGAAAAGATAAAAAAGGGATTTTTATCGGGGCAGCCGTCTTTATTCTCGCCCTGCTTTTTTTGAGCGTAAATATAAAAAGTGCCAGCTTCTCCAGCCCTGATGAGAAAAGGTACGTCCAGAGCGCAGAGGAGATGACAGAGAGCGGCGACTGGATTACGCCGCGCTATCATGGGCGGCCCAGATTTCAGAAGCCTATACTCTTTTACTGGTTTGCGGCATCGGGAATATCGCTTCTTAAGGATAGATGGGCCGGGGCGCGTCTTCCTTCAGTTATATTCGGCGCGGGGGCCGTTCTTTTGACTTATCTTATAGGGATAAATCTTTATAACAGGCGCGCAGGCTTCTTATCCGCGTCTTTTCTTGCTATATCGTGGATATTCTTCACGTATTCGCGGCTGGCGACGCCGGATATCACAACGCTCTTTTTTATCACGCTTTCTATTTATTTATTTTTAAGAGTCTATTTTGACAAGGCCTCAAAGGCGATTTCGCCGTTATTCTTTGCCGCGCTGGCGTTTGCAGTGCTGACGAAAGGCCTTGTGGGGCTCCTTATACCGTTTGTAGTAATAGTTGCGTATGCCTATTTGTATAAAAAAGAAGGGCTTATAAAGGGATTTAATATACCCTTGGGGCTCTTTATATTTTTATTATTGGTCCTTCCGTGGTTTATTTCAATGTCAAAGATACATGGCTATGCATATATAAACCATATCTGGCAGGTTGAGACGGTAAACAGGGCAAGCCGTATCGGGGATATAAAAGACCTCCTTCGATACTTGACAACGGCGTTTGTTGCCCTTATGCCTGCATCTTTTTTTCTTCCGATAGCCGTAATCAAGATCGTCAGAGCAAGAAAGATAGAGAAGGAAGACTCCTTTTTGATCCTCTGGATGATAACGGTCGTTCTATTTTTTAGCTTATTCGGCACGAAGAAGGTTCACTACATGCTTCTATGCGCCCCGCCATTATGCCTTCTTATCGGCACTCTTATTTCGGGACTGAGCAAAAGAGGATTTATACCTAAGGCAATAAATGCTTTTGTAGCCGTCTCTCTTATAGTCTATATATCCTTGTATGGATATATTATCCCCACGATATGCATAGACGACGGATTGATGAAGCTCGCAGAGAAGATACTCACCGTAAGAAAGGAAGGCGAGATGATAGGTGTCGGCTCCCATTTTATCAGCCATAACCGCCTCGACGCCTACTTAGGCATAAACGTGAAGAAGGTAAACGTCGATCTATACGACCCAAAAGAACAATTTGAGACATCCAGGACGATCTTGGCCGAATTTTTAAAGAGAGAGAAGAGGGTATTCTGCGTTATAACCCGCGAAGATTGCGAAGAGTATATACCAACCCACCTTAGAAAAAGGATCTATATTTTAGACGAGGCCATGTACTGGAAGAAGCCCAATCAGCTTAACTTCGACAACGCGTTATTCAAGGCGATATTAAAGAACGATAAAGATGAAATCGCCCGGCTTCTCAAGAACGAGGTTTTACTCATCTCTAACAAACCCTGACGAAGTGAGTTGACATTGCCAATACGGGGGTATATACTAAAAAAGGTTACAAGATGCTGAAAACTGTTACAGCTTTTTTTATATCTATCTTTGTTCTGGGCGCAGTATCGGCTTCTGCCGAAGATCTGTCCATACAGGAGCTTAAGGGCATATCGATAGGCATGAAGAGGGCCCATCTCATAGATAACTGGGGTTACCCGGCAAAGAGAGAGACCAAAAGAAAAAAAGACACCTGGTTTTACCTATACGAAAATACTCCATACCCGACTGACGGGGTGGTGGTCTTTTTTTATAAAGGAGAGGTTGAAAACTGGAAGGTAGTAGATAATATCTATGAGGAGATGAAGATATGGGGCAAGAGCCCCGGCGCCCCCCTCTAGGCATATATTTACATTATTTAAGCGGTGTGGGTTGATTTTTTCGGATAAATAGAGTATAATTTAATAAAACAGCTAAAAGGAGGTGATTTAGAGTGAGAAGGATAACTGCGTTATTACTAATTATAGTTTTTGTTCTTTCTGTAAATGCGGCTTATGCAGCTAATAGAAAGAGCGAAGGCGCGAAAGACCCTATAGACACATTCGTATTTTTACCGTTCTATCTAATCGATAAAGCGCTGACACCTCCGGCTGATTACGAAGAGCGGTTTCACAAGACCATAGAAGAGGAGATGCAGGAAGACCACCTGAGGGCTAAGGCGGCTGCCGGCAGGTAAGGTATATAAAAGACCGGCAAAAAAGAGCCCCTACTTTATATAGTAAGTATGGGTCAGCTCTGAGTCATCTCTAACTAGTCTTATAACTATAGTATGAGGTGTGGCTGGATCTAAGGATGAAAATATAGCGGATACATCCTGCAGGGCGGAGAGGGTCTTTCCGTTCACGGATGTTATAAGGTCGTCATCTTTTATTCCGCATTTAGCCTTAAGCCTGGTGCTTAGGGATTCTATAAGGAGCCCTTCAGGACCGAGGGCTCCTTTTCCTATCGATGTGCTAATGTATAACTTAGCGGTCTTTTCCGGTTCTATAACATCAGCCACCTTTTTTGTAATAAGACCTAAGACGTGGGCAAAGTTGCCGGCTGAGTCTAATATGCTGGGAAGGCTTATCTCCCATTCGGTATCCGATATCTCTTTCGATTCTATTTTATAGAATAACGAGGCAATCAGCCTCTTTGCGCCCGTTTTGGCCTTCTCTGTTTCCTTGATTGCCTCTTCTTCTATTTCCGGCATCTCTTCTGTTAATTCTTCTTCCATTAACGGCTCTGGCTCATCCGTGATTGGCAATTCACTCTCTTTAGCATAGTCTCTTTTTAATATTGCCTTCTTTTCGTCCAATTCCACAAATTCAAAAAGATTTGAAGCAAATTTTACTTTACCTTCAATCGGATTATACCTGTATTCGATGGTATCGATCAGGATAGTCTGAACGAACTTGACGTTTTTGTCTTCTTTTATCTTTTCATATTGGGCCTTCTCGTACAGCCTCTTCTTTTTTGACTTCACATCTTCTATTATCACGTACTCTTCGGGAGGCGAGATTGTAATGCTGCCTACGACGAATTCATTTGATATTCCTTCTCGTGGTTTCTCTTCAAGGGCGGCAACCACAGCAGAGACGGCTATAACGCTTAGGATAACCGCAAGGTAGTATATCCGCGTATAGGGCGTTAAGATTTTCATACCGGCAGCACCTCAAGCAGTATTTTTATAAATATTTTTACAATATCTTTAAGTACCGCATTCCTGGATATAGCTCTTGCCAGAGGCGGACTTATTTTATAATATGTGTATACAAAGCTTCTCCCGAGGGGATTCTCCATTAGATACTTATCTCTGAATTGGCGAAGTCTTTCTATTTCACTCTTATTCGCAGTGCCGAAGGCGGCGGTCGCGATAAAGCACTTTACGTCAATCTCCTGAAGGTCGGCATCAGTCTCTATTGAGCTTTCGCCTGAACCCGGCGCAGAAGGAGTGCCCGATGATGTCGCGGAATCCCCATCCTCAGAACTTATCACGGTAAAGTCGACCTGAAGGCTTGCAGTAGCCGCCTCTGTGGAAGAGGGGGTAGTAACCACTGAAGCGCCCCCGTTTTCCCACCAGCATATATCGTCATCATCCTCTGCCGCGCCCAGGATATCGATATAGGCATCCCTGTCCAGATCTAACAAAAATACTGATACGGCGCCGTTAAAGGATGAATTTATGACGTGCTCTGTCCAGCCGTCCGCCGGTGAGCCGTCGTTTTCCCACCAGCCTATCTTATCCGCTGATTTCGCGGCGGCTCCAACGTCTAGATCTCCGTCTAAATCGATATCTATAACGTATATTTCACTTGCGCCTGAGAGGGTGCCCTCGATTGTATATTCGGTCCAGCCGCCGTTGGCAGGGCTCCCGTCATTTGACCACCAGCTTATAACGCTGCCGCTTGAGGCGCAGGCGATTACATCTATGTCGCCGTCCTGGTCCAGGTCACCCGTTTTTACAGAATTGGCGCCGTTAAAGTCGCTGTCAATCAGCCTTTTTGTGAAAGATTCAGAACCGTTATTATCCCACCAGGCAACGTCATCGTCAATATCGGCTGTCGCGAGTATGTCTATGTCACCGTCTCTGTCCAGATCTACGCAATGGACGTCTGTCGCGCCGTTGAAGTTGCCGTCAACGGTCGATTTGACCCATCCTCCGTTAGCGGGAGAACCGTCATTTGCCCACCATGCGACGTCATCCCCCTGACCCGCCGTTGCCGCTATATCAAGATCGCCGTCTGTGTCGAGGTCGATTATGAATACCGAATTCGCGCCGTCAAAACCGGTATCGATACTTCTCTTTGTGAAACTCTCAGACCCGTTATTTTCCCACCATGCGAGCTCATCGTCGTTTGATGAGACAGCTACAATATCAATATCGCCATCTCTATCAAGGTCTGCGGTGGTGTTATCTTTCGCCCCGTCAAAATTAGTATCCAGAACATGTTCGGTCCAGCCGCCGTTTGCAGGGGAGCCGTCGGACTCCCACCATATAAGGTCATCCGCCAGCCTGGCCGTTCCGACCACGTCGTTATCGCCGTCAGTGTCAATATCAGACGAGGAGACGGAAGACGCCCCGTTTAAGAAGTCATCTATCTTTTGCTCGGCTAAGAAGCCGACGTTGCCGGATGCAAGGTTGGCATCGTTTGCCCACCATGCAATATCATTATCGATATCCGCGGTACCCAATAAATCTATATCTCCGTCGCTATCTATGTCGCAGGCGTATACGAAGCTTGCGCCTGTGAAATTTAAATTTACGATATTCTCGGTCCACGAACTCTGTCTGGGGCTGCCGTCATTCTCCCACCAGGAGACGGTATTGCCCGCGCCGCCACAGCCCGCGACATCGATATCGCCGTCAAAATCAAGGTCTATCGCGAATATAGACTCGGCGCCGTTAAAGTTATCGTCTATTATGTATTCTGTCCACGTATTTGCGTTCGGGGAGCCGCTATTTTCCCACCAAGATACGTCATTAAGGACGCCCGCGCCGGTACCGGCGGTCGACAGCACATCTATATCTCCGTCTTTGTCCATATCTATAGCAAAAACAAAATTAGCGCCATTGAAGGCGATATCGATATTCCATTGGTTTTGGTTAGGCCATGGGTTCTGCGTATAGGGCGCGCCGGGGTTTTCCCACCAAGTAACATTAGTACCATCGGTAGAGAGGACGTCTATATCTCCGTCTTTGTTCATGTCAATTGCGAAAACAGAATTGGCCCCGGCAAAAGCCGCATCTATGTTTCGCTGATTTGCGGCGGGCCAAGGATTCTGCGTATAGGGCGCGCCGGGGTTTTCCCACCAGGTAACGGTATTACCATCGGTAGCGAGGACGTCTATATCTCCGTCTTTGTTTATGTCTATCGCAAATATAGAATTGGCCCCGACAAAGGCCGCGCTTATATTTCGCCGATTTGCGACAGGCCAGGGGGTTTGCGTATAAGGGGGGCCGGGATTTTCGTACCAGAAGACGTTATTCCCATCAACAAAGAGTATATCAACATCTCCGTCATTATTTAGATCTATAACGACAACGCCAGTAGCGCCGTTGAAGCCTACTCCATCGATACTCCATTTTGTGAATGTTTCGGAACCATTATTTTCCCACCATGCTATTTCAGTTCCAACACCTGTGACACCGACAACATCCATATCTCCGTCTTTGTCCAGATCGACAGGATATAGGACTGCCGCACCATTGAATGCCTGGTCGATGAAGTTGTTGCCGGTAGATATAGCGGCGGATGTGGGGGAACTTAAGAGAAGAACTGTCATGACAAGCAGGATCGTCGTTCTCATAACAGTAATATTATACCATAAAAATTCAGAAATTTCTTGCCGAATCAGAAATTTTAGTATATTATTATTTTAGGTAAGGATTACTTCGTGAGCTCTTTTTCAAGAAGCTCAACCGCTTCTTTAAGCTGCGGCAGGAGCTCAACATTCATCGTTACACCCTTTGTCGTGGGGCGCTTTTCATCAGAATCCGGCACATTGTTCCAGATCCTGATATCTATAATGTTGTGCCCTTTGAACTCCTTAAGCTCAAACTTTATTTCCTGAAATTTGTTTTTTGGTATGGTCTTAACCGTCTTATCCATATTTGTATTATCTCCTTAAGTTATGCGGTGTATTATAGCACGATAAGAAAATTTGTAAAGCAAGTATTTAAAATAAATGAGACCTAGACTTACGGAGCGTAAGCGACGTAAGTCTATGGTCGAATTTATTGCGAGGAGGCCAAAGGCCGACGAAGCAATCTTAAGAGATTGCTTCGCTTCGCTCGCAATGACGGTGCTTAAATTAAAGGAGGGGAAGATGACAAAGATTAAAGTCGAGTTGTCAATTCCGAATGAACTAAAGGATGAGCCTCTGATCTATACGATGGGCCGCGAGTTTGAGATTATCCCGAATATTATCGAGGCATCATTCTCGACATCGACAGGCTGGGCCATATTGACTTTTGAAGGTGAGAAGGAAGAGTTAGAGAGGCTTCTGGGATATTTAAAAGATAAGAACATAAGCGTAAATATCTTGTAGGGCTCGCTGTAAATATACCATGCGGAATTTAAGCAAAAGAGGCTTTTTTATTTCAAATAAGATCGGCAAGGCGGTAGCGGACTATCGGCTCATTGAGGATAAGGATAAGATTATCGTTGCTGTCTCGGGAGGCAAGGATTCGTTAACCATGCTTAAGATGCTTCTTGAGAGGAGGCGGTGGGCGCCGGTATCGTATGATATTTTGGCGGTGCACGTGATAACGGATTACCATTGCGCCGGCTGCGCAGCCCGGTCCTATCTGGAAAAGTTTTTTGAGGATAATAACTGCCCTTATAGATTTATCGAAATAAGGCTTAAGGCGCAGACTAAAATACCCGCTGCAGCTCGAGCCGCTAAGGGTAAGCAGTTAAAGAGAGACGCCGGCGATATCTCTTGTTTCTGGTGTTCCTGGAATAGGAGAAAAGCGCTTTTCAAGCTTGCGTCAGAGATTGGCTATAATAAGATAGCGCTTGGCCACCACAAAGACGACGTAATAGAGACCATTCTTCTAAACCTCTTTTATAACGGCGAGATATCCGCCATAAACGCAAGACAACCCCTATTTAACGGAAAGGTAACAATAATAAGACCCCTGGTCTATATAGAGGAGAGGGAGATACGCGCGTATGCGCGGGAATCCGGCCTTCCAAAACAGGCCTGCAGATGCCCCAATAATGCGCTATCAAAACGCGCCCTCATGAAGCGGGTCATATCTGATCTAGAGAAGGGGTCAAGCCAGATCAAATCCAACATATTTAATGCCCCCACGAGGATTAAATCAGACTATCTTTGCGCTAAAGAGATGTAAACCCCGTTAGAAATACTGATAAAATTAACTTTTATGAATTTCTAACGGGGTAAATAAAAAAAAACTTAGATTTCGCTACTTGACAATTCATATATCTGATATATACTCGTTGTAGAAAAGGTTGCTCTTTATATAAGCACGTTTTTTAGAGTTGAAAAAGGCAAACCCCGTTAGAGATTACGGGGTCTGTCACGTTGGAGTAAATCTCTAACGGGGCAAACTGCTCGAAAGGGTGGGACGCAAAGCCACAGTCCCTCGGAAGTATCCAGGGAGGCTGGGCTACCAACTAGCGGATAACACCGTCGCCATGCCAGGCAATTTGTCTGGCATTTTTTATTTTTGTAAACGGGAGATAAGGCAATGATAAATAAGGATAATACACCCTCAAGAAGGACCTTGGAGATAATCCATGAGGGCGCAAATTTTGATTTCTGCCGCAGGGTAACATTGAGCGAAATGGCCGACGGTTTTTATAAGGTCAAGATGGAGGCGTTTATTCTGCCAAAAAGGAAAAAATCCGAATATTAAGTACCGCCAATGTATTCCTCTATATAGAGGGATACCCTATAAACCTTAAGAGATAATGGTAATTGGCGGTATTTTTTTGCCCACTTTTTTCTTAATTTCATTATCTTGATTTAGTATTGTTTTTAGTGTATAATAATAATGCAAGAAGCTTAAAAGGAGGTGACACAGATGAGAGTATTGTTTATAATAATTTTGATTTGTTCATTCTTTCTAATTCTGACAAATTCGGCTTTGGCGCAAGATGACCCAACGACCAAGATCTTAAAATCCGGCCTTGTAGGTGCGGGAACGGGCGCTATTGCGGCAGGCATGAGCGGCGGAAAAGCGGGCAAAGGCGCTCTTATAGGCGCGGGCACAGGGGTTATTGGCAGCGTATTGCTTGACGCGATTACGGGAAGCGGGGCCAAACAGCGTCGTTATGAAGGCGATTACGAGGCGCGCGAAGATCTCGATGACTACTATGAGGAACCCCAGGAAGACGCCACTTCAAAGGTCCTTAAGACCGGCTTGGTAGGCGCCGGCACGGGCGCGATAGCGGCAGGGGCTACCGGTGGAAAGGCGGGACAGGGCGCCCTGATAGGGGCCGGGACCGGTGTTATCGGAAACGCGTTGCTGGATTCGATAACTAAGACCGGCAGCGAAAGAAAAGGACGGAAATACCGCCGCTATAAAGAGGTTAAGGAGCCGAAGAGCAAGGTGATAAGGAAATACGACGAAAACGGTAATTTAATATACGAAGAGATAATCCCGATTGATTAGCAGTATTTTTATAAAAGGAGCGATAATATGAAGAATATCATCTTACTTGCAATAGGCATAGTAGTTATGGCTGCATTATTATATTTGTTTCGCTACGACATCACAGTGAATAGTCCCTTAGTTGTGAAGCTCGACCGCTGGACCGGCGCTACCTGGGTTGCCAGCAGCGGTGTCTGGATGGACATAGGGCATGAGGGAGAAAAGTAGACTCGTCATTCTTTAGGTATAAAGACGTTTGGTATTCCTAAGAATATAGCTGAAGGATTAAATCTCGCTATCCACGCAGCTTAAGATCGAAAGAATATATTCGTATTATTTCGAAAAAAAACCCGCCAACAGAATCCTGTCCCCTTCCCCTAATGAGTAAACCCAACCACGCAGACCCCACCCTACCAAAAAAGCATTAATTTTGCAAGAAGAATGCTATTTTTAAACTAAAACAGCCGCTTTTTCCGGGACTTCAAAGAACGCCTGATAAGGGT
>JADHWH010000041.1 GCA_016783555.1 Candidatus Omnitrophota bacterium | reverse complement strand
ACCTTTTAAGGAGACACCTCAAAAATGAACGGGCCCTGGGCGCGACAGTGAGCATGCCCTTCGGCCCGCACACTTTCGATTACCAGTACAAAAGGACAAAGCTTGCCCCCACTGTCACCACCTTCGAAAACGATACAAGGTCCAGGGCTCACAAGATGCGCTTAAACCTCTTTGACAATATGGGCAGGGTAAGCGGGATAAAGGACGCCGAGATAAACTATAAAGAGGCGCTGAATGAATTAAATAAGTCGGAGCAGGATATATATACGGATCTCCACGAGTCTTTCTACAGCTTAAAAGAGGCGAAGATAAAGATCAGTAACACCTTAAATAATATAGAGCTTTACAATAAGGAGCTGGAGGTCGCAAGAATTAAGAAAGGGCTTAATGAAATTACGTTTTACGATCTTATCCAGGCAAAGGTAAGGCTCTACGGAGAGAAGGGCTCTTACACCGACGCCCTCGGCGATTATCACATAGCGGTCGCCAGGATAAATAAGGCCATCGGTCTCGGGGGGTATTTCAAATGAGCACTGTGTCGCAATACAACTTTGTCCGCTTCTATTCCTCCCCCCCGAAGGGGGGAGAGGAAAAAGGTGAGGGGGGTAGAGCCTGTCTTTACCCCTCACCCTAACCCTCTCCCCAAGCCTTTGGCTTGGGGAGAGGGGATTCATGACAAAACGGAATTAAGACGCAGTCTAAATGACGGGTGATAGAATGAAGTTTCCCAAGATAAACTTTAAAATTCCGAAGTTGAGCGTAAAGATGCCGAAAATAAAGTTGCCTAAGATAAAATCGCCCAAGAATCTTATCCCTGCCGTCGTGGCTGTAATAGCGGTGGCGATAATAGCGGCTTTCATCTGGGGAAAGACAACAGAGACGGGAAAGGCCTTCATGGATAAATTACCGGAGAAGGCAAACCTCTTTCTGCAGGATACCGTGGGAAAGATACCTCTCTTAAGCAGGTTTGTAAAGAAGAAGGCCGAGGAAGCGCCCGTGGAGGAGATGCCGGAAGAGAAGATACTCGTTAAGGCCTACAAGGCGGCCAGGCGGGATTTCGAGGATTCCCTGCCGAGCCTTGGGACTATCAAGGGCTATAGAGAGATGAACTTAAAATTTGAGATAAACGGAGTCGTAGACTCTATAAATTTCAGAGAAGGCGAGGAGATAAGGGAGGGCGACATAATAGCGTCTTTAGATCAGTATGATGCCCTGCTTAAGCTTAAGTATGCCCAGTTAGAGCTGGACAAGACGAAGAAACTCTTTGAGATAGGCTCTATTATAAAGTCTAAGCTGGAACAGTCGGAGCTCGAATATGAATCCGCCAAAAGCGACCTCGATAAGACTTATCTTTACGCGCCGAGGGACGGGGTGCTCGGGACGCGCGACGCTGAAGTCGGGGAATTTGTCACCTCAAACGATAAAGTAGTTACCCTGATAGATGACACAGATGTATTTGCGGAGATAGGAGTCATTGAGAGAGATATAGGAAAGGTAAAGGTCGGGCAGAATGCCAAGGTCTTTGTAGACGCATACCCCGATACCGAATTTAAAGGAAAGGTAGATAACGTCTCTCCGGTAGTGGAAGGCAGGTCAAGGACCCAGGGCGTCAAGATCAGGGTAAGAAATACCAAGAGACTGCTCCTGCCCGGCATGTTCGCGAGGGTATTAGCCGATATATACTCAAAGGAGAACGCCATAGTCATACCTAACACGGCATTGAATAAAGACGAGCAGGGGTACATAACCTTCGTGATTCACAAGACCGAGCCGGAGGAGAAAGAAACGCCCGAAGAAGAAGAGGGATTTGCGGAAGAGATAGGCGAGCCGGGCACAGTCGAGGCAAGGCCTATTATTTTTGAATACCGTTCCAGCGACTTTTCTGTGATTAAAGAAGGCCTCGAGGAAGGCGAGCTTGTGGTTGTGGAGACACAGGAGAAGCTTCAGGATAAGATGAATGTTATAATCACAGAAGTTCAGGAGCAGTTTTTGTGAGTCTTTATGCATCTACCAGAATTTTCAGTAAGAAGGCCGGTAACCACTATAATGATATTCAGCGCCATAATCCTTTTGGGGATTATGTCGTGGAATCGTCTGCCGCAGGAGCTCTTTCCGCCTATAACCTACCCCCAGCTTACCGTTGTTACTACTTATGAAAACGCCGCCCCCGAAGAAATCGAGACACAGATTACCCGCCTGATTGAGGAATCCATAGGGACGGTAAGCAACCTGAGGCGCATAACATCCATATCCAAAGAGGGCGTCTCCATCGTTATCGCCGAATTCTTATGGAGCACCAATATGGACTTCGCCGCCCTGGGCGTCAGGGAGAAGATAGACCTCATAAAGGAGAGGCTCCCTATTGATGCCGAAGAGCCCATAGTCAAGAAATTCAATCCCTTCGACCTTCCTATAATGACGCTGAGCATTACGGGAGACGTTCATCCCGCAAGACTGCGCACCATAACCGAGAGATATATAGAAGACGAAGTCGAGAAGATCGCGGGCGTCGCCTCCGCGGATATCGCGGGAGGCATAGAGCGCGAGATACTGGTCGAGGTAGACCAGGATAAGCTTCAAGCCTCAGGCGTCCCCATTTTGGATGTAGTAGATGCGATAAGGGATGCAAACCTGAACTATCCGGCGGGGACTATAAAGGAGGTATTTACCGAATATCTTATAAGGACCATGGGGGAATTCAGGGAAGTCTCCGAGATAGGAGAGATTCCCGTCTCAAGAGAGAAGATAGAGCCGGAAAGCAGATTTCCCCAATATTCACGCATAGATAGAGAGGCCTTCCTCATGCAGAAGGAGGAGCCCGGAGAGACTCTGATACTCTTAAAAGATGTGGCCGCGGTAAAAGATACCTTTAAAGAGGTTACGAGCATATCCAGATATAACGGCAAGGATAATATCTCCGTATCAGTGCAAAAACAGGCAGTGGCAAACACGATAGATGTGTCAGAGAAGATCAGGGCTGCCTTGAAAGAGATTGAAAAGAATATCCCGAAGGATATAAACATAGAAGTTGTCTATGACCAGTCCTCATTCATAAAAAATTCGATAAACGGCGTGCGGGACGCCGCCCTGCAAGGCGGCATATTGGCCTTTTTAGTGCTTTTGGTTTTCTTAAGAAATTTCAGGAGCTCCTTTATTGTTACGCTCTCCATCCCCATATCTATTATGGTTACGTTCAGCTTTATGTATTTCAGCGGGTTGAGCCTTAATATGATGTCGCTGGGGGGACTGGCGCTGGGGGTGGGCATGCTTGTGGATAATGCCGTCGTCGTTATCGAGAATATATTCAGGCACCGCCAGCTGGGCAAGGAGGCGAAGAATGCGGCAAGCAAGGCAACGGGCGAGGTCGGTGGGCCTATATTCGCATCTACGCTTACCACAGTAGCCATATTCCTGCCGATAATATTCGTTATCGGCATAGCCGGCCAGCTCTTCAAGGAGCTCGCATTTACAGTAACTTTTTCTCTCCTGGGGTCGCTCCTTATGGCCCTCTCTTTGATCCCGGTCTTGAGCACGGCCGTTAAGATCAAGAAACAGAGGGCCGTAACCGACGATATGCCGGACGATGCCGTAAAGTATGATTCGTTTTTTTATAAGATATTCACAGGTCTTTTGAGATGGACGCTCGCGCACAAAATTCTGACTTTATTCGCGGCCTTCTTTTTATTTCTAATAAGCATCCTTGCCTTTACCACTATAGATAAAGAGCTTATGCCGAAGATAGATCAGGGCCAATTTATGATTAATGTAACCATGCCTACAGGAACGCTCCTCATGGTAACCGACAGGGTAACGGCAAAGATCGAAAAGACACTGCTCGACATAGAGAGCGTGGATAACGTTTCTATAAGGGTAGGCTCTACCAAGGGCAAGACCGGCGAGGAGGCGCTGCAGGCCCTGGGATCCCACCAGGGAAGGATAATAGTAAACTTAAGGAAGGATAGGGAAAAATCGACGCAGGAAGTGATACAAGAACTTAAAGGTTCCTTAAAGAGAGTAGATTTGGAGAGAGGCGGGATTGAGTATCTTCTTCAGGAGTCTATGTTCCAGAGTTCGCTTATGGGCGCAGCGCCTATAGCGATCGAGGTCAAAGGAGAAAACTTAAATATCCTGAGGAAATACGCACTGAGGGTAAAGGCACTCATAGGCAGGGTTTCGGGTATATACGGGGTAAAGACAAGCCTTACCCCGCCCTCACCGGAGACAAAGGCTTATGTCATAAAGGACAAGGCCGCTACCTATGGGTTGTCGGTAAGCGACATAGCGCAGACTTCACATATCGCTATAAAAGGATACGTAGTCACAAAATTTAAAGAAAAAGGAAGAGAGATAGACATAAAGGTAAGGCTGCGCGAAGATGACAGGAGCAATATTTCCAAACTAAGACACCTCTTGGTCCATTCACCGCTCGACCTTGATATACCCCTGTCTGAGGTTTCATATTTTGGCATAGGAAAGGGGCCCAGCCAGATAGAACGCATTGAGCAGGAGAGGACCGTGGTAGTGACTGCCAATATATTCAAACGGGGCCTGGATAAGGTGATAGAAGACATAGAGAAGGTACTCTCAAGGCTCAAACTGCCGGAAGAATATGTCGTGAAACTCGGCGGAGAGAGCGAACAGATGCAGGAGTCATTCAAGAGCCTGATGTTCGCGCTGATAATAGCGGTAGTGCTTGTATATATGATAATGGCGTCTATATTCGAAAGCCTGTGGCAGCCGTTTATAATCATGTTTGCCGTTCCCCTCTCTCTTATAGGCGTGGCGGCGGCCCTTTTAATAACGAACACAACGATAAGCATCGTGGTGATTCTCGGCGTTATTATGTTGGGCGGTATAGTAGTCAATAACGGCATAGTCCTTATAGATTATGTGAATCTCCTGAGGTCAAAAAATGTCGCGCTTTATGACGCTATAATCAAAGCATCCCAGACAAGGCTTCGTCCTATCATGATGACGGCGCTCACCACCGTTTTAGGGCTTATTCCAATGGCCCTGAGCACAGGCGAGGGTTCAGAGCTCAGGGCCCCTCTTGCCATTACCGTTATGGGCGGATTATTAGTAGCGACATTCCTGACGCTTGTTATCATTCCTATCCTCTATTTTTCAACCCAATCCTTATTTGACAGGCTCCGAGGGGTTAAAGAATAATGGCTCTGCCAGAGATAGCTATTAAGAGACCTGTAACAATACTGATGGCCGTTACCATCGCCTTCCTGATGGGACTCATCTCTATCTTTTATCTTCCCGTTGAGCTTATGCCCAATATAAGCTTCGGGGAGATAAGCATAATCGTGCGCATAAGGGGCGGAATCCCTCCGGTCGAGGTAGAAGAACGTGTCACAAAACCTATTGAAGAGGCAGTGGGAACGGTGAGTCACTTAAAGAGACTGCTCTCAATTTCTAAAGAGGGCGAGTCAACGGTGGTCTTGAGCTTCGAGCCCGGCACCGATATGAACTTCGCGGCGCTGGAGGTGCGCGAGAAGTTTGCGAGGATAAAGAATAAACTGCCGCGCGAGATAGAAAAGCCGGTTGTCGCTAATTATAAATATTCAGATTATCCCATAATGATACTGGCGCTTACGAGCAGCATATACTCTCCGGAGCATATCAGGAGAGTAGTGGATGAGGGTATAAAGGACAGGGTAAAACGGGTCAGCGGCGTCGCGAATGTAGAAATAGGCGGCGGACGGGAGCGGAAGGTATTGGTTGAGGTTGACCAGAGGCGGCTTGCCGCGCACTCAGTATCTTTGAATAAGGTCATAAATGTGCTGAGTATGAACAATCTAAACCTATTGGCGGGCGATATCAAGAGGGGAAAAGAGAAGTATCTTGTAAGGACTATCGGCGAATTCGAGACGATCGAACAGATTAAGAATATCGGACTAACCATAAGCCCTGAGGGGTCGATAATAAGGCTCAAAGACGTTGCCTTAGTCAAAGATTCCTATCTGGAGCCGGCCGGATTTGCCAGATTGAATGTGCGGCCCGTGGTCTCAATATACATACAGAAGGAATCGACAGCAAATACGATAAGGGTTATTGAAGGAATAAAGGAGCAGCTTGAGATTGTAGGGTCATTCCTCGATAAAAATATAAAGATGACGGTTACCTTTAATCAGGCCGAATTCATAAATCAGTCCATAGATACCGTCAAGACCTCGCTTCTAAGAGGAGCGCTTTTGGCTATTGCAATACTGCTTCTCTTTTTGACAAGAGTGCCCAGGAAGTTCTATGCGTACATCTTTGTATTTATGATAGCGGTATTGTTTTTGCCGACAAAATTTCTATATATAGCGCTCCTGGCAGTGACGATCCTGCTTTTAACATCGCAGAATCTCAAGTTTATACTGATAATCTCTCTTGCCATACCCATATCCGTTATGATTACGTTCGCCTTTATGTATCTTATCAATGTATCCAATATCATGCTTATTACTCTCAACATAATGACCCTGGCGGGGCTTGCCCTCGGGATAGGCATGCTGGTCGATAACGGCATCGTGGTCTTGGAGAATATCTTCAGGCATAAGATGCTGACAGACGATCCTGTAAAGGCGGCTGTTGCCGGTTCCGAGGAGATGACGATAGTCATAACAGCCGGTACGCTTACGACACTGATTGTATTTTTGCCTATGCTCTTTGTGAATGTCCAGACGAGGCTTTTATACGGCGGGGTGGGCATTACGGTTACATTCTCCCTGGTTGCCTCCCTCTTTGTGGCCCTTACGGTCGTTCCTTTGCTTTCATCTAAGAGCAAGCTTGTTTCTGAGACACCATCCTGGATAGAGACAATAAGTAAACGCTACAGACGGCTCCTCGCGATCGCGCTTAGGAACAGAAGAAGGCTTTTATGGGCGGTATTCTCTTTATTCCTGATATGCGGTTTTTGGTTCAGCAGGCTGGATAGGGAGTTTATAGGAACAACCCAGCAGAGCGATTTTACTATCTTTATCAGGATGCCCACAGGCACGAAGCTCGATATGAGCGATCTGGCGTGCAAAAAAGTCGAAGAGGTATTAAAGGACGTACCTGAGATAAAAAATATATCGAGCCGTGTCGAGCCGTGGATCTCCAAGGTCTATGTCAAACTTATGCCCCTTACCATGAGGAAGAAGACTACCAAAGAGGTGATAGAGTCTATACGGTCACAGGTTAATAATATAAGGCTTTACCACCCGCAGGGCGAGAGCATCCAGCAGCCGTTTATATATTTTGAGGAGCCGCAGGAGGTGGGGACAAAGGAGATTATACTCGATATCTTCGGCCATGATTATAAAGTCTTAAGGGAGCTGGCGGTGGCCATGTCGCGGAGGATAGGCTCCATAAAAGGCCTGACGGATGTTAAGATAAGGATGAGGGAAGGGCGGCCCGAGATGGCGGTTAATGTAGATAAAAAAAGAGCCGCCTTATATGGGCTGAATGTCAACGATATAGCGCTGGATGTTCATGCCCAGATGAGGGGATTAAGAGCAACATATTACCATACAAAAGGAAGAGAGATAGAGACTATCGCCAGGGTTGATGAGAAGTACAGAAGGACATTTAAGGACTTAAAGAACTTAGTGCTGCATACCCCTGAAGGGGAGAAGGTATTGCTGAAGCAGGTAGCTGATTTTAAGTTCGATTTAGGCCCCAGCGAAGTCTGGAGAAAGGAAAAATCACGGATGATCCAACTGAGCGCGAATGTAGGGACTTTAAGCCTTGGCAAGGCCGTTGAACTTATAAATAAGACCCTAAGCGACATAGAATTTCCGGAGGAGTATTTCTACAGATTCGGCGGGGGGTATCCCGAATTGGTGGAGTCGCAGAAGCAATTTCTGCCTACGATATTACTTATGCTCGCGTTGGTATATATGGTATTGGCAGGCCTTTTTGAATCCTATAAACAGCCGCTTATTATCATGTTCTCTGTTCCGCTTGCCGTCATAGGTGTTGCGGTCGCCTTAACTGTCACTAAGAAGGCCGTCAGTATGGGCGTGATTGTAGGGATGGTCCTTTTGGGCGGTATAGTCGTAAATAATGCCATTATTCTTATTGATAGAACGAACCAGTTGAGGAAGAAGGGACTTAAGGCAATCAGGGCGCTTATAATGTCTGCCAAGAATAGGCTAAGGCCGATATTGATGACGACCTCTACAACTGTCTTAGGCCTGCTTCCCATGGCCATGGATAAGAGCGAAAGCGCGAATCTCTGGTCACCCCTTGCTATAACTGTCATCAGCGGCCTTATCAGCTCCACCCTCCTTACCCTATTTGTTGTGCCTGCCATATACATGATATTCGAGGAGTTTAGATGGAAAAGGCATGTAGATCAGAAAAGCGTATAAACTGATTTATATGCCGTTTTGTCGGTATATTTTCGATTTACATGCCGTATTTTTTGATCTGCATGCCAAAACTTCTTGTATTGACATGCGTTATGGTAAGTTATTTTATTGGCATGTAAATCATAGCAGTGTGAAAATAGGGACAGGTCCATCTTTTTATGCCGCTTTCTCAGGAAAAATGGACCTGTCCCTATTATTCATGACAGAGAGGCACTTTCCTAATACTACTACCATTATATCTATACATAATAATATATACACATAGAGGGCTACAGATCAACATTCTTGTAACTCAAGAGAGAACAAACGAGTAAGGAAAAAGTTAGCAATTAAAAAAGGTGGTTTTTGAACCTTGACTTATAGTATATGATATGATATACTTTAAGATGGTAATACGGAATACAAGTGTTCTTTGTAATCAGGTTTTTTTTTCGCCTATAATTAATAGATTTTAAAAAGCTATTACAAACATTAGGAAAAGACTCAAGAATCCTCGAAAAGGCAAACTCCGCGAGAGCGTAGGGCGCAAAACCATGGATCTGAAAGATAGCAGATAGCCGGGTTACCGAAAGGATATTTTTTTTGGGCAAGATTTTCGGTAAGCCGGTTTTTTTTATCTAATAATAATCAGGTTTATAAAAGTTTTTAATTATAAACTAAGGGGTAGTTAGAATGGGGCTGAAGGAAGGGCAAGAAAAAAATAGCGGTACTACGGATGGTTGCGGCAGTTTTGAGCCGGCCCTGGATAGCGTAGAGAGAGGGTCGCTTCCCATAACCATCATGAACTGGCGCTCGATGCGCTGGGTAAAGATAGTCTCTATCATTTTGATAGGGACTTTTTTATTTCAACAGGTCTCATGGGCTGCTGATTTCCAGCTTAGTACTATTATTATGGATAATTTAGCGGGAAGGGCCATGGTGACTGATGGGGCCGACCGGCTGAAAAAAGATGTGATAAGCAACTATGATTTGATCGAGGGCGCCCTGGAAGGGAAGAGGCCCTCAAGGAGCGGATTCTTAAGCCCCGATGCATTACAGGAGATGCAGTCAAGCCGCGAGAGAGAGATCGAGGAAAAGAACAAATTTGAGGACTCCCTGCTCGACAGGCGCCTCAAGGACATGGAGGACGATTTTGATAATAAGCTGAAAGAGATAAGGGCAAAGAAGAAGAGGAAGTTTGAAGACGATGAGGAGCCCAGGTCGATCGCCAGGAGAGGGGGCGCCGGCGGAAAGATCAATTTCACGCTCGGCGATTGGGATCCGGAGGGCAACCCCCAGACGCTCAATTATTATGAATATGATGACGACGGCAGACTGATGAGCATTACCTCATTTGACATATCAGACTTAAATAGCCAAAAGTGGATTGATGCGGGAAGAGAGATTGACGGCAAGGACGGAGACAAATTCTACGGCGGGTACATGGATGGCCTGGAAGAAGAGCTTGGCGCAGAATATATGATCTCCAAGACAGTCTACAAGGGCGATAAGGAAGAAGAGAGAGTCGATTATATATTGAGCGATTTTGACTCAACCGGCAGGGCATATGAGATAAGCTACTACGATTACGGTAAAGACGGGGATAGCGAAACGCTCGATGAGGTCCGCACATATTCTCTGGATGGTCTGAACGTAGACATAAAAGAAAACAGCAAGGGCTCAGAATGGCTCGCGCTCTTAACAGAAGATAGGCTGACTAAGAGGGCTATATACGAAGGCGAGAAGAAGAAGGAGCACGTTGCGTATATCCTCGATGATTATGTAAAGAATAGCGACGGCAAAAATGTCCCGAGCCGCATAAGCGTCTTCGATTATGTGGAGGAGGCCGATGGAGACGAGAAGAAACAGAGGCTGACAGAGGTAAGGGCATACGACATAGAAGATTATTACGGTTCAGATGATTGGAATACTGTCTTAGGAGAACTGCGCTCCGGCGATGAGACAACCCTCGGCGAATATATCAATGACCTCTTAAGTAAGACGCTTTACAGCGGATCTGCCGGCGAAGAGAAGATCGAGCAGGTCTTTTCTTATGTAGAGGGCGAGCTGGTAGAGAGGGCGGATTACGAATATTACGAATATGACGCGAAGTACTCAGAGCACAAGAAGAGAGCGTTAAGGCATATATTTAAATTTGACACTGAGGGGCTGGACGAGGGTATAGACCGCGAGAAGAAGCTTACAGACTTAAACAAGGACGGCAGGATAGACCACAAAGACGCGCTTCTCTGCGCGAACGGCACATTCCTTGAAGAGAGCATCTTTGACGGCGCCTCCGGCAGGGAGAGGATGCAGCAGATTTTGTACTACAACTCCGCCGGCGAAGTGGTTGAGCGGAAAGATTATATATACGATAAAGGAAAGCTGGCCAACATATTCGTGTTCAATACAGAGGGGCTTGCTTCCGGCACAGACAGAAGACGGAAGCTTACAGACCGAGACGGCAACGGCAAGATAGACTACAGAGACGCCCTTTCGTGCGCTAACGGTTCACTGCTTGAGGAGAATGTCTTTGAGGGAAGGGCGGGCAAGGAGAAGATCCAGCAGACCCTATTCTACGATTCTCAAGGCAATATAATAGAGCGAAAAGACTATATCTATGATGGAAAGAGGCTTGTGAGGGTATTCACTTTCGATACAGAAGGCCTCGATGCGGGGATAGACAGAAGAAAAAAACTGGGTGACGAAGACTCAAACGGCACGATAGATTACGCGGACGCCGTTCTCTGCGGGAACGGAAGCCTCCTTGAAGAGAGCATATTTACAGGCAGGGCTACCCAGGAAAAGGTCGATCAGATCCTCACTTACGATTCCGAAGGTAATGTGGTGGAGAGGAGAGATTACATATACGAAAACGGCAGGCTTACCAGGGTATTCGTATTCGATACGGAAGGTCTTGACAACCCCAGGGAGAAATTGACCGATCTAGATAATAACGGCGTTATAGATTACAATGACGCCCTGGCCTGCGCGAACGGAAGGCTCCTTGAAGAGAGCACATTTGAAGGCATAGAGGGCAGGGAGAAGATCCAGCAGACCATAAGCTATGATACAGACGGCAATATAACCGAGCGTAAGGACTATGTCTATGAGGACGGAAGGCTCGTAAGGACGTTTACCTTCGACACCGAAGGGGTAGATGAAGGTATTGACAGGAGAGAGAGAATCAGTGACTTAGACAACAGCGGTTCTATCGATTATGAGGACGCGCTCGGGTGCGCGAGCGGTTCTCTGCTTGAAGAGGATATATTTGACGGCATCTCCGGCAGGGAGAAGATCCAGCAGGCCCTCCTCTATGACGCGGAAGGCAATATTGTTACGCGTAAGGATTATCTCTATGAAGGACGGAGGCTTGTGAGTGTATTTACCTTTGATACGGAGGGGCTTGAGAAGGGCATAGAGAGAAGAGAGAAGCTCGGCGATCTGAATAACGACGGAGAGATAGATTATAGAGACGCTCTTCTGTGCGGCAACGGCTCGCTTGTTGAGGAGGATATCTTTGACGGCGTTGCGGGCAGAGAGAGGATCCAGCAGGCCCTCTTCTACGACTCCGAGGGCAATATAACCAGCCGGAAAGACTACATCTATGACGGGAAACGATTGGCCGGTATATTTACATTCAATACGGACGGCCTTGGTGATGGGGTAGACAGAAGAGAGAAGCTCGGCGATCTGAATAACGATGGAGAGATAGACTACAGGGACGCTCTTTTGTGCGGAAACGGCACCCTTTACCAGGAGGATATATTTGAGGGCAGGGCGGGCAAAGAGAAGATTCAACAGTCCCTCTTCTATGACTCCGACGGCAGTATAACCGAGCGTAAGGACTATATCTATGAGGACGGAAGGCTCGTAAGGACGTTTACCTTCGACACGGATGGCTTAGGCGACGGCATAGACAGGCGGGGGGCACTCGGCGACTTAGACGGTAACGGAAGGATAGACCACGCGGATGCGCTTCTGTGCGGGAACGGCACGCTATACGAGGAAGATATCTTTGCGGGAGAGGCGGGCAAGGAGAGGATCCAGGAGTCCTTGTTCTACGATTATGAGGGCAATGTAATCGAGCGGAAGGACTACATATATGATGGAAAGCGGCTTGTAAAGACCCTCCAGTACGACACGGCCGGCCTAAGCGAAGAAGAGGCGAGGATGGCGGGAATGGGCGTGCTGGTTGAGGATACGCGTTTTAAAGGTGTGACAGGCAGAGAGAAGGTAGATTATTCAACCAGTTACGGAGACCTCTCCGCAAGAGAGGCGGACATACCGATAGACCCGCGGGATATCCCCTCATTGGCGGATGACCCGGATGCCACAGGCGTCATTAGAGATGGACTGGGCAGGGTTACATCATTCACGCTCCACGGAGAGGACTACACAATAGTCTATGATGACGCAAAGGAAGGAAGGATCGACTCCATAGAGAAAGAGACGGGAGCGGATACCATAACATTTACCTTTGAATATGATGACAATGACGATAAGAGGCTTGTCGAGGTAGAAGAGTATTCCGATACGTTCGAGACCACCACATATTATTCGTATCAAGATGCGGTAGGCGAGGAATTATTAAGTACGGTAAATAACGATATCTTTCTTGCGGAGTATATATATGATCTAGACGTTAGCGAGGGCGGCGACGGCTTTTCCAACACATTAGATAAGATAAAGAAGAAGAACCTGGAGACCGGCCTCTATTTCCAGGAAGTATATTATGAGGGAAGTTCCGGCAAGGAGGTTATAGATTTCATAGTGAGTTTAGCGCCGGACGGTTTGGCCCATACTACCATTAAGTACTACTACGGAGACGAAGGCGCATTCGGCGCAGGTGCCAGCAGCACAAACAGGTTGTTTGTGACCAGGACTTATTATAATGACGCGGAGACGGTGGTATTCGAAAACGGCATCCTGACCATAGATGAGAACGCCGAATATGCCCAGCAGGCATTCTACAAGGGCATCAAGGGCAGAGAGAGGATAGATTTTAACGTCAACTACGCGGAAGGTAACGCACCGATAGGCGTTACAAAGTATTACTATGACGGTAATCGGGAAGCGCACGAGGCAGGCAGGAGGCCGCTTGAGAAGACTCTCGAATATATATATTCAGACGCAACAGTCGTAGATGAGGACGCAGGTACCCTTACGCTGGACCTAAACAGCGCGATCTTAAGGCAGGAGTTTCAATATGAAGGGGCGAAGAATAGAGAGCGCATTATTCATAGTTTCTTATATCTATTGGACGGAACAACGATAGCCGTAAGAAACGACTATATATACGCCCATGACGCTGTCACATACGCAGTGCTCGATTATAGCGACCAGGATGCGGGCCTCGACCTTGTAGAGAAATACATAACCGCCGATCTCTCGGCCCAGGATGCGAGGATAGGGGGCAATGGCTACCTGCAGTCCCAGACCGTATATACGGGCACACTGGGGCAGGAGTATGTTACTAAGTCGTATTCCTACAGAGGGGGCGAGATTGTCGAAAGAAGCGAGTACACTTATCACGGCGACAAGAAGAGAGTCAATCAGATAGTGACATACGATCTTAAGTTCATAGCCGATAAACTCGAAGATGTCTCTAAGCTTGCCTCAACCGTTACTTATTATTATGACGATATCTATAAGAACAGATTGACGCATACCGTAACCGCAGGCACCGCATATACTGACAATTGGATAAGCGGCGGCTACACGACAACGGCAACATTCGATAAGTACGGCGTCCTGACATATCAGATAACGACCGGCGAAAGCTACACATATGTCAGAACCGGCCCGGATACCTATACATCTAAGACTAGCGGAAGGTATACGACCGAATCGGTAACGATAGATGAATTCGGCACATTGACGAAGTCAAGGACTACAGGCGTATCTATTAAAGAAGACAGATCAGGAAGCGAGGTCCAGACAGGGGTATATACCACCACTTCAAACTTCAATACCACAGGCATACAGACAGATTCATTGACAAAAGGCATATCTTTAAACTTGGCCAGCAAGATGACGGGCTCTTATACCACTCTTGCCGCGTTCGATTATTACGGCATATTGGATACGCAAGTGACAGACGGCGTATCGATCTCCTATGATGGAGAAGGTAATCCTTTTGAGTCAGGCTCTTATATAACAAACGCAACCTCAATAGACGGATACGGAACCGTTAGAGAGAGCGTAACCTCGGGTGTATCACAGAGGCCTGATGGCAGTACCATGAAGACGACAGGCCGTTATACAACGACCGGTAGATTCTCTGAACATGGTATCCAAAATTACTCACTTACCAAGGGCATATCACAGAACCTTGCAGGCAAAACGACAGGTTCCTACACAACTCAAGCTACATTCGATTCTACCTATGGAGTTATGCTTACTCAAATAACAGACGGTATATCGATCTCTTATGATAGAGCGGGTAATCCTTTTGAGTCAGGTTCATACCTTACAGAGGCAATCTCAATAGATGGATATGGAACCGTTAGAGAGAGTGTCACCTCAGGCGTATCACAGAGGCCTGACGGTGTAGAGATGAAGACAACAGGTAGATATACAACAACAGCTAAGTTCTCTTCAGATGGCCAGCAGAACTACTCCCTAACTAAAGGCGTATCAGAGAACCTTGCCGGCATGGCGACAGGCTCATATACAACTTCCGCCACCTTTAATGCTACCTACGGCATCATGCTTACCCAAGTAACAGACGGTGTCTCAATATCCTATGATAGTACCGGTAACTCTTTTGAATCAGGCTCCTATATAACTGAGGCAACCTCAATAGATGGATATGGCACAGTAAGAGAATCAGTTACTTCAGGCTTATCTCAAAGACCTGACGGCACCGAGATGAAGACAACGGGCCGTTACACAACAACAGCTAAGTTCTCAAGTGACGGCCAGCAGAACTACTCACTCACCAAGGGTATATCACAGAACTTATCAAGCATGGCGACAGGAAGTTATACAACTTCAGCTACCTTCGATGTAACATACGGCATTATGCTTACCCAAATAACAGACGGTATATCAATCTCCTATGATGTAGCGGGGAATTCTTTTGAATCAGGATCATACCTTACAGAGGCCACAAGTATTGACGGTTACGGCACAGTAAGAGAATCAGTTACTTCAGGCTTATCACAGAGACCTGACGGCGCACAGATGAAGACAACAGGTCGCTACACAACCACAGCCCAATTCTCAAGTGACGGCCAACAGAACTACTCCCTAACTAAAGGCGTATCAGAGAACCTGGCGGGTATGGCGACAGGCGCTTACACAACCTCTGCCACATTCGATGCGACATACGGCATTATGCTTACTCAGATTACAGACGGCGTCTCAATATCCTATGATAGTACCGGTAACTCCTTTGAGTCAGGCTCATACACAGCTGAGGCAACCTCAATAGACGGTTACGGCACAGTGCGCGAGAGCGTCACCTCAGGTCTATCTCAAAGACCTGACGGCGCACAGATGAAAACAACAGGTAGATATACAACAACAGCTAAGTTCTCATCAGACGGCCAACAGAATTATTCCCTAACTAAAGGCAACTCACAGAACCTTGCCGAGATGGCAACAGGAAGTTACACAACTTCAGCTACCTTCAATGCTACATATGGCATCATGCTTACACAGATTACAGATGGTATATCAATCTCCTATGATGCAGCCGGTACCTCCTATGAATCAGGCTCATACACAACTCTGGCTACAAGTATTGATGGATATGGCACAGTACGCGAGAGTGTAACTTCCGGCTTATCACAGAGGCCTGATGGCGCTACAATGAAGACAACGGGTAGATATACAACCACAGCTAAGTTCTCAAGTGACGGCCAGCAGAACTACTCACTCACCAAAGGGATATCACAGAACTTATCAAGCATGGCGACAGGCTCTTACACAACCTCTGCCACCTTTGATGTAACATACGGCGTCATGCTTACCCAAATAACAGATGGTATATCAATATCCTATGATAGAGCGGGTAACTCCTTTGAGTCAGGCTCGTATACAACTGAGGCGACCTCAATAGACGGTTACGGCACAGTAAGAGAGAGTGTCACTTACGGCTTATCACAAAGGCCTGACGGTGTAGAGATGAAGACAACAGGTAGATATACAACCACAGCTAAGTTCTCAAGTGACGGCCAGCAGAACTAC
>JADHWH010000005.1 GCA_016783555.1 Candidatus Omnitrophota bacterium | reverse complement strand
CTGTCCAATTTACCTAAAGAGGGCACTAGAATAGAGACACCCCTAGAGTAGCAAAAAGACCATCTTTTCGCAATAAGTTAATACTTTAGCTCAATAATCTTGTCCTTCTCACGCGTATCAAAGAACGCGTGCCCCGGGAACCGGTAACCTCCTTCTACCAGCTTGTAGCCCGAATGCACTCTCTTGAAGTTATAATATCTCATATACGCATCCAAGTCCTTGTTAAGCTCATCGCAGATGGTATACTCTTTATCAAGCCTGCACTGATAAAACTCCTGCCATATGGTCTGATTAAGTCTCTCAACATAGCCGTTAGTCCAGGGGTGGGCCACCTTAGTTACAGAATGCCTTATACTTTGCAGCCTTAAAGCAAAGCTAAATGCACTCTCAGTATCTTTAAATCGCGCATTATAGAACTCAGTACCTTGATCGGTAAGGACCCTTCTTATCTTGCCGTAAGGAGACCGACTGAGTACATGGTTTACCATAAAATCTATTGCGGTATCTGATGTTTTTTCGAGATAAACTCGAGCAAAGCCGTAGCTAGAGTACGTATCACAGGCAGTATATTGCCATACCCTACCCAGATTAGCTACGGAGACGCAGAATGAATCAATGCCTAAAAGCTCACCAGGAGAACGCGACTCTATATGTCTGTTCTTAGCCAGAATTAATTGCTTCTCTTTTTTGGTAAGTATGCGTCTACCCTGGGCTTGGGCCCACAGTCTTCTCTTTGCCCTGGTATTAAGGTCTTCTTGTTTTAACACACTCCAGACAGTAGTAGGAGATAGCCCTATAGAAGGGTCCTCAAAGGCTATCCTTCTTGGCCCATGCGTAGGATTATAATAGACATAATCCAAGATCTTTAATCTCTCCTGCCAGCTTGCACGATAAGGCCGGTTGGAGTTATTCCTTACCCGATCCCTTAATCCTTCGTAGCCTTCAAGCAAGAACCTCATCCTAAGCTTATAAAACCATCTTTTACTAACTCTGTACTTATAAGTTATCTCTTGCCAGCTCAACCCTCTATATCGCCAATCATCGATAAGATTCTTTCGCAGCTCAAAGATCCGCTCTCTATCTTTCATAAAATACCTCACTTCCCACCTCCACTATTTACCACAAAAAACCAAAAAAAACAAATAACCAGTGCACACATACCCTGAACAGTGCACCTCCGTTAGCAATGTCAAAATCTGGTTTAAATTCTTGTCTTAGATATTTCCCGGTTCTATAATTGGTGCGTGCTTAATTTTACAAAAGAAGAGAGACTGGTATTGGTCTTTTTTGTAGGCTGTTTCCTGCTCGGCTCTGTAACGGTTTTTTTTAAGAAGAGAGAGATTCCCAGATATCCTCTTAAAAGGACTCTCTTATCCGAAACCACCCGTGAAGACGGTAGGATCAATATAAACAAGGCCGGCTTCGACGAACTTGTTAGATTGAAGGGTATAGGCAGAATGACCGCGATACGGATAATGGACTACCGCAAGAATAGCGGCCCTTTCTTTTACAAAGAGGATCTTATGAAGATAAAAGGCATAGGCAGGGGCAAATTCGATAGGATTAAAGACCGCGTAGTTATTAAATGAATAGGTTTCCTTTAGGTATAGCGGCGCTCGCGTTTATCGCAGGTATATTCACGGCGAGACATTTCTATGGCATCCCATTTTTTATTTTCTGGGCATTCTCTCTCTTGTCTCTGATGGTTTGTATTATATCTTTTAGCCAAAAAAAGAGATTCCTCATTTTTTTAATCGCGTCAATTCTATTTTTAGGCGGGGCGTACTTTAAGAAGTCAATGATACTGCCCTATAACCATGTATCTAATTTTACATCCCAGAAAGGAAGGGCATTATACATAGAGGGGATTATAAGCAGCGACCCTGTCGTAAAGAAAGGACGCACGGGTTTTACCTTAGATGCCCGAAGACTCATAAGGGATGACGAAACCATAGAGATATGCGGCAAGGTCATCGTGAAGGTATTTGACAAAAAAGATCTCCTTTACGGCGACAGGGTATTGCTCTGGGGCAAGATATACAGGGTGCCTTATTTCAAGATCACAAAGAACTTAAGTTACAGGGCGCATTTGGAAAATAAGGGAATATATTCTGTGCTTAGCGTAAGCGGCGATTCGGTCGTTAAGATGCTGGAAAGAAGAAGAGGCAATCCTTTTGTAGGATTCTGTTTCTCTGTGAGACGCCGCATAAAAGAGATGATATATGCCAATATGGAGCCGGTCTCAGCCGGTATATTGAGCGCTATCATTCTGGGAGAAAGGAGCAATATACCCGAAGAGTTAAGAAAGATTTTGGTTCAGACCGGAACGGTCCATATTATCGCAATAAGCGGACTGCATGTCGGGCTTGTAAGCTTTATTATCTTGATGGTCTTTAAGATGCTTAGGCTGCCGAGGAGATTATCTTATATTTTTACGTGTGTTATTTTGGCCGCTTACTGTGTTTTAACCGGAGGGAGGATGCCGGTTGTGAGGGTTACGATAATGGTAACGACATTTTTCTTAGGTTATGTGATTATGCGGCAGACCAATATATATAATGTGCTCTCTTTGGCTGCGCTCCTTGTCTTGGTTTTTAATCCACGTCAGCTCTTTAACATAAGTTTCCAGCTCTCTTTCGTCAGCGTTATATCTATAATTTATCTCTCGCCAAAGATAAAATCCCTATTTGAAAAGCTGACATTTCCGTCTAAAGATATTAGAAGACCGTACGTCCATCATATATTTGCGCTCTTCTCCGGCTCATTAGCCGCATGGCTAGGCCTTTCTCCATTGATCGCTTATTACTTTAGGATAATATCATTTATAGCTATTTTGGCTAATATGATCGTTGTTCCATATCTTTCGATAGTGATAGGCTCAGGACTTGTCTTTGTCGCAGCAGGTTTTATATACCCTCCGCTTCAGCATATCTTCGCATCAGGATGCGAGGCGGTAATAATGGTATTAATTAAGCTGGTATCCATAATGGTCAAAATACCGGGCGCATACGTCTATTTGCGGTAGAAAATATCTAACTTTTTATAATTTGGAGATATAGTTTTTTTAATAAGTTTTAAAGAACCTCGTATAGAAAATCACAAGGTAATACTGTTAGTAAAGAGGGGTATAATAAATAACTAACTTTTTTATATTTTACTATTGACAAACGGTTATTATTATGGTATGCTTTTATAATCTACTTAATAGATATAATACTGTATTAGATATCGTAATATATGTCTTAATGCTAATAGTTAAAAGGGGATGGCAAACATGATAGAGATATTAAACGAACGCAGAAAGCATCCAAGATACACTCACCGGCTGCCGGTTCAGTATAAGAATATTAAGTCTCTCGCAAGCCCTTTTGTAGGGGCTCTTGTGAGAGATATCGGCGAAGGCGGAATCCGCTTCGTTGGTAATGAATTTCTTTCACTAGCCAATAGGCTCGTAATGACGCTATCCCTCCCGGCCCCCTCACATCCGATAAAGATCATATCCAAGGTAGCATGGATAAAAAAGTTGTCCATGGGTGACCAGTATGAGATTGGCAACCAGTTCTTGAATATGTCTGCCGAAGATAAGAAGGAGCTTAAAAGTTACTTAGAGAAGCTTAAAGAGCCAAGCGAAGGTTAACCCGCCCCTATTTTGTATTGACAATCATTCCCTAATGCTATAGAATATTTACGCTATGAAAGCCCTATGTAAGACCATTCCCCTTGCGGTACTTATGATCTTAAGCCTCCCCTCTTTTTGTTATGGCGCCTGGATATGGACGCCAGAGACAGGCGGTTGGTCTAACCCTAAGCACGCCGTGAAGGATACCGCAGAAGAGCAGTTTAAATGGGCGATGGAGTCCTATAAAAATAAAGATTATAAAAAGGCCATAAGCGAGTTCGACAAGCTGGTGAAGTTATTTTCGAACTCTAAGTACGCGCCCGATGCCCAGTATTATGTCGGCAGGGCATATGAAGATATGGAAGAGTATTACCATGCGTATTTGGCCTATCAGAAGGTGATAGAGGCATATCCGTATGCAAAAAACAGGGATGAGATTATAAAGAGGCAATACGACATAGGTGTCCTCTTCTACGGAGGCCATAAATCGAAGATATTGGGCATAGCGCTTCTTCCGGCCATAGATAAGGCCATAGAGATATTCGAACAGGTTGTCAAAAACTCCCCTTACGGTGAATATGCCCCGAAGGCCCAGTTTAAGATCGGCGAGGCGTATAAAAAGGACAACCGCTTCGCAGAGGCGACCGTAGCCTTCCAAAAGTTAAGAGATGAATATCCTAATGACGAATTGGCGATAGAGGCCGATTACCAGATTGCGCAATGCGGCTATATAGCGTCTTTAGACGCTTCTTATAATCAGGAGTCCACAGATTCGGCGATAGATAAGTTTAAGGCCCTCATGTCAGAAACAGAAGACAAGCCGTTTTTGGAAAGGGCAAAAAAATCCCTTAAGGAACTAAAAGAGAAGAGGGCCCAGAGCGTCTATGAGACCGCCCGTTTTTATGAAAAGATAGGGCGCATCCAGTCAGCGGCGATATATTATAAGGAGATAGTCAAGGAGTACCCCGAAACGACATTGGCTAAAGAAGCCCTTGTCAGGATTGTAGAGATAGAAAAAAGTACCAATAAGGCCACTAGGTGACATAAGTATATGAAGAGATATGCCAATTTGACCGTTCTTTTGTCGGTCCTCTTTATCGCAGGATGCGGTTACACAACAGGCTCGCTTCTGCCGTCTCATCTTAAGACCATTTATGTTGAAGACTTCAAGAATAAGATAGATGTTTCCACTGAACCCTCAGACAAGGAAGGATACAGAATATACAGGGCCGGCCTCGAGAATGAGGTTACGAGTAAGATTATAGACCTATTTATACAAGACGGCCATCTGCAGATCGTCGATGATTACCAGGCAAATTTAGTATTAACCGGGGAGCTTCTGGATTATTATAAACAACCGCTGCGTTATGACAAGTTTGACAATGTTGAGGAATATAGGATAATAGTCACCGTCTCCATGGTGCTTAGGGACATCGTTAAGGATAGGATAATGTGGAAAGAGGATGAGTTTATCGGCTATGACACATTCCGCTTAACGGGCGGCTTCGCTTCCAGCGAAGATGAGGCCCGCGCGGGCGCCATTAAGGACCTGGCAGAAAAGGTTGTTGAAAAGGTTGTAGAAGGATGGTAAGAGGTGAACCCCGTTAAACCTATTCAGAAACATGGAGAGAGGTTTAACGGGGTGAAGGAGGCAAGCTGGCTTTTCTGCGGAGAAGAGAAATTTCTAAAAGACGAGGCCCAGAGGGCTGTAATATCGAAACTCCTTGGAGATGAGCCCAAGGCGTTTAATCACGATATATGTAACGCAAAAGAAGACCATAGGAACATTTTTGCCGCACTCAAGACATTATCTCTCTTATCTGAAAAGAAGATTGTTATAATAGAAAATGTTGAATGCCTGCCCGATTCTAAAAAAGGACCCTTCCTGGAGTGTCTAAAATATCCCGCCAAGAATATATACGTTATCATGCGAAGCGGCCAGAACCTCTTTAGCGATAAATTCTTAAAGAGCATATCTGATTGCGCGAAGACAACTACATTTAAAAAACTTGGCGAGAGAGAGCTTAAGATGTGGATACAGAAGAGTCTTTTTAAATACAAGAAGTCTATTACAGAAGAGGCGCTCGAGGCCCTCCTGGAATTAAAAGGGCATGATAACCTTACCATGCTATCGGGGGAAGTGGAGAAACTGGCCGTTTATAAAGGCGCAGCGTCAACCATAACCAAAGACGATGTGGTGAGACTCATAGGTAAAAGCGCTATCAGGGGAGTATTTGATCTCGTAGATGCCATAAGCTTTAAAAATAGAGACGCTGCTATTGTGCTTTCACGCGATATATTGTCGGGCACAAGAAGGGGGATTCCTGAGTTGTTAGGGCTTACAGGATGGCAGCTTCGAAGGATATGGAAGGCGAAGGCCCTCCTGGTCCAGGGGAAAAAGAACAGCTATATAGCGGCCGAACTTAAAGTAAGGGATTTTTCATTGAACAAATTTTTAAGTCAGGTAAGACGTTTTACCATAGACGAGCTTAAGAGAGACTTTGAACTGCTGGTTGAGGCGGACCGGAAGATAAAATCTGGATATAAAAACCCTGAGTTTGTCTTTGAAGAGCTTATAATAAGGTTATGCAGCGGCTGATTTATTGACGGCCTTCATGAGGCGGGATACAGTCCTTGAGGCCTTATTTTTGTGCAGTACTTTTTTTCGAACGGCCTTATCAATCTTAGGAATGACAATGGCAAGGACGCGGCGCGCTTCATCTGTCTTTTTTTCGGAGATCAGTCGTCTTAGCGCCTTGACTCTTGTCCTTAAATCGTTTATTATGCGCGAGTTTCTTTCGTGTCTTTTTTTGTCGGCCCGCACCCTCTTTAATGCGGCTTTTTTGATGGGCATTTTATCTCCTTTAGGGGGAGATTGTAACACAAGGATGAGTTTATGTCAACAAGATCGTTAATAAAGTCAACAGGCATAATAAGCCTTGCTACAGCGGCAAGCCGCGTGCTCGGATTTATAAGAGATATACTGATGGCGTACTTTTTCGGTACAGGCGGCGCCATACAGGCATTCTTTGTGGCATTTAGAATACCAAACCTCCTGCGCCATATGGTCGCAGAAGGCGCGGCAAACTCTGCATTCGTCCCCGTATTGAGCGAGTATCTAGTTACCAGAAAAAGAGATGAATATTGGCATTTGGCAAATGTGCTCTTTAATAAAATGCTGGGTTTACTTTTAGTCGTAGTAATAATCGGTGTTCTGGTGTCTCCGATAATAGTCCGCATAATAGCGCCGGGTTTCTTGACCGATACCGGGCAGTTTGCGCTTACCGTAAATCTTACGAGGATACTATTTCCGTATATACTGCTTATCGGCCTTGCGGCGTACGCCATGGGGGTATTGAACTCCCTGAAGCACTTCTGGACGCCCGCCTTAGCCCCCGCACTCTTAAACCTTTCTATAATCGCTGCAATCCTTATCTTCCGTCACGATGTAAGCGTTACAACGCTTGCCTGGGCAATTCTTATAGGGGGGTTTTTTCAGTTATTTATACAGATGCCCGTTTTGTATAAAAAAGGCATGAGGCTTAAGATCGGAGGAAGGCTGTCACATGTTACGGCAAAAAAGATCGGCAGGCTGTTGATCCCGCGGGCGATAGGCGCTACTGTCTATCAATTGAATATATTAATAGACACGATCCTTGCGTCCCTGCACTGGATCGTAGGGGCGGGGGGTATTGCCGCCTTGTGGTATTCCAACAGATTGATACAGCTTCCTACAGCAGTCTTCGGTATTTCGCTTGCCACGGCGATACTGCCTACCCTCTCAGGACATTTTGCCAAAAATGATATAAATAGCTTCAAAAAGACGCTGAATTTTTCTTTAAAAGCGCTCTTTCTTATAATGATCCCCGCGACAGCAGGGTTTATTGTTTTGGGGAGCCATATCGTAAGGATATTGTTCCAGAGGGGAGAGTTTACCGCCTATTCCACTATGATTACGTCTCAGGCGCTTATATTTTACTCCGTAGGACTATTTTCGTATGCCGGCATTAAGATGCTGGTCTTTTCATTCTACTCCATGCAGGATACCCTGACGCCTGTAAAGACGGCAAGCCTTGCCTTGGCCATGAATGTCGTATTAAATCTTATTTTAATGTGGCCGCTTAAGACAGGAGGACTTGCGCTGGCAACATCTATTGCCGGGATATTCAATTTCCTGGCGCTTTTTTATTTATTAAAAAGAAAGATAGGCCGTTTTTATGAGGAAAAATTGGCGTTATTTCTGATAAAAGTTATTGCGGCCTCCGCTCTCATGGGATTAATATTATACTTAGGTTCGAGGAGATTTGACAGCATCTTATTGACAAAAGGACTCCCCTTTAACGTGTCGTTCATGGTTATATCTATAGCGGTGGGTGTCGTTATCTACTTTGCAATTTTATCTCTTTTAAGGGTAAGGGAACTGGGGAAATTTGTAAAATGGGTATTAAGGATACAATAAAAAGGCTCCCTGATTCGCCGGGTGTATACATAATGAAGGACAGAACCGGCAGGGTCATCTACGTGGGAAAGGCCAGGTCGTTAAAAAAGCGCGTATCCAGCTATTTTACAAAGAGCCATTCATCTCCAAAGACAGGTCTTCTTGTGGCAGAGATAAAGGGCATAGATTATGTACCTGCGAATTCGGAAGCGGAAGCGCTCATTTATGAAGCAAGCCTGATAAAGAGCAGGCGGCCGCGGTTTAATATCGAGCTTAAAGATGGCAAAAGCTATCCCTACCTTAAGCTGACTTTAAATGAAGCCTACCCCAGGTTGTTTATAACGAGAAGAAAAATTGACGACGGCGCCAGATACTACGGGCCCTATACGAATGTCAAGCTTCTTAAAGATGCGCTTTCATTTATGAAGACCCTCTTTCCTCTAAGGACATGTAAGAGGCTCGGAAAGAAGCTCTGCATGAGTTATCAGCTATCGGAGTGCCTCGGTCCGTGCGCCGGAAAAAGAGATAAAAAGAGATATCATAGGGTGGTCGAAGAGCTTCTCTTGTTCCTGGAGGGAAAGCGGCAGCGGCTGATAAAAGGGCTTTCGCGCCGCATGGAAGAGACCTCCAGGAAGTTAAATTTTGAGGAAGCGGCCCGAATACGCAACAGGATAAGGGCGCTCAGTACATTAGTGACCAAGAGAGGCGTTCCCGGCCCCATGGACCAGATAGACGAACTAAAATATGTTTTGGATTTAAAGCGGAGGCCCAAAAGAATTGAGGCATTCGATATATCCAATATTCGCGGTAAAGAGGCTGTTGGTTCGATGGTCTCTTTTTATGACGGCAAGCCCGACAAGAATAATTACCGAAAATTTAAGATAAGGACAGTCGAGGGCGTGGATGATTACAAGATGATGCGCGAGGTTGTATTTAGAAGATACAGGAGGCTGCTCGATGAAAAGAGAGGCCTTCCCGATCTTATTATAATAGACGGCGGCAAGGGGCATCTGACGAGCGCGATCAGAGAGCTTAAGAAGCTAAATATAAGGCATATACCCGCGATAGGCATAGCAAAGGAGTTTGAACATATCTATGTACCGGCGAGACGCCTGCCCATAGTATTGGCCGGAGATTCTTCGATACTTCAGCTTATAAGAAGGATAAGAGACGAGGCCCACAGGTTTGCCAGGGCATATCATACGGGCTTAAGAAGAAGCGGTATTACTATATCTGAATTGGATAATATAAAGGGTATAGGGCCCATTCGGAAGTCAAGACTGCTTAATACCTTCGGCTCTGTAAAGAATGTAAAGAAAGCGGCTCTCAAGGATTTATTAAAGGTAAGAGGTATAGATGAAAAGAGAGCAAAGGATATTATTCGGTATTTTAGAAAAAAGCGGCTTTAGCCCTTTTCAATTAAAGGTTTATAATATAGTCTGCGCCATACCCTGGGGCCGGACGAGGAGTTACAAATGGATAGCCAGGAGGCTTAATGCGCCAAATTCTTCAAGGGCCGTGGGCCAGGCATTGAAAAGAAATCCATTTCCATTAATAATACCGTGCCATAGAGTGATAAAGAGTGACGGTGGCTTGGGCGGCTTTTCCCAGGGGAGGCCCCTTAAAAAGAGATTGCTTGACCTTGAGAAAACTGATATAATCGTGGAAAAACGAGGTGCATATGTTTGAAGAGCTGCAAGAGAGATTGAATAAGATGGCCGACCGCGTAGAAGAACTAAGGAGGCATCTTTGACATAGCCCCAAAAGAAAAACGCGCAAAAGAGTTTGAGGCCGCGATGGCTGAGCCAGGTTTCTGGAACGACACAAAAAAAGCGAATGATAAGATAAAAGAACTTAAAGTTTTGAAGGCGATGCTTGACCCCTGGTCAGAGGTCAGCAGGGGGCTTGCCGATGCCAAGGAGCTTTTTGGGTTAGTCGAAAAAAGCGACACAGATTCTATAAGACATATAGAAGAGGAAATCACGGCCTTAGAGACCAAATTAAGTTCTATAGAATTTAAGTCATTATTAGGAAAGCCCGAAGACAAAAATAACGCTATATTAAGCATAAATGCCGGCGCCGGAGGCACGGAATCCTGCGATTGGGTATCTATGCTTCTGAGGATGTATTGTAAGTGGGCTGCCGCCGGCAGATTCGAGGTTCAGCAGATAGACTTGCTGAGCGGCGAAGGAGCGGGCGTAAAAAATATAACTGTGATAATCAAGGGCCCATATGCGTATGGGTACCTCAAGTCCGAATCAGGCGTGCACCGCTTAGTGAGAATCTCGCCTTTTGACGCAAACCGAAGACGCCATACCTCATTTGCGTCCGTTGATGTTATACCCGAAATTTCAGATGATATAAAGATAGACATAAAGGAATCGGATCTGCGGATAGATACATATCGTTCAAGCGGAAAAGGCGGCCAGCATGTCAACGTTACTGATTCAGCGGTGAGGATTACGCATCTACCGACCGGCATAGTAGCGCAGTGCCAGAACGAAAGATCCCAGCACAAAAATAGGACCATGGCCATGAAGGTCCTAAAGGCAAGGCTCTATGAAGTTGAGATGGAGAAGAAGAAAAAAGAGCTTGAAAAACAATATGCCCAGAAACAGAAAATAGAATGGGGAAGCCAGATCAGGTCTTATGTTATGCACCCTTATTCATTGGTGAAGGACCACAGGACTGGCCATCAGACGTCGAACGTGCAGGCGGTTATGGACGGAGATCTGGATGATTTTATGGAGGCGTATTTAAAGTTAAAAGTGCAAAGCTAAAAGCGAAAAACTAAAACTCAAAACTTAAAACTTATGTTTAACTTCATAATGAAAAGAATTGTAGGGACGGAGTCGGAGAGGGTCATTAAGGGGATTCAGCCTTTGGTGGATAAGGTAAACAGCCTCGAGCCTCAGATCAGCAGCCTTTCAGGCGAAGAGCTTAAAGAGAAGACCGGGAATTTTAGAAAGCGCATATCATCCGGTCAGGCCCTTGATGATATTCTGCCCGAGGCATTTGCCGTAGTGCGTGAAGTGGGAAAGAGGACTATAAACATGAGGCATTTTGATGTGCAGATAGCCGCCGGCGTAGTCCTTCATAGGGGCATAATAGCGGAGATGGCGACAGGCGAAGGTAAGACACTCGTTGCCACCCTGGCTGTATATCTTAATGCCCTGACCGGCAAGGGGGTTCATGTCGTCACCGTGAACGACTATCTTGCAAGGCGTGACAGAGAGTGGATGGGGCCGATATATGAGTTCCTGGGGCTTACGGTCGGTGCCATCCAACACGATATGCCGGATGAAGCAAGAAAGCATGCCTATAACTGCGATATTACCTATGGGACTAATAATGAATTCGGCTTTGATTATTTAAGAGACAATATGAAGTTTAATAAATGGGGCATGGTCCAGCGCGAATTCCATTATGCGATAGTCGATGAAGTAGACAGTATACTGGTAGACGAAGCGAGGACCCCTCTTATTATATCGGGGCCGGCCGAAGAGTCTACGGATAAGTATTACAAGATAGACAAGATTATACCAAGGCTTACGAAGGGCGAAAAGGACGAGACTACAAAACAGGAGAGCGGAGACTATATAGTCGATGAGAAGGTCCACACGGCTTATCTTACGGACAAAGGAGAAGAGAAGGCCGCCGCGCTTTTGGGGCTGGATAATCTTCATGACATATCGACTATGGAGTACAAGCACCATGTAAATCAGGCCCTGCGGGCACACACGCTTTATAAAAGCGACAAGGATTACATAATTAAGGAAAACAAAGTGATAATCATCGATGAGTTTACCGGCAGGATGATGCCCGGAAGGAGGTGGAGCGACGGTCTGCACCAGGCAATCGAGGCAAAAGAGGGCGTGGAGATTGAGAGGGAGAATCAGACGCTCGCTACCATTACATTTCAGAATTTTTTCAGGATGTATAAGAAACTTGCGGGCATGACTGGAACGGCCGAGACAGAGGCCGCGGAGTTTAAGAAAATATATAACCTCAATGTGGTAGTAATGCCTACCAATAAGCCCTTGAGGCGGACAAACTTTGCCGACATTATATATAAGACACAAAAAGAGAAGATCAAAGCTATATGCGATGAAATAGCCGAATTCTATCAGAATAAAAGGCCGATGCTTGTCGGGACGATATCCATAGAAAAGAACGAGCTCATAAGCAGTATGCTAAAGAGAAGAGGCATCCTCCATCAGGTGTTGAATGCCAAATACCATGAACTCGAAGCGCATATAGTTGCGCAGGCCGGAAGATTAGGAGCGGTTACGATAGCCACCAACATGGCAGGGCGGGGAACGGATATCATGCTGGGCGGAAACCCGGAATTTATGACCAGAGATTTAATATCAAAGCTCAAGGCGCAGGGAAGGGCTGTAACACAAGAGGAGCATGATAAATACTTGGAGGAGAACAGAGAGACCGCAAAAAAAGAACATGATGAAGTCGTAAAACTGGGCGGCCTGCATGTCATAGGCACAGGACGGCATGAGGCAAGAAGAATAGACAATCAATTGAGAGGCCGGGCCGGAAGACAAGGAGATCCGGGTTCGAGCAGATTCTACTTATCGCTGCAGGATGACCTTATGAGGATATTCGGGTCTGACCGCATAGCCGGCATAATGAATAAACTGGGCATGGAGGAAGGGCAGGAGATTCAACACCCTCTTGTGACAAAGTCTATAGAGACTGCGCAAAGAAGAGTCGAAGAGCGCAACTTCGATATAAGAAAACACCTTTTGGAATACGACAATGTCATGAACAGACAAAGAGAGATAATATATAAGGAGAGGATGATTATACTAGAAAAGGAGGATCTGAAAGAATATTCATATCAGATGATAGAGGAGCTTTTGGACCGGACCCTTACGACTTACAGAGGAAAAGATCTGTCAAAGGAAGACAGAGATATAGATGGCCTTGTCAAATGGACAAGATTTAAATTCGGTTTGGATATATCTTCTTTGAGCCTGGACGACCTTTCTTATGATGAGACCTTTGATAAAATCCTTCCGGTGATTGAGAAGGCCTATGCGGTAAAGGAGAGTACCATAGGAAAAGATGCCATGAACTATCTGGTAAAGTCGGTTATGCTCCATACAATCGACTCTAAATGGAAGGACCATTTATACAGCATGGATAGATTGAGGGAGGGGATAGGCCTAAGGGCGTATGGACAGAGGAATCCATTAGTAGAATATCAGCATGAGGGGTTCGAGATGTTTTACCAGATGGTTGATTCAATAAAGGACGAGGCAATAGAGTTTATATTTAAACTGCGCCCCATTAAGGAAGATAAAAAAGTGGAGGTTTTTGATTTTGAGAATCAAGAGATGATACACGGTCAGAGATCAGTTTTTAAGGAGATGGGCGGGGATCAAAAGGGAGGCGTTACGCCTGAGGTAGAGCCGCAACAAAGCGAAACCATACCCCATAAGAGGCAAACCCCAAAAGTCGGCAGGAATGACCCCTGCCCGTGCGGAAGCGGAAAGAAATATAAAAGGTGCTGCGGCAAATAGATAGAATCCATAAAGTCTTTTTAGTTGTTTTATCGAGCGTACTTTTGAGATTAAGCTTCCCTAACTTTAATCTCGAATTTTTAGCGTGGATTTCGCTTGTGCCGCTCTTCCGCGCGCTAAAAGACGCCGATTATAAAGAAGCCTTGGCTCTTTCTTATATCTGCGGCCTATTCTTTTTCGGACTAGTCCTTTTTTGGCTCCACCACGTCTCTATCCTCGGTTATTGCGCCTTAATTTTAATTCTTTCTATATTCTTCGGCATCTTCGGCATCTTTTTACTATACGCTAAACGCTCTATGCTATACGCTATCTTTGTTATCCCGGCCTTCTGGGTCTTTCTAGAATATGTGCGCAGCAACCTCTTTACGGGATTCGAATGGGCGCTTTTGGGCCATTCACAATATATGAATCTGCCGATTATACAGATATCGGATATAACCGGAGCTTACGGCGTCTCTTATTTGGTTATGATGGTCAATATAATCATCTATAATATACTGCAAGGCGGTTTTAAAAAGAATCTTAAGTCTTGTTTCATCGTTATTTTTATAATTGTTTGCGTCTTGGGCTATGGGTATTTTAAACTAAGCATTGCCGAGACGACCAAAGAGACTTTAGACATATCGGTCGTTCAGGGAAATATACCGCAGGCGCTTAAATGGGATCCTGATTATAAAGAGGCCATTTATAATATATACACAAGCCTTACTAAAGATGCCGCTAATGATAGGCCCGATCTTATAATCTGGCCTGAAACGGCCATTCCGGACATAATAGAAAAGGACGTCCTCTCAAGGAGGCTTAAACCAGTGGCGGCGAGCGCTATGGCGCATCTTCTTATAGGGGCCGCGTCTTACGGAGATTCCGATGAAGAAATTTTTAATAGCGCTTTTTTAATATCCGACAAGGGCAATATACTTAAAAGGTACGATAAGGTTCACCTTGTCCCTTTCGGCGAATATATTCCATTCGGAAGATACGCGGAGTTTATAAGGCGTTTCATAGACAAGCCTATCGGTGAGCTTACCAGGGGAAGCGAGTATACAATTTTTGAATTTAGAAAGAACTTGCGTTTCGGTGTCTTAATATGTTTTGAGGATATATTTTCCGGCCTCGTCAGGAGATCCGCGCTAAAAGACGCCGATTTTATGGTAAATATTACAAACGACGCCTGGTTTATGAAGTCATCAGCCCCATACCAGCACGCGCAATCGTCGGTATTCAGGGCGGTTGAGAATAGGGTGCCTGTCGTGCGTGCCGCGAATACAGGCCTTTCTTGTTTTATTGACAAAAAGGGCAGAATAACCGATAGTGTCAGCGTCGAAAATGGTGAGATTTGCGTAAGGGGATATAAGACAGGTAGAATTAATATCTCTCCGGATAATAGTTTTTATAAGAGATTCGGGGATATCTTTATATTTGTTTGTGTAATAGCTTTAATATTGAACGGAGGTTATAGATGGTCAAAAAGGTACTTGTAATATTAATCTGCGTGCCTTTATTGTTTGGTTCTTATACAGCGGCCTCATCTGTCGAGGTTGGCGAAGATGTAAAGGCCTTTTTAACTAAACTGGAGAAGACGATAAGCAGCATGAATACATATAGGTGCATTATGAAATCGGAGAATTGGAAGGGGAGGCTTTATGAAAGGAAGGTCTCCAGGCTGCAGTTTAAGAAGCCGAATCTTATGAGATTGGATGTATTAGAAGGCAGGAAGAGGGGAAGTACGGTTCTCTTAAATAAAGAGGGCAAGATAAGGGGCAGAAATTCATGGGGGCTGAAAAAGACGCTAAAGCCCACCGATAAGAGGCTGAAGAACTTAAGGGGATATACGTTTTTAAACTCGAGCCTGATGGATAAGGTGGATAGATTAAAGAGACATATACTCGAGACCGGATGCAGGGCAAGCTTAACAGAAGAAGAGTATGATAATAAGGATACGTACCGCTTGCATATAGACCATGTAGACACCGATAACGCCGTTACCACAGAGGACATATGGTTTGAAAAAGCGACTTATATTATACTAAAGGATATAAAGCAGGAAGGCGATAAGAAGGTCTCGGATGTGAGCTGGCGCGATTTCGAGATAGATATTCCGCTTGATGACTCGCTTTTTAAACAGTAAACGCAGGATAAATTGTTTTTTGAATGGGGTAGGGTAAACTTATGAATACGAAAGTCATAGTCGTGCTGCCGGCCTACAATGCCGAGAAGACCTTAGAGAAGACGGTCAACGACATCCCCAAGGACTGCGTAGATAAGATTATCTTAGTTGACGATAATAGCGCCGACAGGACAGTCAAGATCGCCAAGGGCCTGGGCCTTGACGTCTATCAGCATGAGAGAAATATGGGTTATGGCGCCAATCAGAAGACATGCTATAAAAAGGCGTTGGATGAGAGCGCTGATATAGTGGTCATGGTGCACCCCGACTATCAATACGACCCTACTATAATACCCAATCTCATAGAGCCGATACTGAAGAAGAGAGTAGACGCGGTCTTTGGTTCACGCATGATGAAAGGCGGGGCGCTTGAAGGCGGCATGCCCCGATGGAAGCACAACGCGAATATCCTCCTGACCGCTTTTGAAAATGTGGCATTAGGCACGTATCTTACGGAGTACCATTCCGGTTTCCGGGCCTACTCAAGGGGCTTATTAAAGACGGTAAGATTCGAACTAAACAGCGATAATTTTGTTTTCGATACCGAGATAATAGTCCAAACGCTCATAGGGCGTTTCAGGATAGAAGAGATTCCCATACAGACAAGATACTTTGACGAGGCATCCCAGATAAAGTTCTTTCCTTGCGTACTATACGGCTTCGGCATAATCTGGACTATGATAAAGTATCTTTTACATATTAAGGGCATTTATAAATTTAAACAATTTAGAAAAACGGGGTGATTTAAAATGGAAGAATATACCAATCTTATACTCAAGATACGGAACGCGTGTATCGAGCTGGCCGGCTTTATTGAATTGATAATAGGCCTATCGACGCTTCTCTTCGTTACCCTCTTTAATTTCTTTTCCATTGTCGAGAAACCCTTAGAAGTGCTTGTCTTTGTAACCATATCAGCTGTTATATCGGCTTCTATAGGATACGGCATCTTAAACCTTAAGAACTGGGCGAGGGTATTGCTTATCTTTTTTTCAGGATATGTTATAATCCTTAAGGGCTTGCTATATTTAGGGATAATGGAGTTTTCAGGCGAGATAATAACTACCCCGCCTCCTTATATTAAAGACCTGATCTCCTTTTTGTATCATATCTTTCTTGTAATCTTTTTTACACAACCAAATGTTGCCTCTAGATTTAAGACTCAAAGATGAAACTTGATAAGAAAGACAGAAGATATATATTAGAGAACATAAAACACCTCTCTGTAAGCGATATAGCCAAGAACTTAAGTCTAGACCAAAAGGTCATAAACGAGTTCTTAGAAAGTAAGGGTATAAAAACTAAAGCCGCCGCATCCGAAGAAACCCCTTCTTTTTGGAATAAGAAGATATTGGTCATTATACCTATACTGCTTGTCTTTTTAGTATATTTTAATTCCATAAAAGGCGATTTTGTATGGGATGACCAGACGATCGTTCTGCGAAACGAGGCCGTAAAAAGTTTTAAACACATTCCCTATGTCTTTAAGAATGAGTTCGCCGAAAAAGCCGGATATAACGGCAATATCTACAGGCCGATGCAGGAGATATCCTACATGGTGGACTACTGGTTATGGGGCACGAATCCGAAAGGTTTTCATTTTACAAATGTGCTGCTTCAGGCCGCGTGCGCGGCATCGCTTTTCTTTCTAATAAGGATTATCTCATCATCCGGCGCGCTGGCGCTTATAACATCCGTAATATTCGGTATACACCCTATAAATACAGAGGCCATCGCTTATGTATCCGGAAGGAGCGACCCGTTATACTTTTTATTTTTACTCCTTTCGTTTATATGCTTTGTGAAATACATTAATTCGGAAAGTATTAAAAAAGCGCTTTTTTATATCACATCTCTTATTCTATATGCGGCCGCGCTTTCATCCCGCGAGACCGCTATTGTCTTTCCGATTCTTTTAATAGCCTATGGGAGGTTCCTCTCAAAAGAAAAGAGAGTCAACTGGACCGCGCTTATTCCTTTTATCGCGATTCTCGGCTCATACGCGTTTTTGAGGCTGAAGGTGATAGATCTTGACAGGGGATCCATAAGCTTTTTCGGCATAAACGCAGTTATATTCACGGACGCAAAGATAATCTTTAAGTATTTTACCCTGATGCTCTTTCCGTTTAATCTGCACATGACGCGGGCTATGCCGCTTTCCCATGCCCCGGATTTAGAGGTATTCCTGGGGTGTGTAATCATCGCTTTTCTTGCGGCCTTGTCGTTAAAGCTGAAAAAAACCAAGCCCGACCTATTCTTCTGGCTTTTATGGTTTTTTATATTACTCCTGCCGCATTTAAATATCATAGGGCTTAATGCCTTATATGCCGAGCACTGGATTTTCGGCGCATCGGTAGGTATTTACGCGCTCTTTGCATTTATGCTGAAGCGCCTTATGGAGAATAGAAAGACAAGGATACCCGCATATATCTCCTGTATCGCCGTCGTAGCATATCTTTCTTCGCTTACGATGATACGAAACAACGACTGGAAGGACGAACCGTCCATATATTTAAATACGCTTAAGTACTCCAGATCTCCCAAGGTATTGAGCAATTTTGGCGTCTATTATGACATAAAGGGCGAATACGATAAGGCGATTGAGGTGTATGAGGAGGCGTTGAGGGCCGCCCCGCGCCAGACCTGGTACCATAATAATATCGCGGTAGTCTATGCCAAGAAGGGCGATATCAGCAATGCGATACGCCACTGGGAGATCTCCTTGAGCATAAACCCCAACCAGGAGGATATAAGAGGCGAGCTTGCCCGGTATAAAAAATAGAGTTAATATATGAGCGACAGGATGAGCGATTCCCAGAGAAAATATATAGAAGAGAACTTCCGCACAAAGTCCGATAAGGAATTGGCGGAAACTCTCGGCATTAAGAAGAAGGCCGTTAGAAAGGCCTTGAAGTCCATGGGCCTCGAGAGGACAAAAGAAGAGATAAGGCGGTTTAGGGGCCCAGGGTTGCCTCAGGGGGAAGAAGCTCCCGCGAAGGCCGCAGGCGCCAAGGGATGGATTCATGTATTGCTTATATGTATCATAATAATAGCAACCTCTATGAGTTATGCCAATTCTTTGAAGAATGATTTCATATGGGATGACGAGTTTTTAGTCAGGGATAACTTATATATAAGAAGCTCAAGCCACATAAAGGAGATGTTCACCTCATACCTGGCCTCTTCAAGCGGCAACATAAACAATTTCTACAGGCCCATTCAGGATCTATCTTACGCGATTGATTATTTTCTGTGGGGCGACAACCCCATGGGATACCATTTGACCAATTTAATATTACACGCTCTATGCGCAGTCCTTGTATATATATTGATTTTGAGGATCTTTGAAAGCCCTATGGTAGGGTTCATTGCGGGGCTTCTTTTCGGGATTCATCCTATAAATACCGAGGCGGTTACATATGTTGCGGGCAGGGCAGACTCATTGTATTGTCTCTTCTTCCTTTTTTCATTTGTACTATTTCTAAAGACACTGGACGGCTTCAAAAAAGATTTTAAGATAAATTGGAATTTTTACATACCCTCCATCTTCTTTTATGCATTATCAATACTCTCCAAGGAGATAGGGATAATACTGCCGCTTATGCTTCTACTTTATCATACGGCTTTTTTGGATAACGCGCGTATCAAAAACAGAGTCCGCAGTCTATATATCCCTTATATTCTTGTATTCTTGGTTTATCTCTTTATGAGAAAGACAATGCTCGATTTTTCGGGCGCCGCCCCCTCGTTTGTTATGGCTAGATACCCGCTCTATCAGAGACTGCTTACTACGTCCAAAGCGATTATAGTATATCTGCGCCTGATTATCTTGCCTCTCGGCCTGCATATGGAGCGCACTATAAAAGTCGCCCGTTCTCTGTTTGAGCCGGAAGCCCTGGGGGCGGTTATCGCCATAATCGCTATATCCCTGGCGACTTTCAATGCCTATAAGAGACGTCTAAAGAAGGTCTTTTTTGCGATTATGTGGTTTTTTGTCGGCCTGATACCTGTCTCTAACATAGTCCCCATAAATAGTTTCATAGCGGAGCACTGGATATATCTCTCCGCTATCGGCATATTTGCCATGATAGGCATGGGGATAGTTTTTCTTTCGAAGAGAAAGGCGGGAAAGGTCTTATCTATTTTGATAGTACTCTCCCTTTCGGTCTTTTATATGCATCTGACAATAGAGAGGAATAAGGGCTGGAAAGACGAGGTGACGTTTTTTAAAGAGACGCTTAAGTATTCGCCGAATAATGCGAGGCTCCATTTAAACTTTGGAAATACGTATTTAGAGCTTGGCAATAAAAAAGAGGCCATTGAGGAATATAGGAAGGCTATTAGATTGCGGCCGGATGACGCGATAGCCTATGGGAATATGGGTACGGCGCATATGGGTCTCGGAAGATACAAAGAGGCAGAAGAGTATATAGAGAAGGCCTTAAGCATAAAACCGGATTTTCCGGACGCGCTTTATAATCTCGGGGTGATCTATGAGCAGATGGGCTATGCCGATAAGGCCGAGAAGAATTTCAAAGACGCCCTTAAGTATAATCCGCGTTTTTTAAATTGCCATATGAGGCTTGGTTCGATATGCTTAAATAGGGGCGATGTGGAGAAGGCAAAAGAACATTGGCGCGAGGCGCTTAAGATAAACCCAAAAGAAAAAGACGCAAAGAGACTCTTAGATAGATACTAACTTTGACCTGAAGGTATAAAGGAGGTAATGCATGGTTAAGAAAGATGAGCTTATCAGCGCTTTTGATACTTCGATTAAGATGGAAGAAGAGGGGCGGGCGTTTTACATAAAGGCCGCCGGGAGATCGAAAAATGAATTTGGAAAAAGGGTATTTGAGGCATTGGCGGATGACGAGACCCGCCATATAGCGGCTATAAAAAAATTCTGCGAAGTCATGGCAAAGAAAGACGAAACACCCGAGCTATGCGTCGCGATGCCGCGGCATAAGAAGATAAACGATAGGCTTATCTTCGGAAAAAGTAAGCATGAGCTTCTTAAAAGGGTAAAGCCGTCCGCGGATGAGCTTAAGGCATACGAGATAGCGATGGGCATGGAAAACGACGGATATGATTTTTATAAGAAGATAGAGGAAGGGACAAAAGACCCTAACGCCAAGGAGCTTTATAAATTTCTGCTTTCAGAGGAAGAGGCCCACTTTGATCTGATATCCAGTACGTATGAGTATCTCAAAGATCCAAAATCGTGGTTTGCTAAAGAGGAGAAGCCGATTGTCGAGGGATAAAAAAAAGAGCCCTTTTATTATCCATCCATTTTTATTTGCGTTATTTCCTACCCTGTTTTTGTTTTCTTATAATATAGGAAAGATCCCGCCAGGGGCGGTCTTTGCGCCCATGGCCGTTATTATATTTTTTTCATCTTTTGCTTTCTTTTTATTATACTTTTTGTTTATGGATAGAGAGAAGGCGGGCTTGCTGGTTTCACTCTCTCTATTATTCTTCTTCTCATACGGCCACATCTCTAAAATGATAGAGCTGGCCGTTTCCCATTTTGTTATAGGAAGGTTCTCTATCGGAATAAACGGAATCCTCTTTCCTTTATGGGGCACGCTCTTTTTTATAGCTATCTACCTTTCTGTGAAGACGCGCCGGAATTTGAGCAAGACCACGCGATTTTTAAATGTCGTGGGTTCTCTTTTAATTATAACTTCTTTAGTCAACATCGGCTCATTTGCGGCTAACGCGAAGGGTATTCCTGAAGGGGCTGGCCGGAAAGAGGGTGAGGTAAATGTCTTCGAGGGCCGAGAAGGCATCTATCCGAATATATATTTTATCATCCTGGATGGGTACGCAAGAGCGGATGTGCTTAAAGATATGTATGATCATGATAATGCGGAGTTTATCGATTATCTGACAAAAAAGGGTTTTTATGTGACCGGCAGATCCGCCGCAAATTATTGCCAGACCGCCCTGACCCTGGCGTCGTCTTTTAACCTTGGCTATCTCGATGAACTGGCAGAGGATGTCGGGATAGATAGTTACGACCACAGGCCATTGAGATACGCTATTAACAACAGCCTCCTTTTTTCTTTTTTAAAAGACCACGGTTATGACATAGCGGCCTTCTTTACCGGCCAGATTGATACGGTAATATGGAAGGCCGATATGTATATTACGCCGGGGTGGATCCCCGATGAATTTCAGAGTGAGTTAATAAACACTACCCCCATACCTGCGGTGCTTTATATGCTGAAGGCAAAGAATCAGTTTGATGTGCACCGCAATAAGCTTTTGTATATACTGGATCATCTCGCAGATACCTGCAGGCTGACCCCTCCGGTCTTTGTCTTTGCGCATATCGAAGCGCCGCATCCGCCTTTTGTATTCGGACGGGAGGGAGAGAAGATCAAGCTGCATGCCAGATTCGACTACTCAGACGGCAATTGGCTGATAAGAGACGGCGGCTTTACTAAAGAAGAGTACGTAAGGGCATACAGGGATCAGCTTATATTTATAAATACCAAAGTAAAGAGAACAATAGATGAGATATTGTCCAGATCAAAGAGGCCGCCTATAATAATACTTCAGGCAGACCACGGCCCCCGTTCGATGTTAAGCTGGGAGGATCCGGCCAAGACCAATTTTAAGGAGAGCATGTCTATACTCAATGCCTATTATCTGCCGGATGAGGGCCATCTATATCTGTATGACGAGATTACCCCTGTGAATACATTCAGGATAATCCTCAATCATTATTTCGGCGCCAGTTATAAGCTTTTGGAGGATAGAAACTTCTTTTCCACAGCCAAGCGCCCTTACAGATTTATAGATGTGACGGAGGAGATTAAATAGGGACCTCTCCCAGTAGTGTCCCATCATAACTTGAATAACAATAATTGCTTATGATTTTCATCAGTTTGCATGGCACAATCTGTATCATTCAATAGACGAGAAAGAGGTATTTTTTCAAAAGCCGTAACGCTCAAAATCTGTAGAATTGTATTAAGATTCACCTGGACATCGAGTCGTTTTTTAATGAGAGCGACAAGCACATAAACAGAGACGGCAATCCAGATCTGGGTTTTAACAGCATTGAAAGACGTACCAAAAAACTTCTTGATTCTCAAGTGTTGCTTAATCCATTTGAAGAACAGCTCGATCTTCCAGCGTTGCTTATAAAGCTGAGCGATTGTCTCTGCAGAGAGCTTAAAATTATTAGTGAAGAATATAAGCCGTTCACTGTGCTCTTTGTCATAATACACGACTTTGCGCAGCTTATCAGGATAATAGTCGGGGGTAAAGACACCCGTCAAAACAACTGTCTGGTCACTCCTTAGGCCCGTGGATTTATCTACCCCATGGGAATATAATCTGCGGGACTTGATATTAGTCTTAGATCGTACAACAAAGAACGCCGAAGATTGGTGCAACGTATAAAGGCGCTCAAAATCCAGATAGCCGCGGTCCATAATATAAAAAGAGCCTGGTTCCGGAATTAACAGGTCAAGGATGCGGACATCATGAACTTTTACGTCCGTAATCTCGACGACGGAAGGGATATTGCCGCGTAAATCCAGCAAGGTATGCAGTTTCATGCCCGCCTGCGTCTGGGAATACCCTGCCCATGGGAACAAGGATAGGCATAACTCAATAGTTGTCGAATCCAGGGCATATATGGTATTATCAAGATCGATACCGAGATACTCATCGGCATACAGCCTTCTGGCGTTATGGATTAAGACTTGAGCGAAGTCGGCATAGATACGCCAATTCCGCGTGTTATTGGCATTAGATAAGTTGTTCCGTGATATCCGCGAACGTATACCCATGTGGTACAACTTACTCTGCATTGAACGCAGACACGCTTCGATATCGCGCAGGCTTTCACGGTATGTCAACTGAGCAAACGCCATACACAAGAATTGGTCCAGGCATTTAAAACTTTTTACCTTGTAGTTGCCTCGGTAGCGTTTAACGCATTTACGGAATTCCCAGAGAGGCATATGCTCCATGACTTGAGAAAAAACAATTTTACCGGTATTCATTGGCCACTCCTTTTTAGAATGACCTTGATTATACCAGAACCGAAACGGCTTAAGCCACTTCAAATCGGTTACAAAATTTATTGCACTAACCTATTGAGAAAGAGCTAGTTAGGCGATATTAGCAGTTCAACGTTGGGACACTACTGGGACCTCTCCCTATTTTCCCGTTAACTCTTGTATCGTTTCCGTCGCTTTCTTTCTCCATTTTATCTTTACATCTTCCGGAACATCTTTTAAATCCAGCAGATACCTGAGTTGCTCTAACGCCTTCTCTCTCTGGCCCAATTTGTAATATGTGACCCCCAGATTATAGCGCGCGTTAAATACGAATAGATTCGGTTTTGTCTTGTGCGTTTCTATGGCCTTTTCGAATGCATCTATGGCGAGCCGATACTCTTCTTTTGTGCCGTACTCCGTGCCCAGCATATAATAAAATTTAACGTTGGACTCATAGCTTAAATTTTTCCTGTACAGCTTTATCGGATCGGAATAATCATCGTTGCGCTTATAGGTGATGCCGCTATACGTAACGATCAGCCATATATAGGCAAGGAGTATTAATATGCTTCCCCAGCGCTGCCTCTTCATTTTAAATCTTCTAAAGACAGCAGCTGCCGATAAGGAGAGGCAGAAGAATATTCCTATAGACGACTGATATAACCAGTTGTCTGATACGAAGCACTGGAGCGGGACGATATTAAGGTAAGGGACCATCGAGACAAAGTACCAGAGCAGTCCGAAAGAAAAAAGCAGCTCTTTTTTATGCCCTTCGGCTAGCCCCTTTTTATACAATCTTCTGATGATTAAGACTGCGCAGACTAAGGCTATAAGCGAAAATAGAGGCAGGGGGCTTAAGATAGACGCGTCTATCTTTACGCTTCTGCTGAAATGGATGTCATGCGGAAAGAATAATATCCTTAAAGATATAAAGAGGCACTTAATAGATACCGCGAGCCTTTGATGGAGCGGTATGTGTTCCAGTCCCACCCGGGCGGTCTCTCCCGGTAATGCGTAGCTTCTCATAAGAAGATATATTAGCCCTACGCCTATGTATGAAGCGATATCTTTTGTCGGAAAGACCCTGGAGGGCTTAAAATAGAAAAGATAGCATATAATCAGAATGGGGAGAACGACCAGGCCGGCCTCTCTTGATAGTAGAGAGAGAAAGAAGAGAAAGAGCGACAGGGCAAGAAGGATAATGTTATTATCTTTCTTATATTTTATGTAAGAGATAAGACTCAACACCATAAAGGCCGTCATTAATATATCCGCCCTTCCCGCCACGTAAGATACCGACTGCGTATTTACCGGGTGCACCGCATAGATGAACGCCGTCAAAAATGAGGCGAGGCTGTCCTCTGAAATTCGCCTTACAAACAAAAAGACGATGAAGACGTTGATTAAATGCAGAAGTATATTGGTAAGGTGGTAGCCCACCGGATATTTACCCCAGCAGAGATAGTCCCAGGCGTTTAGGAGCGATTGCATAGGGCGATAGGAGTTACTTTTTCTCTCGCCCGCTCTGTGCGCGAATAGGTCCGTTTTAAAAAACAGGGGAATATTATTTAAGCTCTTTACAAGAGGATTTTGTATTATCAACTGATCATCATCGTACAAAAGAGGGGCCTTTAACAACTTGCCATATATGGCAAAGATGACTATAAAAAGTAGAATAAAGATGAGAATATTTGTCACTATTTTATTTTTCATTTTTACACAGGTTTATTTTAAAGGTATTTTATTAAAGTATATCTGAGATAATGGGTTATGTCAACAAGAAGGGCGGAGGGTAATTCTACAATATTTCCAATGCCGCGTTACACTCTGTAAGGAAATTTTTGCGGGTCCTGTCATTTGGCAGCCCAAATTTCTTGCTGGGGCATGCCAATAGATATGTAGGATAGATGGGGCCTCCCAGCCCCCATCCTCGCAGCTAGCGAAATTTGGGCGGTGCGCCAAATGCCACCCGCAAAAATTTTTGTCAGTCGCTCCGGCAATCCCCCGCCCTCGCTATGTTTGCTTTACGCTGCCTTGCAAAGGATATGTGCACTGTATATTTCAGCCGTTGCCCGCGAGACAATTCATTTTTTAGCCAATTTAGTATTACATATTGGTGCTTTTAGGGCTTACGGTGAGAAAATTGCTATCTATTCCATCCCGAACAATTTTCGAACCGTAAGTCCAAAAGCATCCTCCTTCGCTAAATACTTACGTATTTAGCTTCGAAGGATAGTCCTCCGAAGCCCAAAACATCTATGAAATTCTTTTATGGGCGAAGGAGGACACTGGCGTAAAAAATGAGTCGAGCGGGCAATGGCTGGAAATAAGAATTAAATGACAGGACCCGCAAAAATTTTATCCCCGCGCGTCCCGCTGCCTTGCAAAGCAGTAAAGCCAAAGCCACGGGGAAAATTTTCTATGCCTGAGTTCTAATTGCCTGCTACAGATATAACGTGTCATTTCAAATAATATAGGCGGAGGACAATTCTGTATTGACGTATCATATAAAATATGTAGAATATAGCTGTATATATAACAAGATCATAGTGTGTAAAGAAAGGGGGATAATCACATGGGAACAGGGGGAGTAACCGCTATAAATGAAAAGGTAAGAAAAGAAAGCGCATTTGTGCAGGATCTTACCTCAGAAATCGAAAAGGTTATTGTGGGGCAGAAGTACCTTGTAGAGAGGCTCCTTGTAGGGCTTCTTGCAAATGGACATATGCTTGTTGAAGGGGTTCCGGGCCTGGCCAAGACCATGTCCATCAGGACTCTTTCACAAGCCATAGACACCAAATTTCAAAGGTTACAGTTTACACCCGATCTTCTGCCGGCCGACCTTATAGGCACATTAGTCTACAATCCCAAGGAAGGGACCTTTGTTACGAAGAAAGGCCCGATCTTTGCAAATGTCATCCTGGCGGATGAGATAAATAGGGCACCTGCCAAAGTCCAGAGCGCGCTTCTTGAGGCTATGCAGGAAAGACAGGTCACAATCGGCGAGAATACCTTTAAGCTGGATGATCCCTTTCTTGTTATGGCGACGCAGAACCCCATAGAGCAGGAAGGCACATATCCTCTTCCAGAGGCTCAGATTGACAGGTTTATGCTAAAGATAAATATTACCTATCCCAATATTGATGAGGAACATAAGATCTTAAAGAGGATGAGCTTTACGGACAAGAAGATCGATGTGAAACCGGTCATTTCGGCAAAGGATATAATAAGAATGAGGAAGATTGTCGATGAGGTATATATGGATGAGAAGATTGAGAAATATGTCCTGGATATAATCTTTGCGACAAGAAATCCGCAGGAATACAAGCTTGATGAGTTAAAGCCTTTTATTCAATACGGGGCCTCGCCGCGCGCAAGCATCTATCTTACCGTTGCCTCCAAGGCATATGCCTTTATACAGGGCAGGGGCTATGTAACGCCTCAGGATGTTAAATCCATAGGCCCGGATATCTTAAGGCATAGAATCATCATAAGCTACGAAGCGGAAGCGGAAGAGAAGACTTCAGAGGATATCATAAAACGGATATTTGACGAGATAGAAGTTCCATAAAGATGATACCAAAAGACGTATTAAGAAAGATAAGAAGGATTCAGATTACGACCTCCCGGTTGGTGACAGATGTATTCGCCGGCCAGTACAAGAGCGTATTTAAAGGCAGGGGAATCGAGTTTTACGAAGTGCGTGAATATCTTCCGGGAGATGAAATACGTTCCATAGACTGGAACGTTACGGCCCGCACGGGACGCCCTTATGTAAAGAAGTTCATTGAAGAGAGGGAGCTGTGTGTAATGCTGCTTCTCGATGTCTCGCAATCGTGCTATTTTGGATCGGTAAAGAAGCTCAAGAATCAGATTGCGGCGGAGCTGTGCTCGCTCTTGGCATTTTCGGCTATACAGAATAACGATAAGGTCGGGCTTATAATCTTTACCGATAAAATTGAGAAGTTTGTCCCTCCCCGAAAAGGGCTCCGTCATGTACTGAGAGTCATAAGAGAGGCGTTATATTATAAGCCGCAAGGGAAAGGCACAGATATATCACGCGCCCTGGAGTATCTTAACCGTATCTCAAAGCGCCACACGATAAGCTTTATAATCTCGGACTTTTTTGACCAGGACTTTAAGAAGCTTCTTTCTGTATCAAACAGGCGGCACGATATGATAGCGCTTAGCATAACGGACCCCAGAGAGCTCGATCTACCGAATGTAGGCATAATCAAGCTGGAAGACGCAGAGCTTGGCAGGAGTCTCTTTATAGATACCGGCGATTCAGGCTTTAGAAAAGAGTACAGAGAAAATTCCGCAAAGAGGATAACTGAGCGCAAGAAATTACTCCGTTCTATAAATGTCGACAATATAGAGATACGGACAGACATCCCGTATGAGAAAGAGCTTATAAAATTCTTCAGGATGAGAGAAAGAAGGCTGGCCTGATATGTTTTTGGCCGTGATAAACGATATACGTGATATAAAACCCCCCGTATACTTTAAGACGAGTTTTATTGCCTTAATTATTATAGGAATAGTTATCCTTTCGGCGCTTTTTATATTCCTGACTGTTTTTATCTACAGGAAGTTTAAAAAAAGGGAGAAAAAACCTTTAGGGATAGTAAAATCCGCGCACGAGACAGCGTATGAAGCGCTCGAGGCGCTAAGGGCCAAGGATCTTTTATCTTCCGGAAAGATAAAAGAATATTTCTTTGAGCTTTCCTGTATTGTCAGGCGTTATATAGAAGATAGGCTTTCCATCCGCGCACCAGAGATGACGACAGAAGAGTTTTTTGCCGTGTTAAGGGACTCTGAAATATTGAGCGGTACCCATAAGAATCTGCTTAAAGAATTCTTAAGTCTTTGTGACATAGTGAAATTCGCCAGATACGGCCCTACAAAAGACGAGATAGAAAAAAGTTTCAATGCGGCAAAGGTATTTGTCGATGAGACAAAAGAGTCTAAAGAATTAGAAGAGGTCGCCCAGAGATGATTCTTAAAGATGCCTGGGTTCTTTTGTTTTCGCCGCTTATAATCATAATTATCTACCTGGTAAAGAGGAGAGATAATTTCTCGAGCATTAAATTCTCTTCCGTAGATTTAGTAACGCCTTCAAGGCCGACCCTTAGACTCTTTTTAGCAAAAAACACCGTTCTTTTTAGAGCGGCGGCCCTAAGCCTTTTTTTACTGGCATTGGCAAGGCCGCAGATTCCGCTGGATGAGACAAAGATAAGCGCCGAAGGAATTGATATCCTGCTTGCTATAGACAGTTCGGGCAGCATGCTGGCGGAGGATTTTGAATTTGGCGGAAAGCGGCGCAACAGGCTTGAAGTGGTCAAGAGGGTCGTTGAGGATTTTATAAGACAGAGAAAGAATGACCGCATCGGCATGATAGCCTTTGCCGCGCGCGCCTATACGGTCTGCCCGCTCACATTGGACTATGACTGGCTGATAAGAAATTTGGAAAGGGTCGAGATAGGCGCGATTGAAGACGGGACCGCTGTCGGGTCCGCCATAACCTCGTCTTTAAACAGACTTAAAGACTCAGAGGCAAAGAGCAAGATTGTAATACTTTTGACAGACGGCATTAATAATATGGGGAGCATCTCTCCGGCGATGGCAGCGGAAGCAGCCCAGGCCCTGGGGATAAAGATCTATACCATAGGGGCCGGCACAAAAGGGCTGGCGCCTTATCCTATAAAAGGGTTATGGGGCGAGACTATCTATAACGACATAAATATAGAGATAGATGAGGATACATTAAAAGAGATAGCTGGTAAGACCGGCGGACAATACTTCAGGGCCACCGATACAGAGTCGCTTAAGGAGATATATGATCAGATAAATAAGATGGAGAAGACCCCGGTTGAGGAGTTGGGCTTCCAGGAGTTTGAAGAATTGTTTTCTAAATTTCTTAAAGCAGCGCTGCTGATTCTCGCGCTCGAGATATTTTTAACTAATACGCTATTAAGGAAATTACCTTAAGATGAGATTCGCGCAAGTTTATTACGTATATGGTGTTTGGGCCATCTTAGCGCTGGTTATATTTTTAATCTGGGCGGCAAGAAGGAAGAAATCGGTTATGCGAAAGTTTGCCGATGAGCCGGCGCTTAGGGAGATCGCTTCTTGCGTGAATTTTAAGGCGCAGACTGCGAAGTCCGTTATTATCATATTCGCCCTTATCTTCTGCCTCTTCGCGCTGATGCGGCCGCAATGGGGATTCCAGTGGCGGGAAGTAAAGCGGATGGGACTCGATATCCTTATAGCGGTCGATACCTCTAAGAGTATGCTGGCCACGGACATAAAACCGAATAGGCTAGAGAGGTCTAAACTGGCCATAAGAGACCTGGTTAAGAGACTAAAGGGCGACAGAATCGGCCTTATTGCCTTCTCCGGCACGGCGTTTTTACAGTGCCCGCTTACCGTAGACTACAACGGTTTCCTGCTGGCCCTTAACGATTTGAGCATAAGCACAATACCTAGAGGCGGCACGTCCATCTCCAGCGCCATAATGAGGGCTGTAAAAAGCTACGAAGGCGGGGCGAAGAAATACAAGATTCTCGTTATTATAACAGACGGGGAATACCATGAGGGAGATCCGGTCAGAGCCGCAGAGGAGGCCGCGCGGGAGAATATAAAGGTATTCTGTATAGGGGTAGGCACGGCCGAAGGAGAGCTTATATGGACAACCGATAAAAGCGGAAAGAGAAGATTCTTAAAAGACAAAGAGGAAAACATAGTAAAATCGAGATTGAACGAAAATATTTTGCAGAAGATCGCGCTTATCACAGAAGGAATGTATGTCCGCTCAAGCGGGGCCGAATTCGGCCTTGATCTTATCTACGAGAGGAGATTGTCTAAGATGGAAAGAAGAGAGATAAAAGCGCAAATGGCCAAACACTATAACGAACGTTTTCAGATACCGCTATGCTTGGCCCTGACGCTTTTGATTATAGAACCTTTTATCAATGACAGGAAAAGAAGATGAGGCAATTTTTATCAGGCGCTATTATTGTCTTTTGTTTTGTGAATTTCTCTTACGCCGCCGAGCAGCCGAAAGGAGAGGTAAAAGAAGGCAATCTATTGTATAATAAAGGCGAGTTCGGGGAGGCGTTGAAAGAGTATGAAAAGGCCTTCTTAAATTCTCCCGATTCAGATATCGTCAACTTCAACATCGGAGCCGCGTTGTATAAGACAGGCGATTATAAGGCGTCTGTAAACCATTTCCAAAAGGCCCTGGTTTCGCAAGACGGGTCTTTGGAGGAGATGGCAAGCTACAATGTCGGCAACGCCAAGTATAAATACGGGATAAGCCAGGAAGATACAGATCTCCAAAATGCCATCGGCCTTTTAAGAGAATCCCTGCGCCATTATGAACACGCCCTGGAGCTTGAGCCGGAGGACGAAGACGCAGGATATAATTACGATTTTGTTAAAAAAGAGCTGGACCGTCTCCTAGAAAAAGAGAACCAGCAGCAGGAAGAAAAAAAAGAGGAGAAGAAAGACCAGCAACAGAAGGAGGAAGAAAAACAAAAAGAGGGCGAAAGCGAAGAGAAAGAACCTCAGAGTGAAGAGAGTAAGGGCCAGTCGCAGGAAGAACAAAAAAGCGAGGATGAAGAACAAAAAGACGATAAAGAAGAGAAGGAATCTCAAGAGAAGAAAGATAAAGAACAAGACAGACAAGAGGAGAAAAAGAGAGACAAAGAACAGACGGATAAGAGACCTGAGGAGAAAGAGAGGGAAGAGCAGGATAGGGAAGGCACGAGGCCCGAAGGAGAGAAGAGAGAAGAAGAAAAGACGAAGAGAAAGCCAGAGCCAGGGCCGAGGCCAGAAGAGCCTACAGAAGGCATGTCCGAAGAAGAGGCGCGCAGCCTTTTAGATAATTACGGCCAGGAAGAGGAGCCGAAGGGGTTGTATAAGGAGAAGATGCCTATACGAGAGATAGCCCCGGTTGTAAAGGATTGGTAGCATAAAATAAAAGATGAAAGATTTAAAGCAGAAATTAAAAATTCAGAGCTTAGAAAGAGTTTTTATCCTCTTTCTTATTATTGTCTCCGTTTCTTCGATTTCTCTTGCCGAGGATATAAGCTTTGAGGTAACGGCGGATAGAAATAAGGTCTATCTCGGCTCGATTGTCAGGCTGGACCTCAATTTTTACGGCACGCAGAATATACCCCCTCCGGACCTGCCCGATATAGAGGGATTTAAATGGCAGTACCTGGGCCCCTCAAGCCGCATATCTATAGTAAACGGCGTGACGTCTACATCTATTACGTATATGTATACCCTCCATCCTTTGAGGACGGGTATATTTCAAATCCCCCCTCTTGTTGTCCATTATAAAGGCAGGACCTATACCTCAAATCCTATACAGATAGAGGTTGAAAAATCGCAGTTTGGCCAAACCTCTCGCTCGGTGGAAGAGAAGGCTTACGATGAGAAGCTCTCGGGTTTAGAGGATAGGGTATTTCTTATCATGGAGGCGGGAAAGAAGAGGGCGTATATAAATGAAATCATCCCCGTTATGATTAAGTTTTATGTGCGCAGGCTCTCTGTAAGGGATATACAGTATCCGCAATTTTCTCACGAGGGATTCCTGGTCGATAAATACGATAAACCCAGACAGTATCGCGAGGTCTTAAGCGGCAATCTTTATGAAGTCGTAGAGTTTACCACAAATGTATACGGGATTCGCCCTGGCCAGCTTAAATTAGGCCCGGCAGAGTTGAAATGCAATCTACTCATAAAAAAGAGCAGAAGAAGGCGATCGAGCTCCTTCGACGATGACTTTTTCAGCTCTGACCCGTTCGATGATTTCTTTGAGCATTATGAGCGCCATCCTTTAAATTTAACATCCCTGAATATCCCCGTTACAATTACCGAACTGCCTAAGGAGGACGTCCCCGCCGGCTTTAAAGGGGCGATCGGAGACTACAGATTCTATCTCGAGTGTGACCCGAAAGAGATAAAGGCAGGAGACCCGATTACTCTGAAGATGACTATTACGGGAGAAGGCAATTTTAAGACTGTCGAGGCGCCTTCGCTCGGCTTAGGAGACGGCTTTAAGGTTTATGATCCGGAGAGCAAGCAGGAGGCAAACCGCAAGATATTTGAACAGGTCGTAATCCCTAAAGACGATAAGATCAAAGAGATACCCCGGATAATCTTTAGCTTTTTTAATACAAAAACAGGCGATTATCACACTGTTGCAAAAGGCCCGATACCGATAACGGTAAGACCCCTTCCAAAAGGCGAAGAACTCCGGGTATTCGAAGCCCCCGCGGCACCGAGAGGAGAGACAGGCAGAATGGAAATCCTCGGCAGGGACATCATATACATTAAAGATGCCCCCGGCACGCTGCGCCGGAAAGATGATTTTTTGTATAAAAATAGATTATTTATCGTACTTCAATTTATTCCCTTATTGACCGTCATGGGCCTATTTCTATTCCAGAAAAGGAGAGAGCGCCTCCAGCGTGACGTCCGCTATGCCCGCAGGATACGCGCCCCGCGCAAGGCAAGGAAGAATCTACGTATGGCGCACGGGCTTCTTGCCGCAGGCAAGCCCGCCGAATTTTACAACGCGGTCTTTAAAGCGCTGCAGGAATACCTGGGCGATAAATTCCACCTCCCTACCGGAGGAATAACCTCTGATGTTGTGGAGGATTTAAGCCGCCGTAATATAAACGGCGATATCCTTAATAAATTAAAGGAATGTTTTGCCGACTGCGACATGGCGCGTTATGCGCCGTCGAGCATAACAAGAGAGGATATGGATAAGACCTATAGATTGTTCGGTGAGATTATCGACAGACTCGAGAGGATAAAGATATGAGCCCCGTTAGACCTTACAATAAGAATTGCGCCAGAAGGTCTAACGGGGTGAGATTTAAGATAGCGGTACTCTCTTTAATGCTGATAGCTCTATTCGCAGAGGATGTTTTTTGCAATGAGGAGAGCCAGGCCCGCTCGTTATTCTATCAGGGAAATACCCAGTACAGGAAAGGCGATTTCAAGGAGGCTGTTTTAAATTACCAAAAAGCCCTTGATTCAGGGTTCGAAAGCGGCCCGCTCTATTATAATATCGGCAACGCCTATTTTAAGAATGGCTCGTTGGGTAAGGCAATACTGAATTATCTCCGGGCAAAGAGATTTTTACCCCGGGATGCGGACTTAAAGTCCAATTTAGAATATGCCCGCTCTCTCATTAAAGGCGGCGCCGTCAGGCCCGAAAGGGGATTCTTTGCGCGCCAGTTCTTTAAACTGGCTGACGCCTTCAGCCTCGATAAGATTACTCTATTTACCTCGGTGACTTATTTCATTTTATCACTCGCGCTTGTCCTTTTTATCTTTATAAAAAAGATAAGAAGGATATTAATATATATTACTTTGTTAGTTTCTGCGCTTTTAATTGTCTTTTCATCCGTGTTGTATGTGCAGGTTTCAAGGACGGTTATTGAAAAGAAAGGAGTCATTATCACCGATGGCACAAACGCCAGATTCGAACCGCTTGATGAGGCGACTACATTCTTTTCGCTGAACGAAGGCGAATGCGTTACTTTAGTTACTTCAAAGATAGATTGGGTGAAGATAAAAAGACCTGATGGCAAACAGGGCTGGATACAGAAGAGAGATATTGAGGCGTTGTAGAACCGCTTAAAAGAGAGAGGTACAAGAAAGAGAGGTTTTTGCTAATATGGCTAGCGAGCTCACTGATTACCAGAAGAGATATATATTGGAGCATTACCAGACTCTCTCGAAGAATAAACTGGCCAAGACCCTGGGCGTGCCAAAAAAGGATATTATCAGGTTTATTAAAAAATATAAAGAAGAAGGGGACTCCGGCGATAAGGTATTCCCGCAGCATAAGAAACGGATAGATAGATTTCCCCCGCTTTTATGGACGCTGATATTTTTCTGCGTAGCCGTGTTTGCCTTTTCATTGAGACTCGGCACTTTCTTCCAGTCCCATAATACCGGCGACCAGGTCTTTTATACTGCTGTTGCCATGAAATTGGATAAGTTTGGTTTTAACGGATATAACCTGCAGGAGGTCGGTCTTCGCAAGATAAACGACCATACTACATTGATAATCCATGAAAAGAATCCTGAACGAACACTCTTGGCAGTCCATAAAAAAGACGGTTTTAACTTTTATGATGAACCCGTTTTTTACGCTCCGCCGGTATTGCCATACCTTATCAAGTTTTCGCACGATATCTTTGCAGGGGGAAAAGATTATTTAATGGCAAAAAAGCCGCAGTTTAATGATAAAGGACTACCAAGATTTCTGAAGTTTGAATTTTACAGGACAATCGTGCCGTTTTCTTTCAGCATATTGACTATTATTTTGCTCATTATCTTTTGTAAAACTTACTTTAACAGACATATAGCCCTGTATGCGGCGCTTTTATTGAGCGTAAGCCCTATAGATATTATGTCTTCAAGCAGGGTATGGGCGGATACCGCCCTGACCTTCTTTATAGCGCTGTCGCTCGCGCTCTTTTATATAGCCGACGAAAAGAAGAATATTTTTTACGCAATATTAGGCGGGATCTCATGGGGGCTTGCTATTTTGACTAAGACATCCGCTATAGCTTTAATCTCGATAGTCGGCCTCTATCATTTATGGGTGAATAAAGAGAGGCTGAAGGGTTTTAATGGCGTAATTTCGGTATTATTTGACAGGAACTTGTGGGCATACGCCATAACGGCTTTTTTGATTACCCTTCCATGGTTTTGGGTCATAACCAAGACCTTTGGAAACCCGCTCCATTTTCCATCACAAGAAAATGTATTGGAGGTTATGAACTGGTTTAAGATGGTGCGCAGCAGGCCGTGGTATACTTATCCGGCGGATATCGCTTATCAAAATCCGCTGCTTGCTCTTTCAGCCGTCTCTTTGTCGCTCTCTTTTAAAAACAGAAAAGCAAAATTTCTGCTGGTGACATGGAGCTTAGTATTCTTTTTAGCGCTGACTCTTCTAACGAAGGGAAAAGAGAATAGATATATGCTGCCGGCATATCCGGCGCTGGCCGTATTGGCAGGATGCGTCTTATACCGCATAAAAGAGGCCTTTAATTTGAGGATTGCCAAACGCTCCGGCGATATTGCGGTATTGGCATTAATAGCCGTCTCCGCTTTTTGGTCTGTAAGACTCGCCTTCATGTATGTTTTTTTTACGCCTATGGATTGGCTGCCTATACCTTTTTAGATTATTATATCTTTCTATTTTCTGAAAAAAGCTATTACCTTCTTGACCGCGGAGATGACATCTCGCAGATCAGAGTTTGTTAAAGAAGGGTATAAGGGTAGAGAGATTACCCTGTCGGAGGAGTATTCTGCATTAGGAAACATTCCTCGTTTAAATTTGAATCGCTTTTTATAGTAAGGGTGCAGATGGATTGCCCTGAAGTGGACCCCTACCCCGATATTTTCCGCTTGAATAGCGTTTAGGATGGTATCCCTGTCCGTTTTTAAAAGTTCGGTCTTTAGTATTATTACATATAGATGGTGTGCGTTCTTTACATATCTTTTAGATGACAACGTGGAGATCTCCGGTATCCCGCCGAAGGCCTTATTGTAGACCTGGACACATTTGAATCTTTTCTCCCAGAATTTATCTATTTTTTTCAATTGCTCAATGCCTAAAGCCGCCTGCAGGTCGAACATATTATATTTATATCCCGGCACCTCTATGTTCCAGTGCCTGTATCCCTTGAGACCGTATCTATCCCAGGCATCCCTGGATATACCGTGCAGGCTTAAGGGCCTGACCTTCTCTATCAATCTTTTATTATTTGTTGTCAGCATGCCGCCTTCACCCGTAGTGATATTTTTAGTCGCGTAAAAGCTGAAGGCCGTAAGATCCATCAGAGGGCCTACCTTTTTACCCTTGAACTCTGCGCCGAGGCTATGGGCCGCGTCCTCTATGGTCACAAGCCCGTATTTTCGCGCTATTCTGTTTATCCTTTCGATTTCGCAAGGGTGCCCGGCGAAGTCTACCGGAAGGATGGCCCTGGTCTTTTTATTAATTTTAGACTCTATTCTTTCCGGATCCATATTAAGGGTATCCTCTTCTACATCCACGAATACCGGCTTGGCCCCTTGATGGACTATAACATTTGCGCTGGAGGCAAACCCGGTAGGTGTGGTTATGACTTCCTCGCCGCTTTTTATGCCCGTACCCGCTAAGGCCAGATGGAGAGCGGCGGTGCAGGAATTAAGGGCCAGGGCATATCTCGAACGGACATATTTAGAAAAGGCATTTTCGAACCTCTCTGTGGCCGGTCCCCTTGTAAGCCAGCCGCTTCTTAAAACGTCTACGACGGCCTTCTCTTCCTCTTTATCGGTTGTTGACCTGTGAAATCTTAAGAACCGGGATCGCACGGGCCTTCCGCCGTATAAGGCAAGCCTATTTTTCATGATTATACCTTTCTCGCTATAGCGATAAGACTGGTCCCGAATGGGAGATTAACAAAATTTAACAAACATTTTTCAATTCTAAAAATAAAAAGCATTATATTGTTTAATATCGGAGTGGGTTTATGCTCTGGCGATATTGTTATTCGGCCTGTTTCGACTTTCCTGGCGCTCTTGGTCATGCCAAAGAGTAATCTATAGATAAATAAAACGGGAAAAAGAAGTGTCATAAAGAAAGAAATCCTCTCTATTTTAAAACCTGCCTCTTCCATCTTTTCCTTAAGCTCCCTTTTGGAATAACGCCTCTTGTGATGCGATCCTATGTCAAAATATCCCCACAAAAGTCTCATTGCCGGGACCGTGACGATTATCTTCCCACCGGTCTTACATGCGGAAAAGATATTCTTAAGCGCCAATGTGTCATTATCTATATGCTCGAGTAAGTCGAAGGCCCCGATTATGTCGTATCTCTCCCTAAAGGGAATCTTAAGCGCGTCCATCTGATGAAGGGGGATATCTAATATCTTTTTACAATTTGCGATGGCCTCCGGAAAGATATCAGCGCCTTCCATATCGATACCCTTATTTTTTAAAAAGCAGGCGACATCGCCGTTGCCTATCCCAACCTCGAGCATCTTAAGGTTTAGGTTTCCGCAGAAGGATTTTTTGAGAAACTGGTAGATTATCTCCCTGCGCACAACATGCCAAAAATGCGTCTTTACCACAAAAGAGAGAGGCCCGAAAGACGACCCGTCAAATCCGGATATTCTCTCCTTAGCGATATTCCACCTTCCCTTTCTCTGTTATTATCGGAACTGAACGCATCCACAAAAGCTTCTGCCACCAATCTCTGTTATCTTCATACCAGGATATAGTCTTGCGGAGCCCTTCTTCGAATTTAGTCGAGGCCTTCCACCGTAACAACTTCTTAGATTTTACCGTTGAGGATATATGCCTGGATACTTGACCCGGCCTATCACCGACATGTTTTATAAGAGAATTTGACTTATCCATGATTTCCAAGACCAGCTGGGCGACATTGTTTATGCTGACATCATTCCCGCTCCCTATATTTATAACCTCTCCTTTTAGCCTTTTTATATTGCCATGGACGGCCCGGTCCATGACCGCGCAGGTGTCTTCTACGAATGTCCAGTCTCTGGTGTTTTGGCCTGTTCCATGAACGGTTAACGGCTCGTTGAGTATGGCGTTGGTTATAAACCTGGGTATTACCTTTTCCAGATGCTGGAACGGGCCGTAATTATTAAAAGGTCTGAGTATTATTACGGGGAGGTTATAAGTTGCCCAGTAAGAATAGACCAGCCTGTCTGCGCCGCACTTGGCGCTGGCATAAGGGGTGGTAGGATTTAAAGGGTGTTCTTCGGTCATAGGTGCCTTTAAGGCCGTTCCGTACACCTCTGATGTGGAGACGTGTATGAATCTCTCAATTGTTTTATAATGCTTGAGTACACAGCCGGCCACCACCTGGGTTCCCATGACGTCAGTTTCGAAAAATATGGTATCGTCAAAAATCGACCTTGCCACATGTGTCTCTGCAGCCATATGGACCACGACGTCGCATTGGGCGACCAGCTTATCTACTATGTTTATATTCTTTACATTGCCATACCAGAAATTAAAACGCTTATCCTTTTTTGTAGACTCGCTGAAATTTTCAGCATCACCGGCATAAGTTAAGGCATCCAGCACGAAGATCTTATAATTGGGATATTTTTTATAGAGATGCTTTACGAAAGCATTACCGATAAACCCTGCGCCGCCTGTTATTAAAATCGACTTCTTTGCCATATCTCCTCCTTTAATTATTTTTCTTTCTAAAAAGCAAAACCTTGTAATCAGAAAACCAGTCCATAAAGGGTAATTTTAGTATAAATTCGCCAATCAGAAATAGAGGTTTTGTAATAACCAGGGGTAAATTAAGAAATGCTAAGAAAATTCTGAAAGGATAGAATGCCAGGCCGGTTCTGTTTGAAAGCATGGCACCATTCTTTTCGAATTCCAAGATCCATCTTTGTAGTTTAAAACCACAGATCCTTTTCAAAAACCATATGCTGTGGATAGGTTCTATTAAGAGTATTTTTCCACCTGGTTTTGTGAGTTGACATATCCTCTCTATGCCTTTTTCAAAGCGTTCTTTATTGCTAAAGATGATGGTAAGCATAGCTATACCAAGGACGATATCAAACGACTCTTTTTGCAGCTCTTTTGTGAAGAGGTCGCCTGATATATATTGTATTTTTCCTTTTACGTTTGGCAAGATCTCTCTCTCCGCCGCTTTTATCGTAGCTGGACTGATATCTAGGCCTGTAACATGAGCGCCACAACTGGCAAGGTAGGTTGAGATTCGGCCTATACCACAGCCTAAATCCAATACTATCAAGCCATCCAGGGGAGCTGGGTAATTATAGATGATCTTCTTCTCAAGGGCGTCTAAGCAGCTATTGTAGTTATTGCTCGACCACATAGACCTGGCCAACCCCTTGCGCTGAAGAGTTCTTTTGTCCCAGTACTCTTTTTTGTTATAGAGCTCGTATTTTTTTAGTCTGTCTTTAATTAATTCAGTAAATCGAATCATTTTTACCAACCTCTATTTCCTAAGACCCGCTGATATTCCAGTAGAGATTAAGATTAATCAGGATTTCCCTGTCATTAAATAAAATCTTTTTATAACTCTCATGATAAAATTTGTAAGACCATATAGGTTAATGTATTCTATCACCAGGCGCAGATATGATGGAACATCAAGTATTTGGCTTTTGACAATTTCTTTTGTCGCATTTATGCATATATTTTTGACATCACTCTGGTCTCTTTTAATTTTATTCTTTCCTGTGCTTGAGGTATATTCTCCTTCGATGAACTGACGGTATTCCCTGTAGTCTTCGGGAACATGCATGCCGCTTTCTATGAAAAGTTCCCGTAGCTGAGTTCCTGGATACGGCATTGCGCAGAGAAATACAGTTATGGTTGATTTCAGTTTTTTGGCAAATTCAATCGTTTCCCGTATACCCTCATCGGTATCCCACGGTGTTCCGAACATGAAGAAGGCTAATGTCGCGATATGTAATTTTTGGCAATTTGCAAATGCTTCTTTTACTTGGGGTTTTGTAATTTTCTTTTGCAGCTTGTCGATAATCTCCTGGCTTTCGGATTCAACGCCAAAATGTATACACACGCAACCAGCCCTTCTCATATATGATAGGAGCTCGTAATCAACGCAATCGACACGCGTCTCACACGTCCAAAAAATTTTAAGATTAGATGCAATAATCATTTTGCAAAGCTCTAGAATTCTATCGCGCTTTAATGTGAGTATGTCGTCACAAAAATTGAAGGCCCGAAAGCCATAATCTTTATAAAGCAGACTAATCTCTTGAAGCACATTATGGACACTCCTGAAGCGAACCCGCCGCCCGCCAGAAGGACCGCGATAACAAAAGACACATTTGTGCGGACATCCGCGGGAAGTTTGAATGTTGACTACAGGGAGACCATGAATCCTGCCCAGATAACGATCTATCTTTAAGAGGTTATAGGGAAGTTTTGGCAGGGCATCGAGGTTTTCAATATATTCCGCATCTTCGGCCTGTACATAATTTCCGTTTTTGTCGAGATATGCTATGCCTTTAATCTGTGAAAAATCATCCCCGCGCTCTAAAGCATAGAAAAGCTGTTGGGCCACAATCTCTCCTTCACATCTAACCACAATATTAGCCAAACCATCTCTTAGGACACGCTCAGAATCGGCGCTGGCATGTGCTCCGCCTACTACTACTGTGGGTTTATATGTCATGCGCGCCCTTACTTGCCGCATAAGTATTAAGAATTCGCTATATTGCGAAGTCATCAACGTAAAGCCAAGCGCCTGCGGCTTAAATTCTTGAATAACCTTAAGTAGGCTATTTATAGAGTCTGATTCAAAAGCTGCGTCAAAAAAATAGACCTGATGCCCTTCTCCAAGCAGAACGCCGGCAATGTATCCCAGGCCGATTGGATAAGATTCTATATTCTCTTTGGCATGTTGGATTAAAAGAATCTTCATATAAACATACTTCGTTTAATAAATCAGATTATTTTTCAATCTTTATTTTTAGAAGGTTTAATGCATGGGAGATATTTTTTTTCACTCTCTCCTTAGTTGTTGCCCTGGCAATTATATGTCCAATTCTATCAGAGCCGGTTTTAAAGGTATTTACAGAGTCGCCGGGTTTTACATCTATATATATTTCTGAAATGCCTCTTATTCTTCTTGCCTGTTCGATACCGCGTATATCCTTTACATAACCCGCTTTTTTAGAACCGAGTATACTGACACCCGAGAAGTCCTTCTTGGTCTTTTTAATCTTAGGCCTCCTGCCGAGGCTTAAGTTTATCGCGGCTTCGATGATATCAAAGCCAAAGCTCTCTTTAACCAGCTGCGGTACGCAGTTTCCGCCTAATCTGGCGGCTAATTCGATTATCCGAGGGCCGGAGGGTGTTAGTCTGATATCAACATCCATCGGCCCTTCATCGATATCCATAACATCGGCCGCTTTTTCGACAATCCCTTTTAATTCCGACTCCCGGGTTCTGCCTATCCGAAGAGGCATTATATGGCTTACAGGGGCGTAGTACGGGGGGTCCGTTAGACGCTTTTCTGTAAAAGCCGAGAATACCAGTCTTTTTTTAAGGATAAAGGCCTCGCAGGTGGTATCTTTGCCTTCGACATATTCTTCTGCGCAGATCTCTTTCTTTGCGGAATAAGACATGGCGTTATCGAAGGCGTCTTTTAATTCTTTTTTAGAGTCTACCCTGGATAGGCCCCTGCTGCCCCAGCCGTCAATGGGTTTTAAGATCAAAGGGAACTTATCCTTAGCGGCAAAATTGAGACAATCTTTGAATCTTTTGAATTTGCGGTGCGTTACAACGGGCAGCCCGGCAAGAGAGAGCTTGTGAAGCATTTTATCTTTATTTACCGAACTTGCCTTTATGGTTTCGAGGGGCAGTCCTTTTAGCCCTAACTTCTGGGCGATGATAGAGACGGTGGGGAGGGATACATCGCTTCCGATGGTGAGGATACCCTTTATCTTATTTTTCTTGGCCAGGATTAAGGCGTTCTCTATATCCGTAGTGCTTATCTCGCCGGGTACATCGCTTAACCGCATGCCTTCCAGAGATGGATTCTTGTCTATCGCGACAACCTTTAGACCCATCTTTTTAGCGGCGATAATGGCAGGCAGCTGATATATGCCTGCCCCCACGATCATAATCGTAATTCTTTTCACATTCAAGCGGTTAAAGACCCAGGGTTTCTCTAATTATGCAGTCTGGCCTGCGTTGCGCCTCTGCGTATGTCCTTGAGAGGTATTCTCCTATTACGCCCAATGAAAGCAGCTGTACCCCGGAAAATATGGTTATCGCGGTAAATATTGACGTAAAACCGGACACAGCTATTCCGGTGACAAGCTTTCTATATACCATATAGATTGCGAGTATAAAACCTAATAGTGAGAATAAAAGCCCAAAGAGACTTATCATCCGCAGGGGTATAGCCGTGTGTCCTATTACCAGATCCAGACTGTGGATGGCCAGTCTTATCAAGCTCCATTTGGAGGTACCTCTTTTTCTTGGGCTATGTTCTATCTCGACGAAAGAATGGGTGGCCCCTGCCCATGAGGCCAAGGCGGTGAAGAATTTGGACTTTTCCGGAAGGTTGGCTATCTCTCTGGCGAGCTCTCCCTTTATTACCCTGAACGTACTTACTTCCTTAGGTATCCTTATTCTGAAGAACCTCAGCATTATAAAATGGAAGAGCTTGGAAGCGGTCTTACGGAAGATGGAATCCTTTCTTCCTTTACGGATGCCGTAGATTATATCATATCCTTCCCGGCTCTTTTCTATCAGTTTTGGTATCTCTTCGGGAGGATTCTGGAGATCGGCATCCAGCTGAATAACATATCTGCCTTTGGTATGCTTAAAGCCTGTTTCGAAGGCTACCTCCTGCCCGAAATTTCTTGAAAACCGTATGACCTTTACAGCGGGGTCTTTCTGGTTAAACCTTTTTAAGATATCGAAAGAACCATCTGTGCTGCCGTCGTCGACAAATATAATCTCATATGGCTGATCGACCTTCTTTATGGTATTGGAAAGCCTTGTATATAATTCCTCCAGGTTAGCCCGCTCATTATAGAGCGGTATTATTACGGAGTGCTCAATCATAAATATCTCCTTAATGTTATACCCTTTAAAAATTTACCACTTTTTTATTGGTTTTACAAGAGAAATTTTATTTAACTCTCCTAATCCCTCTTATCTTAGTGAGATGGGACGGTTCTGAAGGTAAGGGGGATTAAGATTAGAGATTAAGGGACGTGCCATTTTGCAATCTCTGGCCTGTCCCATATCCGAACTCTGGCCTGTCCCCGAACTAAAGCTCAATCGGATCCAGCAGCTTGAATTCATCCTCGCCAAATACCCTTGCTCTATAACTACTCCATTTATAGTCTTCAGGATTAGTTACAATCTTTGCTCTGACAGGGTTATATTCTACATATGCGATAAGATTTAAAAGATATTTGTCTTTTTGTACTACATAACTTTTAAATCTATTTTGCCATAAGTATCCCGTTCTATTGTAGTTGCCATTAAAGTATTGTGCGTAGGAAAAATTAATCATGTGCATAGTTTTACTAAGGCTGTTTGAGAAAATTATTAAATGAGGATGATTAGGCATAAGGCACCATCCGTAGAGTTTAAATGATAATTGTTTCTTGCATTTTTTGAGAAGTTTAAGGTATCTTTGGTAATCCGGATCTTTGATAAAAGTTTGTTTTTTTTCAATACCTCTTGTTATAACATGGTAACAACCGTCTTCAATTATCAATCTTGCTATTCTTGGCATAATACAATCTCCTTTTTTTATATACGTACATTGGGGACAGCCCACCGTTAGGAATTGGGACATGCCAGAGATCGAGTTTTGGCACGTCCCGATATTCCGGATATTCCGATATTCGCGGATATTCGCGCTATTTGGGTTGGTATATTAGGCCCATAGGTTACGGTCTAAAGAACGATACCCTATCGCTTCTGAAATATGCCCTGCCTCTATATTCTCCTTTCCATCGAGATCCGCGATAGTCCTTGCTATCTTTAGAATTTTATCATATGCCCTTGCAGACAGGCCTATCTCGAGTATCGCCATCTTGAGAAGCTCCTCACCTTCTTTATCGAGCACGCAGTATCTATCGAGCATCTTTGACTCGAGATGGGCATTGAAGTTTATGCCGTCTTTATTATATCGTCTTTTTTGGATAATCCTTGTGTCGTTTACTCTTTCGCGTATATTGCCTGACGGTTCGCCGCTCCGCTTTTGAGATAACTTCTCATACGTAAGCCGCGGCACTTCGAGGTGTATGTCTATCCTGTCCAAAAGGGGTCCTGAGATCCTGGAGAGATACCGCTGTATCTGATAGGGGGTGCAGTGACACTCTTTTTTAGGGTCTGTGAAGTACCCGCACGGGCAGGGATTCATAGCGCAGACGAGCATGAACCTAGCGGGGTACGTAACAGTACCGCATATTCGGGAGACTGTAATCTCGCCGTCTTCAATAGGCTGCCGCAGTACCTCTAAGGCGTTTCTGTTAAACTCCGGGAGCTCATCCAAGAATAGGACGCCGTTATGGGCGAGACTTATCTCTCCCGGCCTTGGGTATGTCCCTCCGCCTACCAGGGCGGAGTCTGATATAGTATGATGGGGCAGACGGAATGGCCTTGTCGCTATGAGGCCCTTTTTAGGTGAAAGAATCCCTGCGATACTGTGTATCTTGGAGGTCTCGAGGGCCTCGTCAAATGTCATGTCAGAGATTATTGTAGGAAGCCTCCTTGCCAGCATGGATTTTCCCGCTCCGGGAGGGCCTATCAAGAGGGTGTTATGGCCGCCCGCCGCAGCTACTTCAAGGCCCCTCTTTACAGACAATTGACCCTTGACCTCACTGAAGTCTACTTTGTATTGCGAGTTCTTCCTAAAGAGTATTCTTGAATTAGACTTTAATGGCTTTAATTTTATTTCGTCTTTCAAAAAACCAACGACTTGCTGCAACTCCGATACAGGATATATCTTTATGCCCTTCACAAAGGATGCCTCGTCTGCGTTCGATTTGGGGAGTATGATATCCTTTTTATCAAAGTCCTTCAACTTTACTACTATAGGAAGAACCCCCTTAAGGTGTTTTACATTCCCGTCCAGTGAAAGCTCGCCGCATATTACCCTATTTCTTACAGACTCTTGGCTTAATATGCCGTTTGTTACAAGGATTCCTATGGCTATAGGTAGGTCGAATCCGGGTCCGCCTTTTTTTATATTGGCCGGCGCCAGGTTTACCGTTATTCTTTTCGGCGGAAATTCAAAGCCGGAATTCTTTATAGCCGCCTTTATCCTGTCCCTGCTCTCTCTTATTGCGGTATCGGGCAGTCCCACTATCGAGAAACCGGGAAGCCCGCCGCCCGTATCAACCTCGACATCCACTACATGCGCGTCTATGCCGCTTGTGCAGCACGATTCAACCCTGGCCAGCATCTAACCCTCCGTTATCAAACGCCAAAGGCGTTCTTTATCAATTCTATAGGATCTTTTTTATCCAGGCTTACGGATACTATATCGATTCTGCAGTCCGTATCTGTTAAGCCCCATCTTTTTAAGTATGAAAGCGCGCTCTTTACTATATGTTCCTTTTTTCTTTTTGTAATGCGAAGGTAGGGCGGGCCAAAGAGGGGAGAGGCGCGCGATTTTATCTCGATAAAGACCACAGAATCACCCTCTTTGGCGATAACGTCTATTTCGCCGAAGCGGCTTCGGTAGTTTCTCTCGAGAATCTTATAGCCGTTTCTCTTAAGGAACCCGACGGCTTTATCCTCGCAGATCTTGCCTAATATAATGCCTCTTTGGCTCATCCTTTACTCCTCGTAGGCCCTGATTACCGTATCTTGCAGGCGATTCTTTACATCGTCTGTAAGCGGCTGGAAAGTACTGTACCACTTGCCGTTCTTTCCGACCTCGGTAGGCATGCCCACAAAGAGCCCTTCCTTTCCCTCGACTACCCTGAAGCCCTTTATGATATAGTCATCATCGAACTGGATATCACAAAAGGCCTTGATGGGACCGTCGTTTTCGAAGCGGTGCAACCTCACCACCTCGATCTTGGTATCCTGCGTCATTTGCCTCACCTCCTTTCACTATAAGTAGATAGGCTGTCACGAAAGTCTCATTCAGCCTATAATAATCTCTGCAATCAAGGGCGGCACTTTTGTGACGCCCTATATAAGTAGACGTAAAAAAGCCCGGTTTTATTACATATTTTTTATATATCAATCCGCTTTTTTGTATTTAGCTCTTTAAGGACCCTTCCGGCCCCTCTTTCGCCGCCGCTCTTCCATGCCTCATATATCAAGACCAGCATCTTGTTGGTCTTGCTCTCAACTATCCATTTCATACTCAAGATTATGGTAGCGGCTAAAAACTGAATAAAGTATCTACCGAATACAAAAGATAATAGGAAAGATATCAATGCGAAGCTTAAGAATATATTCTCCGTCTTCAACTTATACCTCCTTCTATTGTTGAAATCCATCATCCCCTTATTGATCGACACCACAGCATCTAGGCAGTGATAGCATCCGGCAAGATGCGATTCTATCCTCCTTCTCGCCTCAAGAGGCAGTCTGCCATCGGCATAATCGTATAATTCATCAAACGGCACACAGTCTTTAGGTGCACTTGAGATCTTCTTCCGGTAATCCTCTTTTAAAAAGCCGAGCAGAGGGCCTTGGTTCATAGTCTTACTGCCTTTCATATAAGTAGACGTAAAAAGGAGCGATTTTATTACATATTTTTTAAAAATTTTTTCATCTCTCTTCTTAGTTTAAGCCTTGCCCTTTGTGCAGAGACAAGGACAGTACCTATGGGTATATCCAGCATCCCCGCTATCTCTCTATGCTTTTTTCCGTATAATAAGAGCAGTTTGATAATAATATTCTCTTTAGGGTTTAATGCCCTTAAGGCGCGCTCGAAGGTCTCCTGTATCTCTCTGTTTGAGAGTGCGTCATCCGGCAGGGATTCAGGGCTTTTAAGCGCGTTACCCAACGGCAGGAATTTCTTAGACTTGGCCTCAGGGCCCCTTAAGTAGTCCGATACGGAGTTTCCGGCAAAGGTGTATATCCACGGGATGATCTTCTTCTTATCTTTGATCGTCTTTAATTTATTATCCTTCCATATGGATAAGAGGATATCCTGTTTCAAGTTTTCTATATCGGCTTTCTGATAAGCAATGCCTGTTCTTTGGAGCTTCTTTTCGATCGCGTAAGATATAAAGGGGCTGATAGAGGAGATAAGCCTATCCCATGCCTCGATATCTCCTCTTACGCATCGCTCGATCAGGTCTATTATGTACTCTCTATCTTTTTCCATGCGTAAAGGCAAATCTAACATTTAAAATTGTGTAATTCAACTTTAAAAACAACCTATTTAGATTCCTAACTATGGCTACCATTTTTATTGATATTATTCTGTATTTTGATATAATAATCATCCTAAGGAGATAAAGATGATAGTATTGGGAGTGGCAACGCCATTTTCACATGACCCGTCGGCGGCACTGCTTATTGACGGTAGTATTGCCGCGCTCTGCGATGAGGAGAGGCTAATCCGCGAGAAACACGCCATGGAGAGGCTCCCGGTAAATGCGATAAGGTTCTGTTTGAAGAAGGCGGGGATAGCGCCGGGGGATATCGATATCGTAGCCTATCCATGGTCGCTCGATGCGTATAATGAGAAGAAGTGGCAGTTTGCAAAGCGGACTTGGCGCACAAGGCCTGCACATGCCTATAAGACCTTGCTTCGAACCCGCTCAAGGGCAGAGGCGAAGATAGATAAGTTAAAGAGGACCCTGATTGCCTCAGGGATAGACCCCGCCAAGGTAAAAACAGAATTTGTAGAACACCATATAGCCCACGCCTCAAGCTGCTACCATCTATCAGGCTTCAAGGACGCGGCTATTCTTTCGATAGACGGGGCAGGGGAGTTTACCTCTACGTTATTTGCCGAAGGAAGAGAAGGCGAGATAAAGAAGATAAAGGAGATTATATATCCAGATTCGCTGGGGCTCTTCTATTCTACAATGACAGAGTACCTGGGCTTCCAGATGAACGACGGCGAATATAAGGTAATGGGCATGGCCCCTTATGGCGATGCCGGGAGAATAGACTTCTCCAAGGTCATAAAGCATGACAGGTATTCTTATACGATCGATGACCTATACGTATGCGCAAGG